>CALUYP010000036.1 GCA_944325055.1 uncultured Elusimicrobiales bacterium | reverse complement strand
GCTTTATTAGTCTATAAAATTGATGACGGAAGTCGTTTAATTGGTCCGCAGGCCGCCGCGGCAGCCATTAACACGATTTTAACGTATAATGAGCAAAATCCCGCGGACAAAATTACCGTGATTAATTTAAGCTATGGCGTTTCAGGCGGAGGCTACGCGGCGCTTACCCATGCCATTAACCGTGCGCATGATTCGGGTGTTACAATCGTTTCTCCGGCTGGGAATTTTGGATTTCCGGGAGTGTTTTATCCGGCAGATTTGGATACGGTCATTGCGGTCAGTGCGTTGGCGGCGGACGGTAAAACTCTTTATTCCAATTCGGCTTATGGCCCTGAGATAGAATTTATCGCACCCGGGGACCGGATCTATACGACTTCTGCGGATGGAGATTATACGTTGATGAGCGGTACTTCCGCGGCGGCTGGATTTGTCAGTGCGGCGGCGGCTCTGGCGGTAGAAGGGCTCCAGCGGAAATTAGGACGCTATCCTACGGTACAGGAAGTAAAAGAGGCTCTCAAAAAGGCCTCCGTTAAAATACCCGGTCTGCCCGATATCGCCCAAGGAAACGGGATGATTGACGTAGCCGCATTAGAGCGTCAGTTCGAGAAAGAGAATTAATATTTCGTGTGTTGGCCTATCTCGATTAATAGAGAAAGGTTCATATATGCCGGCGTATGGGAAAAATTGTTAAAATATAAATATGACTGAAAATGCGTTTTATCATGATTATGATGTTCCACAGGATTTACAATTTAAGACGGCTGATATTTTGCGGTTGGGCGGACTGGAGTGTACGGCGCAGTTGAGCCCGAAATATTTCAGCGATGTTTTTACACAACCCAATAAAATTACCAGCGTAACGGTTTCGCTTTCTTTTTCCGTGGCTTCAAAAGAGATACTGGTCAAAGGGAAAATCGCCGGGAAACGTTTGGTGCAGTGTGCGCGGTGTCTGAAGATGACGGAACAGGATTTTGCCGAAGAATTTTTGGAAACATATAGCAACAAGTCGGAAATAATTGATATAATGTTACTGGTAAGGCAAACACTGGCTTTAACGGAGGATATCCGTTTTTTATGCAAGCCTGACTGCAAGGGGCTGTGTCCCCAGTGCGGGCAGGACTTAAATACCGCTGAATGCGGATGTAAGCCGGTCAGTTTGTCGCCTTTTGCTGAGTTAAAAGGAAAATTTAAGTAAGAATTCTTTTTGAATTTTACTAGAGTAAAACAGGAGTTAAACCAATGCCGAATCCAAAGAAAAAACATACTCGTTCCCGCCGGGATATGAGAAGATCTCACAATTCCGGGGTGGAATTACCGCAGCTCGTAGCCTGCCCGAATTGCAAATCTCCCAGATTGCCGCACAACGTCTGTCCGACCTGCGGGTTCTATAAAGACCGAGTAGTCGTGGCGCAGAAAACGAAAGCCGAAGCGGCTGAAGAAGCCAAATAAACGGTTTGATATGAAAATAGCCTTAGACGCATTAGGCGGAGATTTCGGCGCAAAACCCAATGTATTGGGCGCTTTGAAAGCCGCCAAGGATCTTGGTTTAGAGATTATCTTGGTGGGGGACGAGGCTGTTTTGCGCCGTGAACTTGCTGCGTTAGGCTATCAACAAACGCCTAAAAATATATCTATTGTCCACGCCCCGTTGACTATAGATATGAATGCCGAACCGGCCAAAGAATGCCGCAATAAAAAAGATGCGAGTATTTTGGTATGCGCCAATTTAGTACGCCGGAAGCAGGCGGACGCATTTGTGTCTGCCGGTCATTCCGGCGCCGCTATGGTAGCGGCGTTGTTTGGGATGGGACGGATTAAGGGGGTCCAACGTCCGGCTATTGCTACGCCCATGCCCACTTATAAAGGCGTAAGTTTGTTATTGGACGGTGGCGCTAACGCCGATTGTAAACCGATTCATCTGCTGCAATTTGCGGTGATGGGGTCGGCTTATATGCAGAAGGTGTTTGATATTCCCGCTCCTACGGTGGGCGTTTTATCGATTGGAGAAGAGGAGACAAAAGGCAACTTTTTAGTCAAGCATACGGTTCCGCATATGCGTGAAATAGGCGTAAACTTTAGAGGCACCGTGGAAGGACGCGACATCAATACCGGTGATACGGACGTGATCGTTTGTGACGGTTTTGTGGGGAATATCGTTTTAAAAATGGCGGAAGGTTTGGCTAAAACGATGATTCATATGATTAAGCGCGAAATCAAAAAACGTCCTTTGGCTGTTTTGGGCGCGCTTTTATCTAAAGGTGCTTTTAAGGCGGTCAAGAATCATACCAATCCGGATTGTTATGGAGGGGCGCCGCTGGTAGGGGTAAACGGGGTAGCCATCATTTCCCACGGTAAATCGAACGATTTTGCCATTTATAACGCCATCAAGACGGCGGCCCGGTTGGTGGAAAAAGATTTTATTGGGGATATTGCGTCGAAAATAGCGGCTTTGAAACCTGTTTTTGATCAAATTGAGAAAGAAATCCATCAGGAGGAAGCGTAATGTCGGATTTTCAGGGTAAAACCGTTATGATTACCGGCGCGACGCGCGGAATCGGATTGGCGATTGCGGAAGAATTTGCGAAAGCAGGTGCTAATTTGTCGGTGTGCGGCACCCACCCGGAAGCTTTGAAACAGGCGGAAGGAATACTGGGCGGTTATGGAGTAAAAGTGTATACGCAGCAAGTCAATGTATCCAAAGCGGAGGAATGTGAACAGTTTGTGCAGGATACGGTAAAAGAGTTCGGTTCTTTGGATGTGCTTGTAAATAATGCGGGGATAACGAAGGATAATTTGACTGTCCGGATGAGCGAAGAAGATTGGGATGCAGTGATTGCCGTCAATTTGAAAGGGACGTTTTTAATGTCAAAATCGGCGTTAAAAATTATGTTTAAAAAAAGGAGCGGCAATATTGTAAATATTTCTTCTGTGGTAGGGGAGATGGGCAATGCGGGGCAGGCCAATTATGTAGCGAGCAAAGCGGGAATAATCGGTTTAACGAAAACCTTTGCCAAAGAATTTGGTTCCCGCGGGGTACGCATCAATGCGGTAGCGCCCGGTTTTGTGCAGACGGCAATGACAGAGGCGCTGCCGGAAGAGGTAAAGGCAAAAGCTTTAGAAGCCGTTCCTTTAAAACGATTTGCAAAGACGCAGGACATCGCCAAAGCAGTAATGTTCTTGGCCAGCGAAGATGCTTCGTATATTACGGGGCATATCCTCGCCGTCAATGGCGGGCTTTATATTTGATAAAATTGTAACAAGGGTAAGCCCCTTTTAATTACCGGAGGACAAAAATGTCTGTAGAAAACGTGCAAGAAAGAGTAAAGAATATTATTGTGGAACAACTGGGAGTAGAAGCTGACCAAGTAAAACCGGAAGCTCAATTTGTTAATGATTTGGGCGCGGATTCCTTGGATACGGTGGAGCTGATTATGGCGTTGGAAGACGAATTCAAAATTGATATTCCGGATGAAAAAGCCGAAAAAATTAAAACCGTCGGCGAAGCGATTGAATACATTGAACAAAACGCCAAAAATTAATTGTGTATACGGATATAGAGCATATCATAGGATATAGCTTTAAAGATAAGGCCGTTTTAAAGGAAGCACTCACTCATAAGTCTTTTTCCGGGGAGCACCGCAGTTCGAAGCATAACGAGCGGCTGGAATTCTTGGGAGACAGTATATTAGGAGCCATTGTTGCAGATTATATCTACAACCAATGCCCTCATGTAGAAGAGGGGGTGCTTTCTAAAATTAAGTCTAACTTAGTTTCTAGGCGGAACCTGTATCTTTGGGGCAAGGAGCTGGGCTTGGGCCGGTTTATGAGCTTGGGCCATGGCGAGTTGGCTACGGGCGGCAGAGAGCGCGACAGCATCATCTCCAATGCCGTGGAAGCGGTAATCGGCGCGGTCTATATTGACGGGGGTTATGACGCGGCGGAAAAGGTGATTTTGCCGTGGGTCAAAACTCAGCCGCTTACCCAGGATGCACAAGATTTTAAGAGCGTATTACAGGAATTTCTGCAGAAAAGAGGCAAACATACGCCGGTATATGAAGTCATCCAAACAGTAGGGCCGGAACATGATAAAGTGTTTACGGTACGGGTAAGTTTGGATGGCAAAGAGTTAGGTGTTGGAAAAGGGCGGAATAAAAAACTGGCGGAGCAGGCAGCTGCACGGGCGGCTTTAGAAGAATTGAAGAAAAAGAAATAAGGAGAGGGGTTATGCTTCCGAATCAAAAAGATTCTACGAAAGAAAATGTTTCGTCGGAAAAGAAAATGCCGGAAGTATTTTCTGTGTTGACTAAAAAACCTCTTGTCACATTAGCCATTATAGCGGCGATACCTGTTGTGTTAATGCTTGCTTTTACGTTTAAAAGCGGCTATACTCCCGGCAAAAAAAGCGGAAAATTTGACAAAATTGTAGTGGTCAAAACGCCTACCGAAATTGCCGACGATGCTACCGAAGCCTTGCAAAAAAAAGACACGCAAACCTTTTTGGATATTTTAAATAACCAGACTGCCAATAATCCGAATATCGTTAACAGCAAAGGGGACCCTTTAATTGTGGCGGCGGCGACAATGGGGAATTTGGAAGCCGTGCAACAACTTATTTTAAGCGGAGCGGATGTAAATAAAGTGAATGCTTTTAATAAAGATACGGCCTTATTAAGAAGTTTGTATGGCAATTTTCCGGCGATTATCCGTTTGTTGGTATATTCGGGGGCGGATATAAACGCAAAGAACAATTATAATCATTCTCCCATGTATTTGGCGTTGGAGAAGAAAATGCCTGAATTTATTGATTTGTTTCTAGCCAGCGGGGTGCATGAAGGGTTAAATTCGGACTATTTATTCCGTGCCAGCGCGCAAAAAAATGCGATGGGGGTATTGGCTATGCTGAAGGGGGGAGTGGATCCGAATGTTAAGAATAGAAAGGGAAATACGCCTCTTATTATTTCGGCTTCACTGGGTGATGTGCCGAGCGTACAGTCTTTAATGGCGTACCGCGCCGATGTAAATGCAGCCAACAACGATGGGAATACGGCGCTTATTTATGCCGCCCGCTACAATCATCCGGAAATTATCCGGGAGTTATTAAAACCGCAAACGATGCAGGCGCCGTTGGATGTAAATATGCAAAATAAATTGGGTCAAACGGCTTTATATTGGGGGGCTTCCAAAGGATATGAAGAAGTGGTACGCCGCTTGCTGGCGGCGGATGCGGATCCGACTATTGCCGCTAAAGACGGTTTAATCCCGTATATGATTGCCCGTAAAAATAAACGCGGACAAGTGTTGGAATGGTTCAATAAAGATTTAAGGGAAGTTAAAAACAGCGTGATTGAACAGGATAATGCCGCCTTAATCGCGAAGGCCAAGGCGGAAGGACGTGAAATTCCCACTTTAGAGGCGAACCAAACACAAAATAAACCTGTAACGGAAGATGATCTTTTTACCGCGGCCCAGACGGGTGATATGGAATTAGCCAAGAAAGTAATTGCATCTAATAAAGCGGCCGTTTTTAAAAAGGACAAAGCCGGATATACGCCGTTATTTATAGCCGTACAAAACGGAAATACGGAAATGGTTACTTATTTAGTGGATAATATGGCCCGTTTGTTTGAATCTTCTCCGCAAGGCAATGTGTTTCATGTGGCGGTAAATAGCCAAAACCTGGAGATGCTGAAGCATTTGGTAAACTTAGCCCGTAAAGAAGGCCGTTTGGCCATGATGTTGGAATATCGCGCTGCACCACAGAAAAACGCTATGCCGATGACGCCGCTTGGATATGCGGCTTTGGCGTGTAATAAAGAGATTTATGATTATTTGATTTCCATTGGCGCTAAAGACGGAGGAATCAGCAAAAAATCAAATATTGTGGGATACAAAACGCCTGCGGATTTAATGCAGGAATGCAAAGCCAAGCCGGCACAGGCAAAAACGTTGACGCGCTAAATTATTTTCATTTTAAAAAAACTCCCGATTATTTCGTATTCGGGAGTTTTTATATTTAGAAAACCATTTGAGGGGAAGAGGTGGGTTCGATAAAATATGGCAAGGAAGAAATAACCGTTTCGGTCTTGGTTTATGAAGAGGATCTTTTTTAGTGATATGAAACTTTTCGGGCTTATACCTTAGGTTTTTACTTCAAAATTCCAGCGTTTTTATCTACCAGCCAAATTTATAGGGAAGCACCTCTTTTTGATGGATTTTTTCTTCTGTTTTGGGGTTTGGGTCCGTAATTTATGATGAAAAAACCCCGGAATATTCTCCAGGGTTTTTCGGTAAAAATACAGCTTACGGATGGATTTTGTCCATCATACGGGCAAAAGGAATCGTTTCCCGTACGTGTTGAAGTCCGCAAATCCAGCGGACCATCCGTTCAATTCCCATACCAAATCCGGCATGGGGAACGCTTCCATAGCGGCGTAAATCCAAGTACCAATCGTATCCTTTGGGATCTAAGCCTTGTTCCTGCATGCGGGCCAGCAGGGTATCGTAGTCGGCTTCTCTTTCGCTGCCGCCAATAATTTCGCCGGCGCCTTCCGGTCCGATCACGTCTACAGCCAATACCACTTTAGGATTTTTAGGATCCCGTTTCATATAGAAGGCTTTGATAGCGGCTGGATAACGGTGAATCATAATTGGGGTATCATAGTCCTCTCCCAACAAAGTTTCTTCATCTCCGCCAATATCACCGCCCCAAGGGGTGTCATTCCCTTTCTTGTGCAGAATTTCAATGGCATCGGTGTAATCAATACGGGGGAATTTTTTCTCAACAGTTGCCTGCAGTTTGGAAGTATCGCGTTCCAGGGTTTTTAAATCGTCTGCACAATTTTGGAGTACTTGGCGTACGATATATTTGATAAAGTCTTCAGCCAGATCCATATTGTCGTCCAGATCATTATAAGCGACTTCAGGCTCAACCATCCAGAACTCGGTCAAATGACGGCGTGTTTTGCTTTTTTCAGCGCGGAAGGTGGGGCCGAAGCAATAAGTGCGTCCTAAAGCCATTGCGGCGGCTTCAGCGTAAAGCTGTCCGCTTTGGGATAAGAAGGCTTTTTCTCCGAAATAGTCCGTTTCAAACAAGGTGCTTTTTCCTTCGCAAGCGGCGGGGGTTAGAATGGGCGAGTCGGATAAAATAAATCCATTTTTATGCAGGTATTCACGAATCGCAAAGATAATTTCGTCCCGGATGCGTAAAATAGCGGTTTGTTTAGCGGAACGAAGCCATAAATGACGGTTTTGCATCAGGAAATCCGGTCCGTGTTCTTTAGGAGAAATGGGGTAATCTTTGGCCATTTGCAGCACTTCCAAATTTTTGACGCCTAATTCAAATCCCAAAGGAGAACGTTTGTCCTCGCGTACAGTGCCTGTAACGATAATCGAAGATTCTTGTGTTACCTTATCGCCAAGGTCAAACTGTTCGGCAGAAACATCCCCTTTAAACATAACGCATTGGATAATACCGCTTCCGTCGCGCAACTGCAGGAAGTGCAATTTGCCGCTGGAACGTTTATTATACAGCCATCCTTTCAGAGTGATTTCTTGGCCCAAATATTGGCCGACGTCTTTGACGCGAATTTTGCTGGACATAGTTTCCTCGATAAAAATAAAAGATTTATTATATTGTAACTTTTTGGAAGCGGAAAGAAAATAACGTGAAGAAAAAGTAAATGTATCAGCAGAAGAAAAAATTTTCTTTTTGATTTCGGATATGGTATAATAAACATATCAGAAGTGAATCCCAAACAGGGAACTCCGATTTTTGGGCGTGTAGCTCAGCTGGGAGAGCGCCTCGTTCGCAACGAGGAGGTCGTCGGTTCGATCCCGATCACGTCCACCATTTCAAAACCGCGCCTTAGCGTGGTTTTCTTATTTTGGGGAACAATTAAAAACGGGCGGAATGCAAAAGCATTGTTGCTTTTTTGTTTAGAAAAAATTTGATTGCGGATTTCGCGCAGTGGAGGAAGTTTTGCTGATATGCCCCGTTAGAAAATGCTAAAATTAAATATATGGCTAAACTAGTACGCGGATTTAGAGATATTTTTGAGCCCCAATCTACAAATTTTACCGAATTGGAAAATTGCGCCCGGAGCGTTTTTTCGCTTTATGGGTTTGGCGAGCTTCGGCTGCCTACGGTGGAGTTAAAGGAATTATTCGTTAAATCCACCGGAGAGACTACCGATATTGTACAGAAAGAAATGTATTCTTTTGAAGACGCCGGACACCGTCAGCTGGCGATTCGCCCGGAGGGAACCCCGGGAGTGGTGCGCGCCTATTTGGAAAATAATTTTACGCAGAGCGCGCCGGTGCAAAAATTCTATTACATAGGCAATATGTTTCGGGCGGAACGTCCGCAGGCGGGCCGATACCGTGAATTTGAACAAATCGGAGCGGAATATATTGGCAATTCAGCGCCGGCGGCCGATGCAGAAGTGATTTTAATGCTGAAAGATATTATCGCCAAATTCGGTGCGAAAAATTATAAAGTCAAAATCAACAGTCTGGGGTGCGATAAATGCCGTCCTGTATATCGGCAAGCGTTGATTGATTTTCTGTCTGCGGAAAAAGACACCCTTTGCGAAAATTGCCAGACCCGCTTGGAAAAAAATCCGCTTCGGGTATTGGATTGCAAGATAGACGGTCCCCGTTTTTCCGGCCGGGTTCCAACCATGGCGCTGTGTCCGGAATGCCAGTCCCACTTTAATGAAGTGCAATCTTTGCTGAAAGGGAAAATAGACTTTGAAGTGGATCCAATGCTGGTGCGCGGACTGGACTATTATTCCCGTACGGTATTTGAATTTCAAGCGGGAGAAACTTCCCAAAATGCCATAGCGGCCGGCGGACGTTATGATACTTTGGTAAAAAATATGGGCGGTCCGGCCACGCCGGCTATCGGATGGGCGATGGGCGCGGAACGCGTGATTATGGCCCGAGGAGAAAGAAATCCCGTTCAACAAAAAAGCATCTATGTCGTTTCTTTGGATAAGAAGTGCAATGAAACGGCTTTTAATATTATGCAATCCTTGCGGCATGCAGGAATTCGGACGGAAGGCGGGTTGTTTGATAAAAACATTAAAGGCCAAATGAAACAGTCCGACAGGTGCGGCGCATCCTACGCCGTTATTTTAGGCGAGGATGAGTTAACCAAAAAAGTCGTTACGCTTAAAAATTTAACAACCGGCGAACAAAAACAAATTTCTTTTGAAGCATTAACTGAAGAGGTAAAAAAACTGGTATGAAAAGAACGAATTATTGCGGGGATATTACAGCGTCCCTGCAGGGCACCAAACAAACTCTGTGCGGATGGGTAAACAGTTACCGGGACCATGGGGGCGTGCTTTTTATTGATTTAAGAGACAGAAGCGGTATATGTCAAGTAGTAGTGGAGCCTTCCCAACCGTTTTTTGCGGAAGCTTCCACCGTTCGCAGCGAGTATGTAATTGAGGTAACGGGAACGGTCAAAAAGCGGATAGAAGGTGCGGTTAATAAAAATTTGAAGACGGGCGAGATAGAAGTAGTGGCGGAAGCGTTTAAGATTTTGAACACCTCTATTCCTCTTCCGTTTGATGTGGAAAAATCCCGTTCAGTTACGGAAGAAACCCGTTTAAAATACCGTTATTTAGATTTGCGTAATCCGAAGATGTATGCGAATTTGTTGTTACGGCACCGTATAGCGCAAGCGGCGCGCCGGTATCTGGACGCCAACGGCTTTTTGGAAGTGGAAACGCCGGTTTTAACCCGCTCTACCCCAGAGGGAGCGCGGGATTATTTGGTTCCTTCCCGTGTGCATCATGGAGAATTTTATGCGTTGCCGCAAAGTCCGCAGATGTTTAAACAAACGCTGATGGCCAGCGGAATAGACCGTTATTTTCAGTTAGCGCGTTGTTTCCGCGATGAAGACTTACGGGCTGACCGTCAACCGGAACATACGCAAATTGATATGGAAATGTCGTTTGTGACGATTAATGACATTCATGAAACGGTAGAAGGATTGATGAAAGAAATTTTCAAAACGGCGGGAAAAGAGCTGACGGTTCCTTTTCCGAAGATTTCTTTTGCTGAAGCGATGGACAAGTATGGTTCCGATAAGCCGGATTTACGTTATACGCTTGAGATGAAAAACGTCAATGACGTATTCCAAAACACCGACTTCAAAGTGTTTAAAGATATTTTAGCGGCTGGCGGCGCGATACGTGCCATACGGGGCGAGAAAGGCGCTTCTTATTCCCGCAGCCAAACGGATAAGTTAACCGATTTGGTAAAAAAGAACGGTGCAAAAGGGCTGGTATGGCTAAAAATCAAGGAAGGTTCTTTTGAAAGTCCGTCCGCCAAATTCTTCACTTTGGAAGAGATGAAAGCTCTGCAAGCCGCGGTTGGTGCGCAGGACGGTGATATTATATTTATCGGCAGTGATATGGATCTGCATAGGTGCCAAAGCTTTATGGGGGCGTTGCGTAAGGAATTGGTGAAAGGACTTCCCCAAGTAACGGATTGGGCGTTTGTATGGATTACCAATTTTCCGCTTTTGGAATATGTACCGGAAGAAAACCGTTGGGATGCCGCCCATAATCCGTTTACGGCCCCGGTAGAAGAGGATTTGCCTAATCTAGAAAAAGATCCGGGATCTGTCCGTTCCTACCAATTTGATTTGGTGCTTAATGGCAACGAATTGGCCTCCGGTTCGGTGCGCAATTGCCGCCGCGATGTACAGGAACGTATTTTGGCGTTAATGAAACATTCGAAGGAAGAGTCCGCCCGCCGGTTTGGTATGCTGCTAAATGCCTTGGAAGCGGGAGCCCCGCCCCATGGGGGAATTGGGTTAGGGCTGGACCGGATTACCGCATTGTTGGCGGGAGAAGAATCCATTCGCGAAGTTATTGCGTTTCCGAAAACGGCCCAAGCAGTTTGTCCGCTGACGGATTCTCCCAACAGGGTGGATGAAAGCCAGCTGAAAGAACTTGGAATTGAAATCTCAAAAGAATAAAACATTCCCCGGCAGCGCCGGGGAATGTTTTATAAATAACTCATCCCGTAACCCCGGTCACAAATTTGGGAGTGAAGTATAGGGCAGGAAACCTGGCCTCAGAAAACGGAGTTTTCTGAGTGGTAGTTTTGTGGTTAGGCAAATTCTAACGAAGTGAATATTTTGAAATACAAGGATTCCCGCTGGCGTGAAAAAAGTGGAGTTTTATGTTAGGCGAGTAAGGATATTGTTTGCAACGATGACAAAAGAGTCATTTTGGAGTATAATGAGAAATATGAAAAAGGGTCCTTTTTTTGTTGCTTTAGCAGTTAGTTTTGGTTTGCTTGCCTGCACTCCTCCGGAAGAGGAAGTGCACCCTAAACGCCGTTCGGCCCGGGCAGACAATTTGCAACGGTATGTGAATAAGGCCCAAGAATACCGTGCTTTTGCCCAAGCGCGTTCGAAGCCGGTTGTACAAGGGGGGTTGGTGGACTCTTCCGTGTTAAATGCTTTTTTACCCAAGACACAGGATTTACGGGTATCTTCGCAAATATTTGCCCAAAAGAATCTTTTGGAATCTGTCGTGCGGGAGAAATACACCCGCGAAGCTTTGGAACAGGTGGAATCGTTGTTGAACCAAATGAAAGAACAGATACAGCCGAAGATTTTAGCCGCGCAATCCGCAAAAGAAGTGGCAGCTGCAGTCAATGAGATAACGGATTTATATGCTAAAAAATTAGCTGATTTTTCCCAAAGCCAGGAACAGATTCAATGGACCGGTCCGGATGTAGAGCAAAGCCGCCTTTCCCGGCAAACATTGCAGGAGGCGGTCCATTCTCTGCTGGAAAACATTGCACTTGATTACGGCAACGAATGTGCAGAAAAGACAAAACCTGTACTGCAAAAAGCGGCAGATGATTATTGGTTGGTTTTATCGTCTGTGAATAACCGGCAGGATATGGAGCAGGAGTTAATTCGTGTCGGAAGGGGTGCGGATGCCGCTTTCAACCGCGTGATAGTCCAGTATGGGGATCCGATGTTGAGTGTGTCTGAAGCACAGGCTGCCTCGTTGCGTGTGCAGCTGATTGAAGCCCAGCAAGAGATAGAAAGCCAATTTGAAAAGCTTTATGGAAAGGACGCCGTGTTGCAGACGCGCGAAATTTTTGAAAACTACAAGAATAACTTGGAGCAAATATTGCAAAAACCAGCCCGTTTAAGCCGCATGCAAGAAGCCTTTAACCGTGAAGGCGAAGTCTACCGTCAAGAAATGCTGGAACTGCAAGTGCGTTTAAATGAAGACTTAGAACGCCGTTCGGCAGAAGTACGCGGCATTCCTGTATCGGTTGCGGCTAAATGATGATATATGGATAATAATAAGCGCTTATTTCAATTGGGAATTTTAATTATAGCCTTGCTTGCAATGGGACTTGCATTGCTTCGGACTTCTTCGTATAACAAAGAAATATTTCCTTCGGGAAATATTTATGCAGAGCCCAAACAAGAAACCGAACAGCATTTTCTTGCGGGTTTAAAAGATGAAGAAATTTTAGGGATCGACCCGCAGGAATTGACTCCAGATAAAGAATTAAAACGTACTCAAGCCTTACAGCGTTACGCACCCCATACGGCTTTATCCGTTCAACCAAAAGATTACACTTTGAAAAATAATTTTTCGCTACGGAATCCTTATTCGGAGCTGCCTTCTGTTACTACGGGAGGCGGGGGGTTGGGAGACGGTTACGTTTACCGTCCTAAAAAGCTTTCTGTTCCTGATTATGGGAAATATCCATCTTCTTCGTCATCCTATATGAGTCAAAGCAGCGGGTCGGTTTCTGACGATATGCAAGGGACGGGGGTGTACCGTCCGGATGCGGAAGAACAAATGGCTGCTGAGCGTCAAAGAGCGTTTTCTCCTTATATGGATTCCCTGACTAAAGAGCAAAAAGAACAGCTGGAAAATCAATTGAAAGGTCTTTCCAGCGGGATTGACCGAGCGGTGGCGAAGGCACTGTTGCCAAAAAGCAAAAAGGAAATGAATATCGAAAAATATCTTCAGCGGAATGCTTCTCCCCAAGCGGTGGCGGCCGGTCCGTTTGCGCCGGTATTGGAACAAGTAGCTGCTCAAAAAGCGGGGGTAGTAAAGAGTATGGGGCAAGCGTTTGGACAGCAAGCCGCCCAAGAAGCTTCTAAAGTAATGGATTCGTTCCAAAACGAAATGGCGTCTGCCGTCAATGCTCCGGGAAAAACGCCGCAACAAATTGCAGAAAAAGTAAAAGAAGTGGCGCAAAAATACGAGCAAGAGCTTCAAAAAATGTCGGAAGATAACGGGTTTAAGAAATTCGAACAGGAACGCATTGAAAAAGATAACTTACTCAAACAGGAAATTTCTAAACAATATGGTCCTGAAATTGCTTCTCAAGCAAGTAAAACGATTGACGAATTTCGCGAAAAAGATATGCTTTTGGCCCGCCAAGGGCTTCCTGCCGAAAAATATTATGAGCAACAATTGGCTAATCAGAGCGCGCGACGAAAAGCATTAGAAGAATTGATCATTCAACATGGAAAATCCACGAAAGGATTGTTTAACGCCGAAAATGAGCTGGAACGCAAGGAAGTAGAACAAAAAATAAAAGATGAAGAAGAAGGCAAAACACTGGCCCGTAGTTATAGAACGGGTGAAAAAGAATTGGCGGCTATTGGCGCTTCGTTGAGTCAAGAACGCGATGAAAAGCTTCAGGCGGCCGGAGAGATTTATGGCGAAGAAGGCGCCCGCCGTATTGACGCCGTTTATCAGAAATATTATGACGAATATATGAAAATTTGGCAAGATCCTGACTCTTCCAAGACAACCAAACAGCAGGCTTCTATGAAACTGAGGCAAGATGTAAACAAACAGCTGGAACAAATTCAGAAAGATCCAAAGCTGCAGGAAGAACGGTTGAATAGACAGGTGGAAAATTCCTTATCTCAGTTAATGAAAAGTCCGGATTTACAAAAGGCTTCTTCTGAACAAAAAGCCGCATTGGTACAGCATGCCCGTCCGATATTGCGGGAAATGTATGAAAAAGTAAACGAAATAGTGTCCTCTGATTTGCCGGATTCGGAAAAACAGAAACGGCTCCAGCAGATACAGGAAGAGGCCCAACGCAAATTGTCCGGCCAATAAGCAGTTTGGCCCGCTTTTCTGTCATCAAGCCCCGGCTGAAAACCGGGGCTTTTCATATAGGAAAAAACTGTATCTTCGGATACCGGTTATGCGCCTGCCGCAAGCGCGGGGGAGAGGTTAATAGGGGTTGTTGGCGGATTCTTCGGCGGCGGGAGAATAAAATTCAGCTAATGGAAAATAGTGGGAAAGAATATCCTTATAATTTTCTCCGGCAGCAGCGCGTCCGGCGGCTCCGGTTTGGTCGAACCCCACCCCATGGCCCCATCCGCCTCCATAAAAAACGAAGAATTTTAGCTGTCGGTCTTGGTAATTAGGTTCCACTATAAAATAACTGCTTCGCAACATCCCTAGACTTAAGTTATTGCGGATTACGTTTTCTTTATTTAAAGTAATACTTCCTTTCGTCCCTTTGACCAACAACCGGCTTACATATCCGGATTTTCCGCGACGTAACGGAATCAGAGCGGTTATGCGGCCGATATCTTTCTTTTGGCGTTTAATAATTTGGCTCAATTCCTCCTCATCTATAACGCGCGTCCAACGGAAGGCCGCCAAGCTGACGTTTTTGTCATAACGACTGTAGGCATCATGCGGGTATTGCAAAAGTTCTTTAAAGTGGTAAGGCTGTAATTGGCTAAAATCAAAATCTTTATAATCGGAGACCGGATTTAGATACGGAGTATCGCTCCATCCGGCTTCTTTGGCGCTTTGTGTGATACCTCCGCAATTGGCGGAAAATACGCTTTCAATGGGTTTGTTTTCATACAGTAAGATTTCGCCCATGGTTGATTCTACGGCGGCATTGGCGCGTTCACTTTCGGAACTGACTCCGCCATATACTTGACAGTTTTGCGTATCGCATAAATCGTAACCGTAATATTTATGTTTTCCTAAATGCTTTAAAGCGTAAGTGCGTGCCAGAACAGCTTGGGCGCGCAGCGCATCCATCGGAAATTGAGTGGGCATTTCTGAAGAGATAACTCCTTGAAGGTATTCTTCTATATGAACGATATTAATGGGGATGAGGGTATTTAAGTTCGTATTATGGGTAATTTGTAGTTGTCCGCGGTATTCTTTGTCATCCACGCTGGCCCAAGTCATTCCGGCGCCGCTCATGACATTTTTGACAATGATGGTATGTCCTTCGCCTTGCGTCTTGGAAGAGGGGGTAATAAGAATTGATTTTTTAAAAGGTATTTTGGTATTGGACGGAGAGAGTAAATGCGTCTTGCCGTTTTGCAGTACAGCCACCCAGCTCTCTTTGGCTTTGCCCGAAGCAATGGCTTTGCCGGTTTGGGGATCCGTTATTTTGAAATCATGGGAAGGAATGAAATGCACCGTAGAGCGGATGGAAGGACGTCCGTTAGAACGCATGCCGATTCCGATTTTGATTTGTTTTGAAGCGGTATTTTCGG
Organism: uncultured Elusimicrobiales bacterium; assembly: GCA_944325055.1. Classification (GTDB taxonomy): domain Bacteria; phylum Elusimicrobiota; class Elusimicrobia; order Elusimicrobiales; family Elusimicrobiaceae; genus Avelusimicrobium. The sequence continues at coordinate 35,498 of CALUYP010000036.1, read as the reverse complement.
GTGGGATGACCGGTTTGACAAAAGTATGTTTTAAAATTTCTTTTCCGCCGGTAATTTCTTTTTCCGGGCGGGATAAACGCGGTTTTAGGCGGGAAAGGGCTTGGTTGACTTTCTGAATGTGTTTCTCCGAAGAATAAATCATACGGTATTGGCGGTAAGACTCATTATAATTGCCTAATTTTTCCAGCATGGCGGCATAATGTTGTCTCGCTTCGATGAATTGATGGTCGTATTCGGCAGCTTTTTGAAAAACGGCGGCTGCTTTTTTGTAATTTTTTTCTTCTTCGTATAAAAGACCTAACAGATAATTTGCCAAGGCAGGATGGGTACCCGCCCGCGCCGCCATTTTTAAATTATATTTTGCCAGTTTTTTTTCGCCTAATCCGATTTGGGCGCGCGCCAAATTGATATGAAAAAAACCGGCGCGGGCGGGGTCTTCGGGTAGCAGAGAGAGCAGTTTTTCCGCACTTTGGTATTGTCCGTCTGCCAAGTATGCTTCCGCCGCCATTTCAATTGTTTCCCGGTCCTGCGGATAAAATTGATAAGCGGCGGTCATAATATCAACCGCTTGTTTTGGATTATTCTGTTCCATGGCGATAAAGGCTGCATTCAAAAAAGCTTGTCGGTTGGCGGTTTCTTTGGAAAGGGCAATATAAGACTCTAGGGCGTCATCGTGTTTATAGGCAAAATATAAATCGCCCGCTTCCTGAAGTCGTTGCTGCTCGGATTTGGATTCGACGGTTGATGCCGCCGCTCCTACCTCAAAAGCGGCGAACAAGCAACAAAATAAAACCAACAAACGTTTCACGCGGTATCCCCCGGTAGAATTTCTACTATTATATCATATCGTTTCCGGCGGTATCGGTAACGGTTTTGGTATAATAATCTTAATGACTACACCCATGCCTCAGTGGCTTAAAGATTTGGTAGGCCGTAATAAAGCGGCCTTGCGGCTTAGCCCGGCTTTGCAGGCCCAGCAGTCTATAGACCGGCATTTATTGCATACAGTATGCCATGCCGCCCGTTGCCCTAACCGGGGTGAATGTTTTAATTGCGGGGATGCAACCTTTATGGTTTTGGGAGATGTTTGTACGCGCGGCTGTCGTTTTTGTGCGGTCACGAAAGGACGCCCGCTGCCGCCGGATCCGGAAGAACACTCCCGCGTGGCGCAGGCCGTAAAAGAATGGAATATTCGTTATGCGGTTTTAACGATGCCGACCCGTGATGATTTGCCGGATGGGGGAGCCGGTCATTTTGCACGCGTGATTACGGCTATTCAAACGCTTACTCCGCATGTAAAAACCGAACCTCTTATTTCGGATTTTCAAGGAGATAAACAGGCGTTAAAAACGGTCCTTGACGCGCGACCCCAAGTTCTTGCCCACAATGTAGAAACCGTTTCTCAACTGTATTCTGCCGTCAGAGTCGGCGCGGACTACCAGCGTACGCTTGCTTTACTGGAGCAATCCAAAAAATTGGCGCCGGATATTCTTACCAAGACGGGTTTTATGGTCGGATTGGGAGAAACGGAAGATCAAATTAAAACTTTAATGAAAGATTTACGTAATGTCGGAGTGGATTTATTAACCGTAGGCCAATATTTGGCTCCTTCTGCCTCGCATTATCCGGCAGTTCGTTATCCGGAACCGCAGGAATACGCAAATTGGGAAGCCTATGCCCTTTCAATCGGCTTTAAAGGGGCTGCTTGCGGCCCCTTGGTGCGCAGCAGTTATCGTGCCGGTGCGTTATATAGCCGCGCTATGAAAACCGCTTTGACTAAATAATATATGATATTGGTATAATGAGATTATGAAAAAGAACTTGTTTTCGATATTGGCCTTTGCTGTCTTTTTAACGGCTTGTGCAGGCAATCCGCCCGCTTGGTGGAACCCTAGCAATGCCTATTCATCAGACGGATCTTCCATCTCTTCTTCCTCTAAAGGTTCCTCGTCATCCGGTACGGAAGAAACACAGCCGCAGTTTTCGGAAGAAACACCAATTCCACAAGAAATCGATATGGCGCCGTTGCCGGACGAATCTTATGAAGAAATGATCTTAACTCCATTACAAGATGAAGAAGTTGAGAATGATTCCGGCGTTTCTTCCTCCCAAAGCGCACCCACTGAAATGCAGCCGCTTCCGCCGCCCAGTGTGCTGGAATAAATACCGTTCTTTTGCCGTTTTGGATTATTTCCTTTTAAAAAGTAGAACCCCCCGGTTTACCTAAACCGAGGGGTTCATCTTGACGTCTCCATTTTTACTCCTCACTGCTTTTTTCCTTCTTCCGAGATAGGCCTTACACAACCCACATCACCGGGTTTTATGCTGCTTTTTACGTTTCCTTCCGGCCGAACCAATTACATCAACCTCCGGAAACAACGCTGCCAACGACTTTGTACGACTACCTCATCCTTCTTGCCGCACTACACCGCTTTACAACTTCACGTCAGCGCCTTAACTTCCAGATGAAACAACATCTATTGCCCTGCTCCATCCGCGTCCGAATACATCTTGCTCTACGCCTTACCAGCCTACAGACAGTTATGTAACCCAACCATCTTCGCTTTTTACAAGCACGTATGCCAACTTCTTTCAGACTGGCGCCTTTACAACAACAGCAACACTACCTCTCGTTACCGCTTTTGTCCGCTTACCAAGCAACACCCGGCAGGCCTACGGACTTACTTCCTGTATGGATAGTATAGGAATTTTTAATGATTTTTCAAGGGGTAAATTTATCGTTTGAAATCATCTTTTTAAAATACCCGCACCGTTTTTTTACGGAGCGGGTATTTTAAGACGGTATCAAAATTACAGCTTAGTAATATCCGCCAGCGTTTGCGTTAAATAACGACGCACGCGCGCCAGCAAGGCCAAACGATTTTTCCGTATGGAAGCATCTTTATCGTTTACCATGACGTCTTTGAAAAATTGCTCCAACGGTTCTCTGAAAGCGCTGTATGTCTTGAGTATTTGAAGGTATTCCTCTTTACTGCAAGCTTTGCTTACAGAACAACCCAAGGCGCAATCTACTTCATAAATTTTTTCATACAATGCTTTTTCAGCCGGCAGGAGCAGTTTCTTCTCGTCGATCTCTTCCGTTATGTCTTCAGATTTCTTTAAAATATTACATACGCGCTTTGCCGGTTCCATCAGCAAGGCGAAATTTTCGCCCTGTTTAACCGTTTCCAATGCGCTGACTAACGCTTCTGCCTGCGTAAGCGGTATTTCATACCAATTGGATACCGCGTTTAGGCTGTTGGCTTGGTGGCCGCGTTGTTCTAATATGGAAGCTACCCGCTGAAATAAAAAGCCGGGTAACTCTTTTAATCCTTTATCAGGCGTCCCAGCCGGATACAAAGAGGCCGATTTTTCAACCAGTTCTTTTAAGGAGACGTTCAATCCTTTTTCCAACAGAATACGCACCGCTCCAAATGCTTGGCGGCGTAAGGCAAAAGGATCTTCACTTCCCGTGGGGATTTGTCCAATTAAAAAATTACCCGTCAGCGTATCTATCTTCCCGGCTAAAGAAACAAGACAGCCCGCTTCCGTATTTGGCAACTCGGAGGAAGAAGTAAGCGGGAAGTAAAATTCCTCCATCGCTTGGGCCGCATCCGTACGTCCTTCTAAAGCGGCATACCGCCCGCCCATGTATCCTTGCAATTCCGGAAATTCATAAACCACATGGCTGGCTAAATCCGCATATGCATACGATCCCGCATAATCTACCGTTTTTGCCAACTCATTCTTGCCCAATTTTTCACACAGCCAGTCTGCCAGCCGGCGGGTCCGTTCGGACTTGTCGTACATCGAACCGAGACCTTCTAAAAATTGTACATTTTTAAGCTTTTCTTTAAATTTTTCCAATCCTTCTTTTTTATCATTTTCAAAAAAGAACACCGCATCCGACAGGCGTGCCGACATTACTTTTTTAAATCCGTCGCGCACTTCATTTTGGTTAACGGATATTCCGTCCCGCACGGCAATAAAATACGGTTCCAAACCGCCCTTGTCGTTTAAGACGGGAAACATCTTGATTTGTTTTTTTAACACCGTGGTTACCAAATCTTTTGGCAGAGTTAAAAATTTGATTTCAAAATCCCCGCTTACCGCCACGGGATGTTCGGTAAACCAAACGGTCTCCTCGATTAAGGCAGGATCTAAATCGGCCTGGTAGCCGCGTACTTTTGCTTCATTGGAAACCGTCTTTATAAGCGCGTCCCGGCGTTCTTGCGGCAGCACTAAAATAGGCTGCGGTTGGGAGCGGAGCAGGTCGGCATAGTAAAATTTATCGGCTTTTTCCACTTTAATCGGTTTTCGTCCGAACGAAGAAAGCGGATAGGTATTGCGGTTTGAGTGGACTCCGGCTACAGAGAATTTAATCACTTTGTTTCCGTAAAGTCCGATCAGAGACCGTATCGGGCGTCCGTAGCGCAGGCCGGACTCTTCCCAAATCATATTTTTTGCAAACTCCAGCCCCGTTACGATACGCGTAAAAATTTCCGGCAATAATTTTGCCGTTTTTTCGCCTTTTGTTTTTATGACAGCGTAGATAAATGGGCCTTTGTCCGTTTCTACTACCGTCAGCTTTTCAGGCGCAATACCGTTTTTCTGCGCAAAACCCGCGCTTTGGGGGGTGAAATTACCGTTGGCGTCTTTTAAAAGTTTAGCGGGCGGGCCTTTCACTTCTTTTTGTATATCTGCCGACTTGTCCGCAATTTCTTCTATAAATACAACCAACCTGCGGTAAGTGCCAAAGGACTCTACCGATTTATAGGCGATTCTTTTCTCATCCAATAGTTGTGCGGTTAAGGTTTCCAGTTGCTTTAAGGCCGGAGCCATAAAGCGGGCGGGTAAATGTTCCACCCCAATTTCCAGCAATGCGTTCATTGGGCGGCCTCCTCTTTACAAGATGAATCTTTTTCTACGCTTTCTACATAGGCTTTTGCACAGGCTTTGGCTAAGTTGCGAATGCGGGTAATGTTGTTGGTGCGGTCGGAAACGGAAATCGCTCCGCGCGCTTCGAGCATGTTAAAGTAATGCGACAGTTTCATCGCGTCATCATAAGCCGGAAGATAAAGCCCTTTTTTACACAAAGCAAAACACTCTTCTTCACATTCCTGAATATAACGGCGCAGATGATCCACATTCGTTTCTTCAAAGTAATAATGGGAAAACTGTCTTTCACCTTCATGATGGACGTCCCGATAGGTCACTTCATCATTCCATCTCACATCGAAAACATTATCCACTTTTTGGCAATACATGGCAATACGTTCCAGCCCGTAAGTAATTTCCACGGTAATCGGATTGAGCGCATAACCAGCCATATTTTGGAAATAGGTAAATTGGGTGATTTCCATGCCGTCCAGCCATATTTCCCAGCCGACGCCGGAGGCGCCCAACGTGGGGGACTGCCAATCATCCTCAATCCAGCGCACGTCATGTTGTTTGGGATCCAATCCGATAGTCTTTAAAGAATTTAAATAAATTTCTTGAATATTGGCTGGCGAAGGTTTCATGATGACTTGGTATTGATAATATTTACCTAAGCGGTTTGGATTTTCGCCGTAACGTCCGTCAGCGGGTCTGCGGCAGGGTTCCACGTAAGCTCTTTTGACCGGTTTATGAGTCAGCGAGCCGAAAAAAGTTTCCGGATTGTAGGTGCCGGCTCCTTTTTCAACGTCATAGGGCTGAACAAGGATGCAGCCTTGTTTAGTCCAGTAAGTGTTTAATGCGGATATCATATCCTGAAAATTCATACCATGTTTCATAACCAAAATATTATATAAAATACGGACGTACGCTGCAGAGGCTGCCCTTTACAAAAACTGCTATAATACGTATATGATTACAACCGTTATTTTTGATATGGACGGTTTGCTTTTTAATACCGAACCGATTTATTTCGAATGTTATAAAAAAGCGGCTGCGGAGGAAGGATTAAATTTTACCTATGAATTGTTCGAATCCTGCGTGGGTATCAGCCGTGACGACGCCGCCCGGTTTATTATCCAGCATTTTGGCCCGGAAACGGATATTCATAAAATCCATAAACGTACCGGCGAAATTTTTGAAGAATACCTAGCTTCCAACGGAGAAATACATTTCCGTCCCGGGGCGCGAAAGGCATTAGAATTTTTTTATAACCGGGGTCTTAAATTGGCGCTTGCTTCTTCCAATATTACGCGTTGGGTCATGTTTCTGTTGGAAAAAAAAGAAATCAAAAAATACTTTTCTTCTATTACTACTTCTAACAACGTTTCTCGTCCAAAACCCGATCCGGAGGTTTATTTGAAAACGGCCCAAAAGTTGGAGGTGGATGTTTCGGAGTGTTTGGTGTTTGAAGATTCCGTCGCCGGGGCTACTGCCGCTATTACCGCCCGAATGCGTACTTGTGTTGTGCCTCAAATCAAGAAACCAACCCAATATATATTGGAGAATGCTTTTAAAATCTATAGATCACTGGAAGATATTTATCCCGATATGGATGATTTGTTATCTTGAATTTAAAACCCCCGGCGTTAATATCCGGGGGGGTTGGGATAGAGATTATTTCACAGAAAGCGTTTTAGATGCCGTATTCAATACTTCCAGTTTATTCAGGTTCAAAGCATCATCATAGTTGAACGTAATCATTTTATCCTGCGGATTGATCACAAACCAAAATAAAGAGTTTTCTGAATGGAGCATAAGAAGTATAACTTTCTTATACTGGCTGGCTTGGGAAACGGGATATTCGTCTTCGGCAAAAGAGCCTATGATAGATAAATCGTCTATCGTGAGTTCACAAAAACTTTCTGGGTCAATCGCCGTCAACCCATAGTCTTTAAACAGTGGATTCTCTTGCAAATATGTTTTTACAATTCCATAATTCGTTTTACATCTGTTTGCGTAGGTTTCAGGCAATTGAAAATAATAGTCTGATAATTTTTCTGTTTCTTGTGCATGTACAGTAATACGGGCTATCTGTTTTCCAACTGAAACGCCTAACACGCCGCCTTCTTCTTCATAAGCAACTTTTTTGTTTAAGTTTTTCAATGCTTCTTGCCACGATATAGGATTCTTATTATCAGAAACGCCTTTTTCAGCGTGCAGCATATAAGCCGGTAAGAAAGATAGAACCAAAAACGCTATTATTTTAATTTTTTTTATAAAATGCATCATCTTTTCTCCAGTTCCTATTTTTTATATTATTCAAAAAATAGTCATTTTATAAAAGGGTATTTGTACCTAATTTTAAAGGGCCAAAAGACCTATAATAAGAGGATAGGGGCTGTACCCTTAATCGCATAACGGGGCAATTTCTTTCCATTTATTTTGCAAAAAAGAAAACGAAAAGAAATCATCCATATCATTAAAACTGAAAGTAAGCAGCATATCTTTTGGATTGGCAATAAACCATAAAACGCTATCTTCCCGAAGTAAGAAAATTAAGAACGCATTATTGTTTCTGATCACTTTATAGGGAGCTTCCTCTCCATTAAAAAAACGTTTAATATATCCGGTATCTTCACCGGTAAGGCGGCACAGATCATTAGGGTAAAGCGCTTTTATTCCGTAATCAGAGAACAGTTTATTTCCTGCAAGCGCTTCTTTTATCACTCCGTAATTGGCTTGACATTTACGAATCATCCTTCTAGGTGTCCTCTTGCGGTACAGGACATTAAAAAAATCTTTAATTTCTTCTTCCCCTTTGCTCTTTTCCGTATTTATTCTTACATACTCAAACAAACGAAATGCAAGCATGGAATTGCTATTATCCTGTTTTACCTTTTGATTAGCTTGGGCTACTACATTTTGCCAAGGAGAGGGAATGGACATAAAATCAGGAAGAATGGCTTGGGCGCAGCTGGGAGAAAGCGGTGCAGTCGTTAAAAAAAACAATGCAAAAAACAATATTTTACGTGGACAACGCATATTTATTCCCTCCATATAATTATGGCAAAAATAAAATCATCTAACAAGGGCCTTTAGACCCATTGCATCTAGGTCTTTGATATATAATTGGACTAATGCGTTGCAACTGGAGTAAAGGAAAGAGGGGCTTCAGAATGGTTCTGTGCAATTTCATCCAATCCCATATTTTTAAGCGTATGAAGGGGATAAGAGAGTGATTGAGTCAGGAATCGGCGGCAGACATTGTTGCATTTTTCTAAATCGATCAAATCTTTCTCTTTTGTAAAAAGCAAAGAAGAAAATCTGTCTTCATGCATTCGGCGCCAAAACTCGGGATTAATTTTTAATACAGGATGATCCAACCCAAATCCTGCCAACATCATCAATCTCAAAGTAAAAGCGGCGGCAAAGGCAGTGTTTGGTTCGGCGTATTCTAATTCCGTTAAAGCGGAAAGTAAGAGTTCGAATTTTTCTTCACTGGGCTGATGAAGAGGCGTTAAACGTTGGAAAAGTTCGCAAAAATGAAGTGCCAGCGACGTTTTTTTTAAATTTTGCCGTATATTTGGAAAAACCCGCTGCAACTTGCCTCCCGTTACCGTTCCCAGCGTGCCGCCTCGTTTTACATAGACGCGGTAATCAGCGTGGGTAAAGATTTCGCTTAATGCTTTTAATTTTCCGGTCGGACGCGATACGCCGGGAACACGCAGGTGAATGCGGCCATGGTGGCGTGTGTAGAGAGAAATAATCCGATCCGCTTCGCGGAATTCCTGCCGGAACAGAACAATGCCCGAGTCGGTAAATATCATAATTAAAAGCATAGCAAATTTAAAAACGTTCTGGCTGGTAAAAAAGCGGTCGCCAGAAAAAACAAAACATCGCAATAAATTTTATTTAGGAAGGAATTTAAATTGAAATTGTATAGTGAAAATTGTAAATATGAATGTAAAAATCTTGGCAAAGTTTATCCAGAAAAGATATAATATCAATACGTTTCAACAGAAACCAATTTAAATTAATTACAGGAGATACGTTTTTTCCAGTTCGAAACTTGGGCCAGAAATAACGTATAAGAAGAACATGTTACCGACTTATAGACCAAACAAAAGAAGACGTGCCAAACACATTGGTTTTAGAGCCAGAATGGCCACCGCCGGAGGCCGCAAAGTACTCAGCGCCAGAAGAGCGAAAGGCCGTCACGAGCTGATTAGAGCGTAAGAAAGATGCGGTCTTACGGTCTGCCGCGCAAGCACCGCCTGCACCTGAAGAGGGATTTTGAGCAGGTAATCCAAGGCGGTTTTAAATTGCAATATAACGGGATTATATTGTGGTGGCGGTCCGGCCCTGAAGTAAACCGGCCGGTCCGTTTTGCGGTGGTAGTATCCAGGAAACTGGGGCCGGCGGTTGTACGAAACCGTATCAAAAGACTTTTAAGAGAAGCTTTCAGATTAAACGGAAAAGATATCAAATTGGGAACGGATCTTGTTGTAAGTCCCCGAGAAAGCGAAAAATTAATTCATGTGCATGCAGCGCAGGAAGCGCTCAAGACACTATGCGGCAAAGCCGCTTTACTTAACAGCTCTTCAGAAAAGAAATGATAACCGTATATTATTGAAGGGATTATGCAGAAAGTTTCGCTTTTATGTAAGAATTTATTGCTTATGCTTCTCAGCATATTTATGATGCTGGTGCGTCCTTTGTTAGGACCGCGCGGCATGTGTCGTTTTGAACCGACATGCAGCCGATATGCAAAGCAAGCGATTAGTAAATACGGCGCCCTAAGAGGCGGGTGGCTCGCGTTGGTGCGGGTATTAAAGTGTCATCCTCTGCATCCGGGCGGATACGATCCGGTACCGTAAAGTATTTTCTGATTTAGTTTAGACGGCTTCCTCTTAAGACACCTCCAGAGTCCGTTCTGCACGGTGTTCCAAGAAGAGGAGACTTATGAACAGACAGTTTTTAATTACAGCAATGTTATTTTTGCTGATAATTACGGGTTACAACCAATTTGTAGCCCTTCCCCGTGCCCGTGCGGCGCAAAAAGCCGCCGAGGAACAGCTTAAAACCGAACAAGGAAACAAACGACAAACCGGAGTTCAAGCCGTGTCGGATGTTTCTTCCCTTCTCGTTAAAGAGACCGCTTCCATTTCGAAACCAGAAGAGCTGTTTACGCTGAGCTTGCCTCAGGCCGATGTTACTTTTTCGTCCAAAGGAGCAGGCATCAAGACGTATTTGTTTAAGGATAGTATTGCAGACGTAGATTTAACCCCTTATAAAGGAACGGGTTATTTTGCTACGTTGCCGCAGATAGATTTTACGGAATTTGCGCGTACCCGAAACACCATTACGTTTGTGGGAGATATTCTTCCCGGTTTTAGCGTATACAAAGAATACCGGTTTAATGAAAATGGAATAAACAATGTAACAGTTGCATTTGAAAATAAAACAGCCCAACCTTTATCTGTTGCTGCATGGGATTGGAATTTTGGTCCCGGGTTGGCCACAGTAAAAAGCGAGATGAACGATAATGAACGTGAGTCAAAAGCCGTTTACCTCGTTCAGGAAAAAGGAAAAAAGAAGCCTACTTTGGAAGTGTTTCAGAAAGGAGATGAACAACCGAAGCTACCTTGGATATGGGCCGGGGTGGAAAACCGGTATTTTCTGTCGGTTCTTATTCCGCAAGATTGGCAGCCGGGCGACTTAAGAGCCAAACAAGAAACAATAGGCAAGCAGAAAAGGATGTGGGGGTTATTAGGGGAATCGGATTTGAAAGGACCTCATTTCTCTATTACGGTACCCGGCGTAACGGTGGAAGCGAAATCAAAAGCAGTTTATAAATCAGACTTCTATTTTGGACCTAAGGATTATAAACAGTTTTTGAAACTGCCTTATCATTTGGACCGTTCTATCGCGTTTGGTTTTTTTGGAGCGCTTGGTAAGATTGCCCGCAACGTACTGGAAACATTTTACGGATGGACGGGCAATTACGGCGTAGCCATTATTATGATTACCATTTTGCTGCAGGCGATTCTGTTCAAATTCACGCTTATGCAGTTAAAATCAGCCGCCCAAATGAAAAAAATCCAGCCAGAAATGAAGCGACTTCAAGAGAAATATAAAGGCAACCAAGAGGCGTTGAGCCGTGAAACGTTGGCCCTGTACCGCAAGTATCAGATTAACCCGCTGTCCGGCTGTTTGCCGATGTTAATACAGCTGCCTATTTTCTTGGCGCTGTTTAATGCCCTTAGGACGTCTTGGTCCTTACACGGGGCGAAGTTCGTGTTTTGGATTACGGATTTGTCATCGAAAGATCCGTATTATATATTGCCTATATTGATGGGAGCGGTGATGTATTTCCAACAAAAGGGCAATATTCCCGCCGGCACCGATCCGGCGCAGGCGGCTATGTTTAAATATATGCCGCTTATTTTTACGTTGCTGTTTATGAATTTTCCGTCTGGACTGGTATTGTACTGGCTGACAAACAGCCTGCTTACTTTTGGGATTCAGACATTCGTCAACAAAAAAATGATTAAGGCCAACTAAGCAAGGAGCAAATTTTTATGCCGAGCAAAATTAAAGTACAAGCGAAAGAAGTGTCCGAAGCGATAGCAAAAGGACTTAAAGAATTAGGGTTACGCAGAGATCAAGTGGAAGTAACCGTATTGGAAACGCCCAAAAAAGGTTTTTTGGGGATAGGTTCCCGTCCGGCGTTGGTGGAATTGCGCCAAAAACGTTGGAGCACGTCGGATTTAGACTCGCAAATCTATATGGACGTACCGAAAAGACGCTCTTCTAAATCCGCCCGCGGCGGCCGGGGCCGCAAAGAACGCCATGAAGCCCGCGGCGGCCGGAAGAATTCCCGCCGTACCGAACCACTCGGAACGGAAGCGCGTGAAATTCGGGAGAAACAACCTAAAGCCAATGAACCTCAAATGCTGCCTAATGAGTCTATTCGCAACGCCGTCATTCCGGAAAATTTGAAGGAACCGATGCGGCAAGCGAAAGCATATTTGGAACAAGTGCTTACCCATATTGGGGTAAAAGTGGAGAATTTAAACGTCTGGTGGGACGAAAAACAACAGCGCATCTTGCTGACTTTTGACTGCGATCATCCGGCTATCGTTATTGGGAAAGAAGGCAAAACGTTAGAAGCGATCCAGTATTTATCGACGCTGGCGCTCAGCCGTCATTTTGATAAACCGATTTCCGTGATTACCGACACCCAGAATTACTGGAGAAAAGCGGAAGATAAAATTGATGCGGAAATCGAAAAAGGCATTGAGCTGATTAAACGCGGCAACAGTGTATTTCGTTTTCGTCCGATGAGCGCCCAGTTGCGCCGCTATATCCATCGCGCCGTGGAGGGGAACGAATTTGTTTGCACCGCATCGGAAGGGGAAGGAAAATGGCGTAAAGTCACTCTCCGCCCGACTGAAAAAGCCCTGGAAGCGGCTCGCATCAACACTGCGCCTGCCGATTTCGTGCCTGGCGTAATCGGCGAAGACATTCCCGAACAAACGCCTGCCCAACAGGCCGTAGCCGAATCGGAACAGGAAAAGGCGTTAAACGAATATCACGAATCCTGCTCCTGCTGTGGGGGAGATGCCCCGGCCGAAACAACTGCTCCGGCGCAAGAACAACCGGCGGTTGAGCAAAAAGCCCCTGAATCCGTTTTGGTGCAAGAAACTGTTACGGTACAGGAAACGGTAACCGTAATTTCTCCGGCTGCGGTCGAACCCGTGACCCAGCCCGAAGCTGCCGCTTCGCAGGAACAAGCGTCTGCCGCCGAGCAAGTCCCGGCCGCAGCGCCCCAAACAGCGGTTTCGACAGAAAAACCGGCCTGCGACTGCGGCCCGCTGTTTGAAGCCCCGGAAGCCAACGAATCAAAAAACAAATAGTTTGATGTATCCCAAAAGACCCCGGCTTTTTAGACCGGGGTTTTTTCATATTAAACAAGCTATTTGTAAGAGGAACTGTTTTATAACGCTCTGCCTAATTCCAAGGCTTCTTTCAGTTTTCCGGTTTTAATAACGTCTCCGGCGTCCCACGTGCCTCCGGCCAAAAGCATTCCGCGATTCGTCCATTTTAAATAGTCCGCCATAGCTTTATAGGTAGCTTTTAAACCCTCAAAATCGCCGTCTTGTTCGGTGCCTTCGGCGGCGGAGAGTAAAACGCATTCTTTTATTTTTAGTTTCCGCAGGGCATCGGGTTTCATGTAGGCGTAGAGTTTATCTACGGCGGCTTTCAGTTGGGCGGTCATCGTAAACCAATACAAAGGCGTACAGAAAACCAACACATCGGCTTCTTCCAACATCGGCGATAATTTTTCAAAATCATCGTTAAAGATACACGGATGTCCATTGGTCCAACATTTATCACACGCTTTACAAGGCAAAATGGGATGGAAAGCCGTTTCAAACACCTGCGCCGTATGTCCGGCGGCTTTCACGCCTTGTATAAAAGCATCGGCCAAGAGGGCGCTGTTGCCCAGTTGACGCGGACTGCCGGTCAAAACCAACACTTTTTTAGCCATATTGTTAATCTCCTAACCCTTAAAATTCGTTCTGTAATTTGCCGTAAAAAAGTAAAAATAAGACATTGTTTTCCTACTTTTTGAGTATAGCTTTTTTAGGGAGATTTGCACAGGATAAAAAAGATTGTATTTTCCGAAGAGAAAAAAGCGTCTAAAAACGTCTTTAAAAATTGATAAAATATAACTATGCAACAAACCATCTGCGCATTGGCTACGGGAACAGGAGGTGCGGTCGCTTTGGTGCGGCTGTCCGGTCCGGAGGTATGCCGTATTTTGCAAGAGCTTACCAAACATGCTGGCGTACCGGATCCGCGCAGACAAACCCTGTGTTCCATTTATGACGGCGAAGAAATACTGGATAAAGCCCTTATTACCTATTTTCAAGCGCCGCATTCCTTTACGGGGGAAGACGTGGCCGAATTTGCCCTTCACGCTTCGCCTTATATAAAAGGCCGCCTGCTGGAACTGTTATGCGAACGCGGTGCGGTAATGGCTAGACGGGGGGAATTTTCTGAGCGGGCGTTTTTAAACGGGAAAATGGACTTGGTGGAAGCGGAGGGATTGTGTGATTTAATAGCGTCGTGTAATAAAGCGGCTCATAAGTTAGCGATGGATTCTCTGGGAGGGAAGCTGTCTGAGCGGTTGGCCGAAATCAAGAGACGGCTTTCTGAACTGTTGGCGCAGATTGAAGTGCGTTTGGATGATGTAGACGAAGAAATGACGCCTTTGTCGGATAAGTTTGTGCAGGGTGAAATGAACGCCGTGCTGGGGCATATTAAAGCATTGGCGGATACTTTTTCGGTTGGAAAATACATTAAAGACGGTTTGAAAACGGCGATTGTAGGCGCGCCCAACAGCGGAAAATCCAGCCTGCTTAATGCGCTGGTAGGGTTTGACCGGGCGATTGTATCGGACCAGAGCGGAACGACGCGCGATACGGTGGAAGAAATACTGGAAATAAACGGTCAGAAAATAATCCTAACCGATACGGCCGGCATCCGCGAACACGCATTGGATCCGGCGGAAAAGGAAGGAATGCGCCGCAGTCACCGGGCTATGGAAGCGGCGGATTTAATTTTGTTTGTATTGGATTCTTCCCGCTCTCTGACGCTGGAAGAAAAAGAACTTTGGCGGGATATCCGCCGCCAAAATAAGCGTACGGTGATCGTATGGAATAAAAAGGATCTAGCCGCGCAGCAGCCGCCGCTTGAAGAGCAGGAGAAATATCCCTCTGCGGCGGTATCGTGCAAAACAGGCGATGGATTAAACGCTTTAAAAACGCTTATCACAGCCGATGTAACGGAAGCGCAAACGGCGGACGGGTTAATGATTTCCAATCTGCGGCACTATCAATCTCTGCTGCGTGCGCAGACGGAATTGGAAAGCGCTCTAATCCGTTTGCAGGCGCAAGCCGGGGGCGAAATTTACGCTGAACATCTGCGTGGCGCGTTAAGATATTTACAAGATTTAATCGGAGAAGTTACCCCCGATGACGTACTGGGGATTATCTTCTCCAAGTTTTGTATGGGGAAATAAATGTTTGTTTGTGAAGACAAATACGATGTAATCGTTATCGGCGGCGGACATGCCGGCTGCGAGGCCGCGCTGGCAGCCGCCAAACTAGGGGCTAAAACCTTACTTTTAACCCAAAGCCTAGATACCATTGCCCAAATGTCGTGCAATCCTTCCATCGGCGGAATAGCCAAGGGGCAGATCGTACGCGAAATTGACGCACTGGGCGGAGCAATGGGCCGGGTAACCGATCACGCCGCCCTGCATTATCATATGCTTAATACCGGCAAAGGGCCTGCCGTTCACTCCCCGCGCGTACAATGCGACAAAAAAACCTATCAGTTTACTTTTAAGCATTTTTTGGAACTTCAGCCCAATTTGGATATTATGCAGGACGAAGCCGTCAAAATCTCCGTTTCGGATCGTTCCGTAGACGGCGTGCTGACCCTTCGCAATACGTTTTACCACGCAAAAACCGTCATTTTAACGACGGGCACTTTCTTGGCGGGAACAATTCACATCGGAACGGAAATGTTTCGCGGCGGACGTTACAACGATATGCCTTCGGACGGTCTGGCCCAGAACTTGCGCGAGGAACTGAAATTAAATATCCTGCGCTTCAAAACCGGTACGCCGATGCGTATTAACGCGCGCGGACTGGATTATTCCAAATTCCGCTTGCAGCCGTCTGATAATCCGCTGCAGCCTATTTCCCATTTTACGGACGTCAGAGAACAATCCAAAAGAACGTTTTTAAACTGTTATATCACCCGCACTACTTTGGAGACGGATAAAATTCTGCGCGAAAACTTTCAGCGTTCGGCCATGTACAGCGGCAATATTCACGGGTTAGGGCCGAGGTATTGTCCGTCCGTAGAAGATAAAATTAAAAAATTTCCCGAAGTTACCAGTCATCCGCTTTTCTTAGAACCGGAAGGCTTTAATACCGAAGAATACTACATTCAGGGTTTTTCCACCAGTATGCCCGAAGAGGTCCAGCGTGCGCTGATCAAATCCGTACCGGGTATGGAAAAAGCCTCCATTACCCGAATGGGATACGCCATTGAATATGATTTTTCCGATCCGCGGGATTTATTTCCTTCGTTGGAAAGCAAGCGGATTCCGGGTCTGTTTATGGCGGGTCAAATCAACGGTACGACCGGCTATGAAGAAGCCGGCGGACAAGGATTGGTAGCCGGAATTAATGCTGCCTTAAAAGTGCAGGAAAAAGAACCTTTTGTCCTGCGCCGTGACGAAGCTTATATCGGCGTGCTGATTGATGATTTAATCAATAAAGGCGTCAACGAGCCGTACCGAATGTTTACGTCCCGCGCCGAATATCGCATTTTACTGCGTAACGATAATGCGGATTTACGTCTTATGCCCCATGCGTTCAAACTGGGCATGCTGGACGAAAAATATAAATCCGCTTTTGAAAAATACCAATCACTTTGCCAAAAACTG
The DNA here is from genome assembly GCA_944325055.1 of uncultured Elusimicrobiales bacterium. Lineage (GTDB taxonomy): Bacteria > Elusimicrobiota > Elusimicrobia > Elusimicrobiales > Elusimicrobiaceae > Avelusimicrobium. The sequence continues at coordinate 19,090 of CALUYP010000036.1, read as the reverse complement.
ATTGAACATCCCACGGCTCAAGCAGACGAAAATGAACAAGAACTCTTTCCTTGGACAGTGGAAAAAGCACGCGCCCACGCGGATATCTACCACAAATACGCGGGATATTACGAAAGGAACAAAAAAGACGCCGAGCGGCTGGCGGAAATGGATAACGTAAAAATTCCGGAAGGGTTTGACCCTTCTTCCGTACGCGGGCTGTTGTTTGAAAGCGCGCAGAAATTGGCGTCCGTCAAACCGCAGACTTTGGGGCAGGCTGGCCGTATCCCAGGCGTTACTCCGGCGGATTTACAGCTTTTGGCGGTGCATATTGAACGGTTTAGGAGGCTGAAAAATGCAAGAACGACTCGTTAGTTTTGTCCAACAGACCGGGTTGCCTTTTTCAACCGATCAAGCGGAAAAACTGGTTCAATATGCCCGGTTGGTTTGGCAGAAAAAAGAATTATTAAATCTTACCAGCGCGCAGAGTATAGAGGAAATTCTCACGCGCCATATTTGCGACGGACTAACCGCCGCCGCCAAAATTTATGCAATGGCGCAAGTGAAGGGCATAAATCCGCTGCATTTAGCCGACGCCGGTGCAGGAGCCGGGTATATCGGTATTACCATGGCAGCAGTCTTGCCGCAGGCCCAGGTAACGTTGATTGAAAGCATAGAAAAACGCTGCTCATTTATGAATTTTGCGTTGCTTCATTTGGGTATTCAGAACGCCAAGGTAAAAAACATACGTTTGGGACAAGGAACGAAACTGGCTTTTGATTTCGTGACGGAACGCGCGATGGGACAGCTGCCGGATATTTTGCCGGCCTGTTTGGGCGCGGTAAAACCGGGAGGCGTATTTATTGCTTTTCAAGGAGAAAATCCGCAAATTCAGGATTGTCATCCCGAAAAGTATGGAGCCGTTTTGCTGGGAGTAGAGCGGTATACGCTATTATGTGATGATAAAAAGCGTCATTTGGTGTTGTTTGGAAAATAAAAAAGATGATGAATGCAGTCAATAAAATAGTTTTTTTCTTATGGATTTTTGCGGCGGTACTGGCTGCACCGCCGCTGCTGAGGTCGTTTGGATTAAATCCCAAGGATGCGTTCAAAGAATTGTTTTCTTCCAAACCGCAAATTTTGGTCCAAGAAAAAGAAATTTCTCCAGCCGTGCCTGCTAAAAATGACACACGGAATACGCGAGGCCGTGCACGGGAGTTAAGGCCGGATATTCCTGTGCCGCCGCAATCGGAAACGACACAAGCGGATGATTCTCTTCCCATTGAACAAACCGATGAGAAGCAGTTTAATGAAATGATCTCCGGTTTAGAAGGGATTGCCAAGATCACTCCGGAAGACAATGTTGAAGATTTGCCCGTCCAGCCTTATCGTCCGGCTGATTCCGCCCAAAAAGTGCGCTGGATGCCTCCGCCGCCCGGCTTTTTAACGGCGGATACTTTTAATTATTTAATCTATCGTGAAGCCAATCCCGTAACTCCCAGTATTAAAACGCTGCTGGATAATATCCATGGTAACTTGATGTTGGATTTAACACCTTTCACCATTTTGATTAAACCCAATAAAATTCTAGTTATGCTTTTTGGGAAGAAGAACAGTTATATCCGGTTTACCAAACGGCCTGCTTGGTCTGGGGCGTCTTCTGATTTGAGATCTGATACTATGTACGTAATTGAAGGGGATAGTTTCTATCCGCTGTCGGTGCATGAATTGACTCATTTATATTTTGACGGTTATTTTTTGCCTACGATCTCTCCTTTATGGCTTTCGGAAGGGATGGCTGTCTATATGCAAATCAGTACGACCAAACAAAAACCCAGCTGGGTAGACCGGAGCCTGCGGCGGATTTTAGACGGACAACATATTCCCTTTGAAGAAATGACTAAGGTCGAAACCCTAAAGGAATATGATACTGCCCAAGCGGAACTCTGGTATACGCAGGCATACAGTTTGGTGTCTTATCTGCTCAAAGCGCGCACCCGGGATGAATTTTATAAACTCTGCAACGAGATTAAATCCAATACGCCGCTTCACCAAGCTTTATACCGCGCTTACGGAATGCCTTTCAATCGGGTAAGCGTTTTAGAAAATGTCTGGCTGCATGATTTACAAAAGGCGTATCGGGAAGGAAAGATTTTACAGGCTGCCTCCAATAATAAAACAGGCTCCGATTCCGCCGGCAGCACCAAAACGCCGTCTGCCATCTCTGCGGGCAATACGGGGCAAGGAACCACCAAAAAGAGTCCTTCCGGAACGGCAAAATTAAATCCAAAGCCGGCTGTACAAAAAACGAAAATTAATAAGTTAAAACTGGTGCCAACCCATGCTTACAAAGGGGGGTTTGATTAATGAGTGAAACGTGGATTCATGTGCCGGTTATGGCGCCGCAAATTGCTGATTTCTTATTAACCAATCCCAACGGCATATATTTAGACGGCACGTTGGGGTTGGGAGGACATGCCAAATTTTTCCTAAGCCGTTTGGGAAAAGAAGCCCGCATATTGGGGTTTGACAAGGACCAAGAGGCTTTAAAAATAGCACAAGAACGCGTGCATGACGGGCGTTTGACGGTTTTTCATGCCAGTTATACCCAAGCTCCCGATGAATTGAAAAAATTAGGGATTTTAGGTGTAGACGGAGCTTTATTTGATTTAGGATTAAGTTCCTATCAGCTGGATAATCCCGCACGGGGGTTTAGTATACTGCGGGACGGGCCTCTTGATATGCGCTTTGACACGGGGAACCCGCTGAATGCGGAAGTAATTGTAAATACCTGGCCGCTTTCGGAATTGGAGCGTATTTTAAAGGATTACGGCGAAGAACGGAATTTTAACAAAATTGCGCTGGCGATTATGCAGGCGCGCCGGCAAGCGCCTATTACTACGACCGGCCAACTGGTGCGAATCGTGGAAGGAGTATATGGTTCGAAGCGGGGTAAAATACATCCCGCCACGCAAACATTCCAAGCGTTGCGTATTGCTTGCAACGGGGAATTGGAAGCGGTGGCAGAAGTGCTGGCGTCTCTTGGCGATGTGATTAAGCCGGGCGGAAGAGCGGCTGTATTGACCTTCCATTCCTTGGAGGACCGGCTGGTTAAAAACCGTTTTAAGGAACTGGCGCACGGAGGGGAATGGCTGCTTGTCAACAAACACGCTATTGCCGCTTCGTTTGAAGAGATACGCCAAAACCGGCGTGCAAGAAGTGCTAAATTACGGGTCATTGAGCGAGTAAAACTATGAGGATTTTCCTGCTTTTATTTTTGTTGTCCTTATTTGGATTTGGCGTGGCGGTAATGCGGATTGAAATTAACCGTTCCGGGCGCACCATCAGCCAACTGCAGAACGAAGTGGAAATAAAAGAAGCCCGGAACCAATATTTGCAGCTGGAAATTTCCCGCTTAGCGGGGCCTAAAACCATTATTCAGCTGGCGGAAGATAAATTGGGAATGGTTCCGGCTAAACCACATGAAATTGTTGTTTTGAAAGAAAAATAGATAATGTTTAGAAAAAAGACTGCTTCTCCATTTGTATTTAACGTTAAAAGCCGCATGCGCGTGGCGGGGATGTTTATTTTATTGGCTCCGCTGTGTATTTTTGTGCGGTTGTTTTATATGCAAACGTTTTTATATGAAGAATTTTCTTCCAAAGCCGAACGCGCCATTTACAATTATCTGGCGGAAGACCGGCTGCGCGGAAAAATTTTAGATGTTAACGGCAGAGAATTGGCCGAATCGGTACGCACGCATTCCTGTGGCGTTAATAAAAGATATGTACAGGATAAAAATAAAACAATTTCGTTTCTCTCCAAAACATTGGGAATTCCCAAAAAACGCATTTTGGAGAAATGGAACAGGGCTTCTAACTTTTTCTTTGTGGCAAAAAAAATCAAACCGGATAATTACATCAAAATTTCCAAAATTCTGCGCACGAATTTGGGGCAGGGGTTGGAGTTGACTCCGGAGTACGAACGTATTCATCCGTATGGAGAGAGTGCATTGGATATAATTGGGGCTTCTAACTCAAAGAATTTCGGACTTTCAGGTATAGAGCAAATGTTCAACAGGGAGCTGAGCCAGGACATCAGCAAAAAACGCGCCAAACGGGCCCGCCGGGGTGAAATTATTTATGACCGGAAATTAAAAGAGGAACTCTCCGTGGCAAACGTCTATCTGACGATTGACGCCGTTGCCCAGTTTTATGTAGAAAATGCCCTTAGAAAAGAACTGGAAGAAATCGGTGCGGAGCATGCCATCGCCATCGTACAAGATCCGAAAACCGGAAAGATTCTAGCGGCCGCTTCCTATCCGGTTAAAGACGGCCAGTCGCTGGCTTTTCAATTTACTTATGAGCCGGGGTCCACTTTTAAAACGATTGCCATTTCGTCGGCCTTGGATGCCGGGGTTGTACATATTACGGACAGTATTGAAATGTCCGACCGGAAATGGGAGGTGGCCCGAGGCGTTGTAGTGCGGGATAACCAGCATAAAAAAGATTTCTTGTCTATTCCGGAAATTTTACAGCTTTCTTCCAATATCGGCGCTGGAAAAATCGCTTTGGAGTTAGGCGCTAAAAATTTGTTTTATTATATCAAAGCTTTTGGGTTTGGTACCAAAACAGATATTAATTTTAATGGAGAGTCCAAAGGAAATGTGCCTTCTTATACCCGTTGGACCGTTGTGGATACCGCTACAAAAGGATACGGATACGGGGTGGCGGTAACGCCTATACAGCTGATTAATGCCTATTCCGCCATTGCGAACGGGGGGACACTAATGCAGCCGCATATTATCGACCGTATTGAATATGCGGGAGGGAAAGTGGAATCTAAGGCAAAACCTATAAAGATCCGGCGTGTATTAAAAGAAGAAACGACTGAAATTATGAAGAAAGCGCTTCAAAGCGTAGTGGAAACCGGTTCCGGCAAACGGGCCCAGATAAAGGGATACAACGTTGCCGGTAAGACGGGAACCGCAGAAAAGTTAAGCGAAGAAGGCGGATATGCCAAACGGAAACATATTGTTTCTTTTTGCGGTTTTGCGCCGGTTTCTGATCCGCAATTTACGGTATTGGTGATTTTGGATAATCCGTCCAAGTATTCTTTCGGAGGCACGACGGCGGCCCCGGTATTTAAAGAAATTATGGAACGGATGCTCGCTATGAAAGGAGTACCGCCGGACCAGCTGGATTTCCAATAAGCCGCTGACAAAACACCAAGCCGGACACAGATTTGTATAAGGAGTATGTATGAAGCTTAATTTAACTGTCAGTAAAATAGCCCAAATTACCCATGCGGAGCTGGTATCCTCTCATCCTCAGCTGAAAGTAACCTCTTTCGTGACGGACTCCCGCGTCATCCGCCCCGGTGATGCTTTTATTGCGCTGAAAGGCAAAAATCACGATGCCCGCCAGTTTATTCCGCAAGCGTTGCAAAAAGGCGCTTTGGTTATTTTAGCCGAAAAAGGATTTCCTATTCCGAAGGACACGGAAGCTTCTTTTATACTGGTGGATGATTCTTTAAAAGCCCTTCAGGCATTGGCTAAATATCACCGTCTGAACAGTACGCTTAAAGTAGCGGCCATTACGGGTTCCAACGGCAAGAGTACCACAAAGCAAATCCTGCGCGCCATTTGTGAAACGGCCGGAGAAACCATTGCCAATATGGGTAATTTTAACAATCAGTTTGGAGTTCCTTTTTCTTTATTAGAGATTCAGGAAAAACACCAATACGGGATTTTTGAATTAGGGGCCTCCCATCCCGGCGATATAGAAGAAATTGCCGCGTTGGCTGTTCCGGACGTAGCGGTAATTACGAATGTATCTGCCGCTCATTTGGAATTCTTTCATGACTTGGAAACCGTCTATAAAACAAAGACCGAAATTGCCCGATGTTTAAATTTTGGCGGTACGCTGGTATATAATGCCGATGACGGTATGCTTTGCAGATTAAAAACGGAATATAAGGGAAAAAGCCTTTCCTTTGGCTTTACTTCAAGCGCAGATTTACAAATTTTAAAAACAGAAAAGTTCGCTTTTACCTATAAAGGGGAAGCCTATATATTTGATTTAACGTTAGAACCGCATGATCAACTAAATGCGGCCGCGGCAGCGGCCGCGGCCATCGCATTGGGACTTTATATGGATCAAGTTAAAAAAGGATTGCTTTCTTATACGCCTATGCCCATGCGGATGGAAAGGGTGCAAAAAGAAAAAGTACAATTTATTTTGGATTGTTATAATGCAAATCCGGCCAGTATGAAAAATGCGCTGGAAATATTAGGAAGAGAAAATACGATTTGCCGAATTGCCGTGTTAGGCGATATGAAAGAATTAGGGGAAACATCCAAAGAATATCATCGGCTGGTGGCGCGCCAGCTGCTTGATAACAGGGTAGAATATGCTTTTTTAGCCGGCCCGGAAATGAAATACGCATATGAAAAGCTAAGAGATCTTCCGGGGATTAAAGTTTTTTATGCGGTAAGTCCAAGCGGTTGGATGGCAGAATTGTCCGCGGTATTGAAAAAAGGGGGCACTTGTTTAGTCAAGGCTTCGCGGTCTATGAATTTTGAGAATATTCTTAAGGAGATTTAAATTCATGTTATATTATCTCTCATTATTTACGGAAGAGTTCAGTTTTTTAAATATTTTCAGCTATATTACGTTTCGGACGGGAGCGGCTATTTTTACATCGTTTCTGATAACTCTTTTGATTGGTCCAAAAGTGGTTGTGAAACTACGTTCTTATAAAATTCAGCAAATAGAACGCGAGTATGGGCCGGCGTCGCATCTTTCAAAAAGCGGTACTCCTACAATGGGTGGGTTGTTGATTTTTGTGAGTTTGGTACTCAGCGTGTTACTGTGGGCGCGCTGGGACAGCAATTATATATGGCTTTTGCTGTTTACTACCGTTACGCTGGGAATTGCCGGAGTGATGGATGACTATACCAAGCTGGTCAAAAAGAATCCGGAAGGAATGAAATCTTCCATCAAATTGGCGATCCAACTTTTTACGGCTGTAGTGGTGGTGGGGTATTTAGCGCTTAATCCGCCAAACGGCAATTATACGACTTCGGTAATTATTCCATATATGAGTAAAATGTTTGTGGATTTGTCCGTTTTTTATTTTGCCTTTGCAATGCTGGTAGTGGTGGGTTCTTCTAATGCTACAAATCTGACAGACGGATTAGACGGATTGGCAAGCGGATGTATGGTATTTACCGCGGCGACTTATGCCATTTTTGCCTATTTGGCGGGAAACGTCAATTTTGCCGATTATTTAAAAATCATTTATGTGCCCGGAGCGGGGGAAATTACGGTATTTATGGGTGCCTTGATAGGGTCTTGTTTAGGATTTTTATGGTTTAACGCGTATCCGGCACAAGTATTTATGGGAGATACCAGTTCTTTGTTTTTAGGAGGGGTAATCGGAACCGCCGCCCTATGCGTCAAACAGGAGCTTTTACTGCCCATAGCCGGGGGGATTTTTGTAATGGAAACCCTTTCCGTAATGCTGCAGATGGGCTATTTTAAAGTGACGCATGGAAAACGTCTGTTTAAAATGGCGCCGATACACCACCATTTTGAACTGTTGGGTGTACCGGAGCCAAAGGTTATCGTGCGGTTTTGGATTGTAGGAGCCATGCTGATGTTGCTGGCGCTGGCTTCTTTAAAAATCAGATAAATATGGTACGTTTATTCAGCAAAGCGCCTAAACGGCGCAATAACTTTATAAAAAAATCTCCTGTTTTATATAAAAGCAGGAAGTCGGATTTGCTGCCGGGGAAAAAGGGTTCTGCTGTCAGTGCCTGGCAGCCGCTGCGGTTGGATAAACGGTTGGCTTTTATTACCTTTGCTTTTGTTCTGTTTGGACTTATTTTTACGTATTCATCCAGTGCGTTTGATTCCACCAGCTTTTTTAAACGCCAGCTTTTGTTTGATGCAATGGGTATTTTGGCTGCATTATTTTTGTCACAAACCTATGATAAACTCCAAAAAATAAAGCTTTTTTCGCCCATGAATTTGATGTATGCCACTTGGGTATTGTTGGTTATAGTGCTTTTTACGCGTTCTCAGGCAAATGTACACCGCTGGATCGATTTTGGATTTTTTAAGTTGCAGCCATCGGAAATTGCAAAAGTAACGCTGGTAATTTATGTGGCGGATTATTTAAATAATGTATCCGGGAAATTGGCTAAAAATTGGAAACTGCTTATTAAACCCATGGTAGTAGCGGGGATTACATTGGGACTTATTTTAGCGGAAAAAGACATTGGAACGCCCACCTTGATGGGAGCAGTTTTTGTATTTATGTTGTTGGTGGTAGGAGCCCGGTTGAAACATTTGGCCATACCGGCAATTGCCATATCGCCGTTAGTGATTCATCAATTATTTTTTGTGGGCTATCGCCGGGAGCGTATTTTTTCCTTTTTAGATCCGTTTGCTACAGCCGGCAGCAGCGGATATCAGTTGGTACAATCTTTTTTAGCGGTTGGTTCGGGCGGATGGTTCGGAAAAGGATTAGGAAACAGCGAATTAAAATTAGAATATCTACCGGCGGCACACACTGATTTTATTTTTTCTATTATGTGCGAAGAACTCGGATTATTGCGGGTAATAGTTATTTTAGGATTTTTTTGTTGGCTTCTGATCCGTGGAATCAGTTTAGCCCGTGTAGCAAAAACACATTTTCACAGTTTGGTTATTTTCGGGTTGACTATTACTATCTGTATGCAAGCCTTTTTTAATATGGCTATGGCAATTGGTTTACTGCCCACTAAAGGAATTGCGCTGCCATTTTTTTCTTACGGGGGATCTTCCGTCATCATGACTTTGGTCATGATGGGGATTATCCTGAATATGGCCGCGGTAGACAATACTCAAAATAACCTGCGTGAAGATATTACCCATTATAAAAACAGGAATAAATAAACTTATGAATAAACGTTTTTTAATTGCCTCCGGCGGAACGGGGGGACATTTTTACCCGGGCTTAGCACTTGGCAAAGAGTTAAAAAGACAAGGCTTGGCCGTACTATTTATCGTACGGAAAAATGATCCGGCCGCCCAAGTGTTGGAAGCCCATAAACTACGTTATCGGGAAATTGATTTCACCGGCTTGCCCCGCTCGGTCAATCCGTTGCGGCATATACGGTTTATGTATAAATTTTGTAAGTCTTTATGGGAAACCCGGCGGATCATCAAAGAATTCAGACCCGATGCAGCCGTCGGAACGGGGGGGTATATCTCTTTTCCGCTTATTTTTACGGCTCATTTTTCCGGGATTAAAACCGCCGTACATGATTCGAATGCCCGCTTAGGGCTTGCCAATAAAGTCTGCGGAAAGTTTGCGGATTTGTTTATGCTGGGGCTTCCTGTAGATAAAAAAATCAAAAACGGCATTTTAACCAGTACTCCTATCCGACATGAATTTGCGGATATGCCCGACCGTACCGCCGTTTTAGAAGGATTGGGACTAGATCCTGCAAAACGTACGGCGCTTATTTTTGGAGGCAGCCAAGGCGCAAAAGGGCTTAATTCAGCCTGTGCTGAAATTATCAAAACTTTGGCATCTGCTACCGCTTCTTCCTGGCAGTTTATCCATATCACGGGAGAACGATGGTTTGGAGTGATTCGGGAAGAATACGCACAATTAGATAATGTGGCCGTTTTGCCGTATTCACATGAAATCTATGCACTCATGCGCACGGCGGATTTAGCCGTTTGCCGAAGCGGTGCAAGTACTTTGGCCGAATTAATTTACTGCCGGCTGCCTGCTGTTTTGGTACCCTTTCCCTATGCAGCGGCAAACCACCAGTATTATAACGCTAAAATTTTAACGAATGCACGCTGTGCTCGTTTGGTCAAAGAAGATAAATACTTAAAGCAAAACTTATTTGATACCCTGCATCGTTTGACGGGAAAAAATAAAGATCTTCTTTTAATGCGTTCCGCTTATTCCCGTTTGCATATTCCTAATCCGATGACGGCTGCAAAAGAAATTGTCAAACGACTCAAAAACTTATGATAAATAACCCCCAGCCTAGCTGGGGGTTTTCACAACATACAAAAACCCCAAGCTTTTTCTTGGGGTTTCTGTTCATTACATGCCTTGAAAGAACTTACACATTTGTTCTGCGGTGTCTGGATCTTCCGTCCCCTCTATGCAGCCTTTAAGCGTGTCCCCTTCCGTAAATTCCGGTTTTTGCCATAAATTATAGATGAATTTTGTGGTGTTACCAGAATCGGTTCGATAAACATCCACCCGTCCGTTTTCGCCACCCAGCTTATAAATAAACAATTTCGTTTGATAAGTATCGACGTCTACCCACTGGCCGCCTTTCAAATCTACATCAGCGATTTGGTTTTTATTGGAAATAACCGTATCATTTGGATTGGCTTGAAAATACCGCTGGGCGGCATCCGTTATCGCTTTGGCATTAATCATGGCTTCTGACATGCGTGCTTTTTCTACCGCCGTTTCATACTGAGGCAATGCGATGGCGGAGAGAATACCTATAATTAAGACCACTACTAATACTTCAATTAAAGTAAAACCCTGCTGGTTCATAAACAGTCTCCTTAAAATGTAATTTTACAACAATAGTATAAAATTTTTTACCTGCTTTCTCAACTCTAAATTCTGAAAAATCAGTTGTTAAAAGCACAAATATATTATAATATATGAACATACGTTCATATATTTGGAGAAAAAAATAAAATGAAGCATTCTTTAAAAATACAAAAACATATTTGCAAACCTTCTCTTAAACTTCCCGAAGAAACGCTTTATGATTTAGCCGATCTTTTTAAGGTGTTTGGGGACAGCACGCGTCTTCGTATTTTATGCGCGCTTTTTGACTCTGAGCAATGCGTCCAGCATATCGCCGATGAATTGGGAATGACCCATTCTGCCATTTCCCATCAGCTCCGCTTCTTAAAACAAAACAAATTAGTTACAAACCGGCGTAACGGAAAGACCATATTTTATGCGCTGGCAGATGAACATGTAAGGCGTATTTTTGACCAAGGTCTGGAACATATTCAGGAGGAAGTATGACGCCAGTTCAACCGACCAAAAAGGGAACTTCTTGTTCTTCTTGTTGCGGGCATACACACAGCCCTGGAAATCACCGTTGGAAAAAGATCATTTTATCAGCGTTTTTCTTTGCCGTTGCTTTAGGAGTGCCAGATAAAATATGGCTGAAATGGACTCTCTATATAATCTCCTATTTATTAAGCGGCAGCAGTGTGTTGATGCAGTCTATACGCAATATTCAGGCGGGGAAAGTATTTGATGAGAATTTTTTAATGACGATTGCTACTTTCGGCGCATTTGCTATTGGCGAATATCCCGAAGCGGCTGCGGTAATGCTTTTTTATCAAACGGGAGAAATGCTGCAAGAGGCGGCTGCTGGGAAGTCACGCAGGAACATTGTTAAACTAATGGATTTACGGCCCGACTTCGTACGGGTCATTAGAAATGGGGAATCAAAAGAGGTCAATCCGTCTCAAGTAGAAGTGGGGGAAACCATCACCGTGCTTCCCGGGGAACGAATAGGGCTGGACGGTATGATTGTTTCAGGGGAAGGCGGGCTGGACGCATCCGCCCTGACGGGCGAATCCCGTCCAATATGGGCCCATGCCGGGCAAGAAGTGCTGGCCGGTTACATTAACTTGAATGGGACGCTCCAAATCCGTACGCAAAAAAGTTATGAAAATTCCGCCGTCGCTAAAATTTTAGAACTCACGGAAAGTGCCGTCCAGAAGAAATCTTCCACTGAAAAATTTATTACGCGGTTTGCCCGTATTTATACTCCTGCCGTCGTATGTATTGCCGTGGCGACGGCGGTGATTCCTCCTTTAATTTTAGCAGGGGCCTCATTTACCGATTGGTTTTATAGGGCATTAGTCTTTTTAGTGGTTTCTTGCCCGTGTGCTTTGGTATTATCAGTTCCATTAGGTTTTTTTGGCGGAATTGGGGGTGCGGCTAAAAATGGGGTTTTGGTAAAAGGCAGTTCCTATTTGGAACGTTTGGCGCATATATATACATTGGCTCTGGATAAAACTGGAACTCTTACCCAAGGGGTTTTTGAAGTGCAGTCTGTCATACCGGCAGTGGATATATCAGAAAAAGAATTGCTGTCTTTATGTGCAGAAGCCGAATCTTTTTCGAATCATCCGGTCGCCAAGGCGGTTTTAAAAGCGGCGAATACCAGAACAACTCCGCCAAACAACTGCGGAAAAGCATTGGAACACGCCGGAGAAGGAATTGAATATACACGAGGAAATAGGGTTATTTTAGCCGGCAATACCCGCTTAATGAAACGGTTTGGCGTAACCGGAATTCAAGAGGGAAGAGGAACGTGCGTCTATATCGCCCAAAATGGCGTTTATAAAGGCAGAATAGAATTAGGGGATAAAATAAAACCTACCGCACTGGAAGCGTTGCAACGATTAAAACTATTAGTCCGTCATATAGTTATTTTAAGCGGAGATCATTCTTCTTCCGTAAAACAAACCGCTAAAGAGTTGGGAATAAAATACGCTTACGGCGAACTGCTCCCGGAAGGAAAAGTACAACAAATAGAAGCGTTTATAAACCAATCGCCTAAAGGCTTTGTTACCGCCTTCGCCGGAGACGGAATCAATGACGCCCCGGTTCTGGCGCGGGCAGATTTAGGTATTGCAATGGGAGCATTGGGATCGGATGCCGCTATTGAAGCGGCGGATGTGGTATTAATGACGGATGATCTGAAAAAAATAGTTTCCGCCATCCGAATTTCCCGCCGCACATTGCGGGTAATAAAACAAAATATTGCTTTTGCGCTCTTTGTAAAAGCAACGGTACTTTTGATGGGAATCTGCGGGCTGGCGAATATGTGGGCTGCTGTGTTTGCCGACGTAGGTGTTTCGCTGTTGGCGGTGGCCAATTCGTTAAGGCCGCTTTATTTTAAAGAATAATCGACGAAGATGCCGAGCCAAACGTCAAAAGCGGAAATTTTTAAATTTAACGGTTCCGTATGCGGCGGATATTACGGCGGTGTTCATCAAAAGTCTTAGAAAATACATGTCTTCCGCCGGTATCTGCCACAAAATAGAGCGCATCAAAATTTTTTTCCGGATTCAATACCCCTAATACGGATTCCCGGCTGGGATTACAAATCGGTCCGGGGGGGAGCCCGGCATTCCGATAAGTATTATAAGGAGATTTTATCCGCAAATCTTTATAGGTAAGCCCCTTTTTCCAATAGCGGTTCTCTTTTAGATTAAACCCCAACGCATATTGTACCGTCGGATCCGCTTCCAGCCGTTTGCCAATCCGGAAACGGTTCAAATATACCGCCGCAATTTTTGGACGTTCATCATGTACGACGGCTTCCCGTTCCACAATAGAGGCAAGCGTAAGCACTTGTCTTTCCGTCAGATCCGTCGGATACTGGCGAAAAAGAGGAGCGATATTTTTACGGTATTGGGCCAACATCTCATCGACTACTTTCTGGGCGGAAGTATTTTCCGCAAACAAATAGGTCGAAGGAAAAAGATAACCCTCCAAGTTCTTTTTACGGACAATATCTAAAAATGCCCGAGCATCCGTAATTCCTTTTTCCGCAAGCAACTCGGCTATTTCTTCGCTTCTCCATCCTTCCAAAAAAGTTACTTTTTCATAATGGGTGCAGCGCCCGCTTTTAATACAGTTAATCACTTCAAAGGCGGACGTATTCTTGCGCAGATCAAATCGTCCGGCTTTTAAATCCCGTGCCGAAGAAGTCAAGCGTAATAACGCCTTAAAAACCAGCTCGCTGCGGATAATTCCTTTCTCTTTGAGCATCCGCGCCACATCACTGCCGCTCTGGCCCGGTTTAATCCGTACAACCGTCAGCGGCCCTTTATTGAAAAAATAAGATTTTACCGCCCAGCAGCCGCCAATCAGCAAACAAACAAACAGAGAAACCAAGAGAATAAGTTTTTTCATTCGGGTTGCTATTTGATTAATTTAAAGAAGTAGCGTTTTCCAATTTGGAGCACGTCGCCGTTTTCAAAAGAAACAGGCGTATCGGCAGTTACTTTCTCGCCTTTTAGCCGTACGGCCCCCTGTTCTATTAAACCGCGTGCTTTATTTTTGCTTTGTGCGGCTCCTGCCGCAAAGATGATCGCCGATAAAAGTGCTCCAGGCTCGGGTTTAAATTCCGGAATGACCGTAGGCAGTTCTTTTTTAGAAAACACTTTTTCAAAATTTTCCAATGCCGCTCGGGCCGCCTCTTCCCCGTGGAACCGGCTTACCAGTAAACCCGCCAATTTCTTTTTGGCCGCCATGGGATGCATGGCTTTAATTTCATCCATATTTTCCGACGTCAAAAGTTCATAATACATAGGCATCAATTCATCGGGAATGGACATCAGTTTTCCAAACATATCACCCGGCTCATCATTCAGCCCCACATAATTACCATAGGATTTAGACATCTTTTTTACGCCGTCCAATCCTACTAAAAGCGGCACGGTAATGGCCACCTGAGGCTCCTGTCCGTTATTCTTTTGCAGCTGCCGTCCCACCAGTAAATTGAAAATCTGATCCGTCCCGCCTAATTCTATATCCGCTTCCAGCGCGACCGAATCTTGGCCTTGAAATAAACTATAAAGCACTTCCAGCAAACTGATTGGATTGCCCATAGCCATACGTTTCTTAAAATCATCCCGTTCCAATACTTGCGCTACAGTCACTTTTTGAAGGGTCTGCATCAATTCTTTACCGGAAACGAACGGATCCAGCCATTTGCTGTTAAAGCGGATTTCAGTCTTTTCCGGATCCAACACTTTAAAAGCTTGTTCGGTATAGGTTTTGGCATTTTCTAAAATTTTCTCACGCGGCAATACCGGGCGGGTAGAGTCCCGTCCCGAAGGATCGCCCACCGCGGCGGTAAAATCTCCAATCACTAACACCGCCGTATGCCCTAAATCTTGAAATCTTCTTAATAAAGAAAGCGCTACGCTGTGTCCCAAATGCAAGTCGGCGCTGGTCGGATCGCAGCCCAGCTTTACCTTGAGTTTTTTGCCGCTTTCTAATTTCTTGGCTAAATCTTGTTTTGATACTACATCTACACATCCGCGCGTTAAAAAATTGATTTGTTCGTCTAAAGTCATCTTAAATGCTCCCTCCACACCGGTTCTTTTTATATTTTACCATATACAACAAAAAACCGTCCGCCGGGTTTACGGGGACGGTTCTCAAAATATATATTTCCTAATAAATATGCGGCGGCCCAAATCGGTTATATCCTTGTACTCCAGGCCACAAACAAAGCACCAGCATTAAAATTGGGAAAACACATATTAATAAAAACCACCATCCGGAAAAATCCATATCATGCAACCTGCGCACTGTTGAAAGCCACCATGAAAGAAAAGAAACCAGCAAAATACCGCTTCCGATAAACAAAAAAACTAATTCCACCGGATTTAAAGATTCTCCCTTTCCTCCCAACATAAAAAAGAGAATTCCCAATCCATACAAAATTCCAATTAAACATAAACGGATAAAATACTCCAACCGGCCTAATCTCCCATTCATAA
The DNA here is from genome assembly GCA_944325055.1 of uncultured Elusimicrobiales bacterium. Classification (GTDB taxonomy): domain Bacteria; phylum Elusimicrobiota; class Elusimicrobia; order Elusimicrobiales; family Elusimicrobiaceae; genus Avelusimicrobium. Next base: position 3,527 of record CALUYP010000036.1, on the reverse strand, counting down.
ATTCCCCCTAGTTTCTTTTAGTATAACACAAACAGTTCTTTTTTACGGAGAAAAAAATGATTAGAAAGTATTCGTTTCCGTAATTTGCGTCATGGCCTGTAAATGGCTTAATTGCACGCGGGAAATGGTTGTCTGAATGAGAGAAAACAAGATTCCCGCCGCCAGCACTGCTGTGAAAATACCCCGACGAGCAAATAAACCGGGCAGGAAGGCAGCTCTTTCCTTTCCAAAACGATTTGGAATATAATCAGCCGGTTTTTTAAGACTCAAAAACAGCATAATCCCTAGCCCCAAAATGCTAAATAACCACCATATCGAAAAAAACAATACCGAACCTATTGCAATTACAATTAAACACAAAATAAACCACCATCCGGGCATATTTAGATCATGCATCCTTCTAAATGAAACCGCTAAGAATACCCAAAAGATTCCTAACGATAAAACGAGTATAACTAAATCGATCATCAGGTTAAAAACGACTCCCTGCCAAGAAAATGTTTTCATGGAAAAAATAGACTGAGCTATATAAATAGCTAAAGATCCTAACTGACAACATGCATTAATAAACACATACTCCTCCCGCCCCGCACGGGGGGAAAAACGAAACCAATCTAAAAAATTCATACTTCCTCCTTAATAAAAATCATATGGATCCGCTGTAATCTTTATAACTGCTTTTTTATCCGGTGCGAAGGAATCTAATTCGGCCAATAATTCCAACCAACGCGTCTCATCCGTCTTAAAAAGCAAGTATTGTTTTTTAAGAACGTCTGTCTTTTTTGCACACCATACCGGTCCCAACGTTTCTAAGGCAAACGCAGCGGCTAAGCGTTTTAAACGTGCCGTTTCCGCATGAAGCACATTCAAATCTTTGGCTTTTACAAGCACCTTGATCAGGTGGCTAAAGGGAGGATATAAAAAACTTTCACGCAAAGCAAGTTCCGTATTGGCGGCGGCGGTATAATCACCTGATAAAAGCGGTGCATAATCATAGGCGTCTTTATCGGCCGATTGAATAATCAGCCTGCCGTCAGGCAGGCCGGACAAGTGACCGCGCAGATTAAAAAGCATTTGCCCATATTTTTCCGAAGCGCGGAAATCCGGCCCGTCTAGCTCCAATTCGGCATCCAATACAGCCGCCAGCGTTACTTTCGATCCCCGCAGCGCACCCGCCGCCAAGCGAGTGCCTACAATCATATCCGCCCTTCCATTCTTTAAAGCTTCTACGGCTTCAAATCCTTGTCCGTTTTTTGTTTTCAGCGTATCCGAGTCTAACCGCAGTAAACGGGCTTTCGGAAAAAATTTAGCCAGCTCCGTTACAATTTTTTGCGTACCGCCCCCGCGTGATTTAAAAATGAGATTGTGGCATTGCGGACACTCTTGCTGCAAAGACTCGGTATGAGCGCATTTTTTGCAAACTAAACGGTCTCCGTGTTCCGGCGTATTTTCACGCGCCAAGATAGAGCCGCATTTTTTACATTTGGCATAAGCACCGCAATTTAAACAATAATAAGCATTGGCATAGCCGCGCCGGTTTAAAATTAAAAGAGAAGTCTGGCCGCCGGCTAAATTTTCACGCAGCTGATTCAGCAAAAAATCCGATAAAAAACGGCTTTTTTCGCCTTTTTTATCCGTAATTTTAATCTGCGGCGTAAAGGTGTGTCCCGGAACCGGATCAGTAAAACAGAGCCGCTGGACTTCGCTTCTTTGTACGGATTGCAATAATTCCAAACTCGGCGTAGAAGAGACGAACAATAAAACTGATCCGTGTGTCTTAGCGCGAAACAGGAGTAAATCCCTTAAATGATAATAGGGTTTATTTTCTTCCTGCTTATAATTTTCGTTTCCTTCATCCAGTACGGCGGCTAGGCGTAAATTTTTAAACGGTAAAAGCGCTCCTGAGCGGGTGGAAATAACTACACAGGGCAATCCGTTGGAAACAGCGGAAAAATATTTCTTCTTCTTGCTTAGTAACATCCTGCTATGCCAACAGAACACGTTTCCCGCTCCGAAACGTTCTTCCGCTTCCTGGATAAATTGCCTTGCCGCCACAATATCGGGTACGGTGATAAGAGCCTGCCCATAACCAGCCAGTATTTCTCCAGCCAAACGGAGCACCGTTTCCGTTTTGCCTGTATAAGAAGGCCCTTCCAGCAGCAGCGGATGAAATTCATAGGCCGGAAAGGAACGTATTGTTTTTAGGGCTTTTTCTTGGGAAGGAGTCAATTTAAATGGGGGATTTTTTATATCGATATGCACCGAAGTCGGCGCCTTGTCCAGCTTAAAATAGGGTTGGGGGGGAACCAGCGCAAATAGAATCTGCCAGATCGGACCGCCCCAATGCGATTTCATAAAACGCATTAAAGGAAATAAATCGGATCCGAAAACCGGACGCTCATCGACTACTGAAACGATCTCTTTGAGTTTTATGTCTTTCGGTGCGGTAGAAATTTCACTCACAGCCGTTACCATACCGCCAGTCAATATGCGTCCAAACGGGGCCGTTATGCGTACACCGGGAGTAATTTTTGCTTCTAACTCAGGTGGAACCGCATAATCAAAATCCCGGTCCAAAGGAACGTCAAAAACCACTTTGCAGTACATTATTTAGCGCCTTTTAAACCCAACTCCGCCATGACCATCTGTAAATCAATCCAAGCGTCTTTTTTCCAACCGGGATTACGTAACAGGGCTGCGGGGTGGAATGTAGCTAAAATTTTAACCGGACGGGCAAGTGTTACGCCGTCTAACTGCAAATTATAAAATTTACCGCGCAAAGCGCCAAGTGATTTGGCATCTGCAATAAGCGCCTTGGCCGACACTCCTCCCAACGCCACCACATACTTAGGACAAATAATGGCAATTTGTTTTTCAATATATTTGCGGCAACAGGCAATCTCCTCCGCATTGGGAGCGCGGTCATTGCCGTGTTTCTCCGGATGGAGCGGATCGGTCATCGGATGACATTTGGCAATGTTAGCAATAAAAACATCTTCCCGCTTAAGCCCCATAGCCGCAATCATTTTATCTAACAATTGTCCGGCGCGGCCCACAAATGGACGGCCCTGCCGGTCTTCATCGAATCCCGGTCCTTCTCCGACAAACATGACATCTGCATTGACGTTCCCTTCTCCCGGAACGGCATTGATACGGGACGACCCCAACGGACAACGGGAACAATTCCTAATCGTTTCCGCCAACGCCTCCAATGCAGCCGTTTTTTGGGCAGTATTCATCAAAGCCGCTGTTTTTCCCTGTACGCTTGGTTCATTTGTCGGAACCATTGTTTCATTGGATCCTTCCAACGCCGGCTTGTGTGCTTTATCCCTTATAAATTCCACAGTCAGCTTTTCACCCTCAGGCATTTTAGGCAATGGCGAGTTTCCCGCCGAATCAGATGAAACAGCGGCCGCGCGGGAAGGCGCAGCCGTCATAATAAATTCATCCTCATCTTGGGCCGCCAGAAAATGCTTCAAGTCTGAAGCCAGCCGGCGCAGCGAACTATTTGCCATAATTTACAGTTT
>CALUYP010000035.1 GCA_944325055.1 uncultured Elusimicrobiales bacterium | reverse complement strand
GGCGAGTTTCCCGCCGAATCAGATGAAACAGCGGCCGCGCGGGAAGGCGCAGCCGTCATAATAAATTCATCCTCATCTTGGGCCGCCAGAAAATGCTTCAAGTCTGAAGCCAGCCGGCGCAGCGAATCGTTTGCCATAATTACAGTTTCATCGGTTCTTTGGCTTTTCTTTCCGCTTCTTTGCGGGCTTCTTCTTGGGCTCTGAGTTCGGCTTCCAAGTTTTCTTTGCTGATGCGAAGCACTTCGTCTTTAGAAACCCGATTTGACAGAATATCGTCTAATGCCACTTTAATCACTACGGCATTGGGTTGAGTCTTGTATTCCTCTTTTTTCTTGAGTTCTTTGGCCCAGACAGATGCCAACACCACCACATCGTAGCGGTCCCCATCGTAATTCATTAACTTGGCATCAAACTCTTTGTCATTTTTTACGGACATATTTTCTCCCTCGTTTCTACTTCAGGTTTTTAATTTTTAAATCTTGCCGGCTTACCCTGCATTGCTCGGCGGCTATAATTCCGGCCATTTTCTCTACCGCTTCGTCCAAATGATCATTGAGCAATGCATAATCGTACCGGTCCAATTCTTGCATTTCTTTTTTGGCGGTTTCCAACCGTATTTCAATATCCTGCGTATGGTCATTGCGGCCCAGAATACGCTTTTTGAGTTCTTTTAAACTCGGCGGTACAATAAATACCATAGCCGCTTGCGGATATTGTAATTTAACCGTACGCGCCCCTTGTACGTCTATTACTAAAATGGGGCAAATTCCTTTTTTCATCAAACTGTCTACCGATTTCTTCGGAATCCCGTAATAATGCGCATGCACCTGTGCCCATTCCAGCATTTGCCCTTTTTTGATGGCTTGTTCAAACTGTTTTATGCTCCAAAATAAATAATCCACCCCATCTTTTTCCCCGGTTCGAGGGGCACGCGTAGTAGCGGTAATCACACGGGAAACGCTTTTATTGCGTTTCAGCACCGCATCTACAATCGTCGTTTTACCGGCTCCTGACGGAGAGGATACAATGATCGGAAAAGCTTTCATTTTTATATTTTAGTAAATATTCCCCATATCGTAAAGCAAAAATCAAACTCAAATCTTTCGAAAAACAATTACCACACAAACCGATCCCGGCAGAAGAGGGAGAATATTCCAAAATATCTTATATGGTTAAAAAAGGAGGCTGGGTGCCTTGGGTGGATACGGCAATAAATTCAATACTCATAATCAAAAAATTATCTGCGGTTAGTGACATACTATGATCTCCTCTATAATATAACAGTATGACAATTCCCGCTTAAAACTGCCAGGGCCTTTGGACCTAACTTCAAATAAAAAAAAGACCTATCCCTTGCTAAACCCTTTTGTTACTATGCGCCTTTCAACTTCAAATAAGCCGCTATTTTAAAATGCTTATATTTTTCCGCCAAAGCAAGAGGCGTCATCCCCGCCGCATCTTTAATATGGAAATCAGAGCCGTTTTTAACGAGTATCTGGATAACTTTTATCTCACTTTGACAAGCCGCCGCTGCATGTAAAGCGGTGCCTCCAAAATTATCCAATGCATCTATTTCCACTCCGCTTTCTATCAAAAAAATACACATTTCATCCAACCCGCATTCGGCCGCTACATGAAGCGGGGTCTGCCCGTCATCCGTTTCATCCGCCAGCGTGTAACCTTCTTTAAGTAATTTTTTTACTGCCGAGAAATCATTTTTAAACACGGCCTGATGCAATGGAAAACGGTTGAGTTCAGTAATTAAAAATTCCACAATATGGGGATTTACTCCCTTATATGATTTAACAGAGGATCTAAGACGTACATAAAAATACGCCGACAAAAATACCATCAACAGACAAACCAATATAATCGTAAGCATTTTCGACTCCCTTCTGCTACAGTTAAGGTGGTAAATAAGTGGTTTTTACTGCAACGCACTCACAAAAAAAGGAGACTGGATAAAACCAGTCTCCTTTTAAGGCTTAATAACCTGTTACAACTGTACAAACTTCCGAATAGACTGCATAGCTTTTTATGTCTTTATCCACGGAAGCTACTTTTTGAATCTTACCATTCTTTTTGGCTGCTTCTACAGACATATCACCGGAAATATACAACCCTAAAATATTCGTAGCACAAGCACGGCCTGTTTTGGTACCGGTAGTCTCACTCACTAACATAGGCTGTTGGGTCATGGCGAAAAGAGCAGTTCCTACTTCTGTGCTTGGAGTAGCACAGGCAGCCAATATTCCACAAGCAAATACCATCAGAAATACTTTTTTCATTTATTTCTCCTTTTTATTTGGTAGTTTTCGATAATTACTTTTAAAAGTTATTATCTTGATTAGTATAGCACAAATGTGGTTATTTATTTAAAATTTTTCATAAATTTTATGACAAAGTTGCATGAAATAAAAAATCCGGAACTTTCTAAAGCCCCGGATTTTCAAAAAACAAGCTGCTTTTTATTTGCGCTTTTTGGACAACACGTCTTTGGCGGCGGCTTGCGCAGCGGCCAGGCGCGCTATCGGCACGCGGAAGGCCGAGCAGGACACATACGTAAACCCTTCGCGATGGCAGAATTCCACGCTTTCGGGATCACCGCCGTGTTCCCCGCAAATGCCTACTTTGAGGTTTGGCTTGGCGTCGCGCCCTTCGGCTACGGCGTGTTCAATCAGCATCCCGACCCCGCGCTGATCCAAGGTTTGGAACGGATCGGCTTCCAAAATGCCTTGTTTTAAGTATTCGGGCAGGAAAGAACCGATATCGTCACGCGAGAAGCCAAAGGTCATCTGCGTAAGATCGTTGGTGCCGAAAGAGAAGAAATCCGCTTCTTGGGCCACTTCATAAGCAAGCACCGCCGCCCGGGGGATTTCAATCATCGTGCCGACGGAGAAGTTAAGTTTTTTGACTTTCGTCTTGGCAACAACCTCTTCGTAAGCGGCGCGGATGAGTTTTTTCTGGGCGATAATTTCGTTGACGTCGCAGGTCAGCGGAATCATTACTTCCGGCTGGGCTTTGACGCCTTCTTTAATCAGTTCCGCGGCGGATTCAAAAATGGCGCGGGACTGCATCGTCGTAATTTCCGGATAGGTTACTCCCAAGCGGATGCCGCGGTGTCCCATCATCGGGTTGACTTCGTGCAATCCGGCCGCGCGTTCTTTGAAGACTTCCCTCGTAATACCCAACGCTTTGGCCAGTTCGGTCTGTTTTTCGGGCAAGGTCGGCACGAATTCATGCAACGGCGGATCCATTAAGCGTATGGTTACGCCAAAACCGGCCATGGCTTTCATCGTGGCTTTGATTTCCTTTTTCATATACGGGAAAAGTTCTTCCACGGCGGCTTTGCGTTCTTCTTCACTGCCGGAAAGAATCATCTTGCGTAAGATGAACAAAGGCTTGTCGGAATTTTTGCCGTAGAACATATGTTCAATGCGGAACAACCCAATCCCCTCCGCACCGAATTTGCGCGCTTTAACGGCGTCGTCTTCCGTATCTGCGTTGGCGCGGACCTTCATCGTGCGCACTTTGTCGCACAGAGAGAGGAATGCCGCCAAGTTTTTGTTGCCTTCGCCCGCGCCCAACATTTTAAGCGCGCCTTGATAGACAAATCCTTTCGTCCCGTTCAAGGTCAGTTCGTCGCCTTCTTTAAAGGTTTTGCCGCCCATTTTAACGGTTTTGGCGTTCAAATTGATTTCCAATTCGCCGCAGCCCACGATACAGCATTTGCCCCAGCCGCGCGCCACCAAAGCCGCGTGCGAGGTCATTCCGCCGCGCTGCGTCAAAATACCGGTCGCCGCGCGCATCCCTTCAATGTCTTCGGGGTTGGTTTCTTCGCGCACCAAAATAGCGTTTTTGCCCGCTTCTTGCAGTTTAATGGCGTCTGCCGAGTTAAAAACGATTGCGCCCGCCGCACCGCCAGGACCCGCAGGCAAACCTTTGGCGATCGGGGTTACGCCCGCTTCCGCTTTCGGGTCAATAGCCGGCAGCAACAGTTCGCCCAATTGCACAGGCGTTACGCGCAGGACGGCTTCTTCTTTGGTAATCAAGCGTTCTTTTACCATATCCAACGCCATTTGTACCGCCGCTGTACCGTTTCTCTTGCCTACGCGGCACTGCAACATCCAGAGTTTCTGGTCTTCAATGGTAAACTCAATATCCAGCATATCGTGGAAGTGTTTTTCCAGTTTTTTCTGGATAGCGTCCAATTCCTTATACACTTTGGGCATTACTTTTTCCAAGGTGGGCAGGTGTTTGGAATGGGCGTTGGTTGACCATTTGTTCATCGGGGAGGGGGTGCGGATACCGGCCACCACGTCTTCTCCTTGGGCGTTGATTAAATATTCGCCGTAGAAATGGCTGTCGCCGTTGCCGGGGTTGCGGGTAAAAGCCACGCCGGTGGCGCTGGTGTCGCCCATATTGCCGAATACCATCGTCTGCACGTTGACGGCTGTACCCCAATCGTGCGGAATGTTTTCAATGTTGCGATAGGCGATGGCGCGTTTACCGTTCCAAGAAGCAAACACCGCGCCGATGGCGCCCCAAAGCTGTTCCATTGGATCGTCCGGAAAATCTTTTTTGAGTACTTTTTTGACGGTCGCTTTAAATTCCGCGCAGAGTTTTTTCAGTTCTTCCGCCGGAATATGCGTATCATCGGAAACGCCCAGTTTGGTTTTCAGGTCGCCCAGCATACCGTCCAAAATTTTGCGGATGCCTTCGCCGTCTTTGGGTTCTATGCCGGCCGCTTTTTCCATTACCACGTCGGAATACATCATTATCAAACGGCGGTAAGCGTCATACACAAAGCGCGGATCGCCGGTTTTGGCAATCATACCGGGGATGGTTTTTTCGGTCAGACCAATGTTCAGAATCGTTTCCATCATACCCGGCATAGAAGCGCGCGCTCCGGAGCGGACGGACACTAACAGCGGATTTTTCTCCGAACCAAACTGTTTTTTGGTTTCGCGTTCAATCTTTTTGAGGTTGGTTTCTACGTCGGTTTTTAAGGTTTTGGGATAGGTGCGTTTGTTGTTCCAATAGTAGGTGCAAACTTCGGTGGTAATCGTAAATCCGGGGGGGACGGGCAGTTTTAATTGGCCGGACATTTCGGCTAAATTAGCGCCTTTTCCGCCCAACAGCTCTTTCATCTTGCCGTTTCCTTCGGCTTTACCCGCTCCAAACGAGTACACATATTTTACGGCTTTTTTTACGGCCTTTTTCGCGGCAGGTTTAGCCGCTTTCTTAACGGTCTTTTTTACCATATACGGTCGTCTCTCCAATACAAAAATATACCCTCACGGACGAATTGTCCGTTTTGTCCTCTATATTGTAATACATTTCCAAAAGAAAAGGAAATTTTTTCTTTTTGCGGCAAGCAGCGGGGGAAAAGTTATTTTTTCCCTTTTAGATAATCACCGTGGAAACCATATCCGTCCGACACCGTCCGCCCGATGGAAGCCAGTGATTCTTTCCATACGGCGGCGGCGCTTGCGCCGGGATGCGGTTTGCCGGGATATAATTCGTAATTGCGGCAAAACTGTTCCGCCGTTACGTTGGGCATAATCACATTCGCACCGCATTGAAGCGCCCGTATACGGCCTTGCGGATGAAGCGTTTCCATGGCAGTGGTAGCCGGAATATTAATATCCGGCAGCATTAGACGCATAATTGCCATCATTTTAAGGGAAAGCTCAAAGTGACCCGATACCGGCTCACCCGCAAGCGGCGTATTAGGGTGGGGGATAAACGGACCGATCCCCGCCATGTCTACGGGCAATGACTTAACAAACAGCAAATCATCTGCCAAACTATCCAACGTCTGTCCCGGGAGTCCAACCAGCGACCCAGATCCGACCTCATAACCCAATTCTTTTAGATCTTCCAAACACCGTACGCGGTTGTCCCAACTCATAGCAGGGTCTAACTGTTCATACAGAGCTTTATCCGTGGTCTCTATGCGCAGGAGATATCTGTCTGCCCCAGCTTGACGGTAAGCGGCATATTCTTCGCGTGTTTTTTCTCCCAAACTTAACGTAACGGCCGCGCCCAATTGTTTGATTCGGCGGATAAGACTACTCATTTTATCCGCGTCAAACCACACATCTTCCCCCGATTGCAACACTACCGTCTTATAGCCCGACTGAACCGCCCAGCGCGCCGTTTGAAAAATTTCATCCGGCGTCATCCGGTAACGCACTGCTTTATCGTTGGAGCGGCGGATTCCGCAATAGAGGCAATCATTTTTACAATAATTGGAAAATTCGATCAGCGCGCGCAGATAAACTGCATCACCCACAAATTTTTTGCGGATGCGATCCGCCGTTTGAAACAAAACGGCTGGATCTTGCATTTCCAGCGAAGCGGTAATCTCGCTGCGGGTGCGCGGCGGATGCGTTAGAAATTTGTTTACGAACGCGCTCTCACTCGTCATAAAGCCAGTATACCAAATTATCAAGATAGGCCCAAAGACCCAAAAACGCTTGGGACTGTTTACAAAATAAAATTGGGACAATCCCATAAATTTTTTTGGGACTAAATTTTCTATACTTTTGGGCCCAATGACCCTGTTATTTTTCAACGGAAAACGTTATCTTATTATTATCAAGGAAGTAAAAGTCTTAACGGAAAGGAGGCGCTGATATGAAAACAGTATTACAAGAGACACTAGCCATTCAGTTGGTCAAAAAGCGTCGACTAGACCGTGAGTTTGCTTGGATCAACCGGGAATTTAAGGATTTTCACACACTATCAGATTTAGAACTTTATAATACAGAATGGTACGCTGCTCTTCACTTAGGATATGTTTTTTAAATGGGTTAAGTTTTTAAAAATGGGTTAATTTTACAAAAAGTGTGTTTCTATCCTCCTACAAGAACACCCTGCGCCCGCTAAATCTCCGGCGGGCGTCTTTTTAAAATTTGATGTTGCATAAATCGGAATTTATGCTAATATGTTAGAAAAGGAGGGACAGTATTGCTTATGAACATATTTATTCGGTTTCGCTCCAAGATAGCTGTTAGCGCAGGAATAATCTTTCTGTTTGCAGCACCAGTTGCTGCCCAAAATGTATTGAAGGCTCTTTCGAACATCCCTAAATCGTCTTCTTTCTTTTCCCTTTCGGGAAAACAAGTTTCTTCTGAAGTCTTGGGAAAATACGCTAATTCTATTTTGAAATCGAAGTTGCCCTCTATAGATGGCATTCAACGCCAAGTAATTAACCAAATGCCCAAAAACGGCTTGTTCCCGGGATATTACAATGTATATGATGTCAATACGCAAACAATTTCTTATTTGCATTTAATGCAAAATTCATTAAACGCTCTCTATCCCAATACCCAGCATAGATTTGCTCCGGTTGCCGTATCTTCCTTCCGAGAAATAATGGAAATATGGCAAAACGGACCAAAAGAAAATTTTATGTCGGCAAGAAATGCGGTGGCGTTTATAGTAGAACGCACTGGAAGCGGAAGAGCAGGATTTTATGCCGTAGCTGTGGAGAATCCTTCCGCATCCGGACAGGCTTTGCATGACATTTTAATATTAGATGTAAATAGAGGCCGTTGGATATCGTTGCGTGAAAGTATGGATAAAGCGCACCCTGCCGCTTTAGAGTCTAAATAATTTATCCTGAAAATTCTCTAAATAAATCGCAATACCGTCCTTGTAAATCTCCACACAAGGGCGGTATTTTAAGTGAGACTAATCCTCTTTTAATTTTTCCATATTTTATAATACTGCTAATACCGCTGTTTGATTTCTTATGTTTATAAAACAGGTCTAAAGACCCAGAAACAATTAGGGCCTTTG
>CALUYP010000034.1 GCA_944325055.1 uncultured Elusimicrobiales bacterium | reverse complement strand
GCGGTTTCGGCACGTCGGTTACGCCCGTTTCCCAATTTTATTTCCAGCAGGCGTACAGCAACGTCATGTTCGGCCCGTGGAAGAAAATTACCCCCGGCTACGGCAAAATGGTGTTGGGTTACTTCGGCAAAACGCCGGTGGAACCCGATCCGGAAGTGGTCAAAGAAGCCAGCCAGCAGCTGGGCTTGCCTCCGACCAAAAAAACGCCGCTTGAAATCAACGACGCCGACCCCAAGAAAGGGTTAAAAGTAGCCGAAGCCAAGCTCAAAGAAGCCGGACTGCCCGTAACGGAAGAAAACGTTTTCATCGTAGCCACCTGCGCCGATAAAGGGCTTTTGTATCTCAAAGGCGAAGCCAAAGTAAACGGCATCCGCTGGGCGGCCGACGCCAAGAAAGCCGCCGCCAACTCTTCCGGCGCGGTCAAAGTAACCGTAGACGGAAAAGCCTATGAAGTGGTCTTTGACGGCGACAACGCCATCGTAAACGGCAAACGCTATAACGTTTCCACCGCCGCTTCCGACGCCAAGGCCGAAGCCAAACCTGCGGCCGGTACGGGCGCGGGTGGAACCGTTAAATCACCGCTTCCGGGAGCTGTATTGCGTTTAAGCGTAAAAGAAGGGGACCGCGTGAGCGAAGGACAAGAAATTATGGTCTTGGAAGCGATGAAAATGGAAACGGCTGTTTCCGCTCCGGCTTCCGGAACGATACATTTCCTCGCCAAACAAGGCGACCAAATACAAACCGGCGACGCGTTGGCGGAAATCAAATAAGAGAGGCGACCTATGGATATTTTAACTTCTCTTACAAAAATTGCCCACGCCACCTCGCTTTACGCGCTTACTTGGCAACAGCTGGTAATGATTGTGGTGTGCTGTTTCCTCTTATGGCTGGGGATTAAAAAGCAGTTTGAACCGCTTTTGTTAATCCCAATTGCCTTTGGCGGACTGCTTTCCAACATTCCGCTGGCGGGCATTGCCGAAACAGGCGGATTTTTACGCATTGTATATGATGCCGGTATTCAGACGGGTCTTTTTCCGCTGTTTATCTTCATGTCCGTAGGCGCAATGACGGATTTCGGTCCACTGATTGCCAATCCGAAAACGGCCCTCTTGGGCGGCGCGGCGCAGTTTGGCATTTTTGCCACACTGATCGGTGCAATTGGCCTTTCCTACATACATTTTGGGGACATCCAGCCCTTTGCGTTTGGCCTTAAAGAAGCGGCTTCGATCGGTATTATCGGCGGAGCGGACGGGCCGACGGCTATCTTTTTAACTTCGCGCCTTGCGCCGCAGCTGTTGGGCGCGATTGCCGTAGCGGCTTACTCCTATATGGCACTCGTGCCGATTATCCAGCCGCCTATTATGAAGCTGCTGACTACCGACGCCGAACGCAAAATCAGAATGACGCAGTTAAGACACGTTTCCAAACGCGAAAAGATTCTTTTCCCGCTCGTGTTGCTTTTGTTGTGTGCTTTCCTCTTGCCGGACGCCGCGTCTTTAATCGGCGCGCTGACGTTTGGCAACCTGATTAAAGAATCCGGCGTGGCGGAACGTTTGTCCAAAACCCTGCAAAACGACTTCTGCAACATCACCACCATTTTGCTGGGGTTGTCGGTCGGATCTAAATTGCAGGCCAGCCAATTCTTAAAAACCGAAACGCTGGGTATTTTGCTGTTGGGTATCATCGCCTTCTCCATTGCTACGGCTTCCGGCGTGCTGTTGGCCAAGCTGATGAACTGCTTCAGCAAAACCAAGATCAATCCGCTGATTGGATCTGCCGGCGTATCGGCCGTACCGATGGCGGCGCGCGTATCCAACAAAATCGGCTTGGAATACGATAAAAACAATTATCTCTTAATGCACGCTATGGGTCCTAACGTAGCGGGCGTAATCGGGAGTGCAGTAGCCGCCGGCGTGCTGCTTTCGCTGTTAGGGAAATAGTTTGTAGTTGGTGTTAAAAAGCCCCCGGTTTAACCGGGGGCTTTTATATGGTATTATCTTTCCTCAAAATTGGTTTTAACCCCACACCGAGGACATAATTTTGAAAGGGTACAAAAACAGCACTCCGGCTTGCGCGCATTGCATACCTGACGTCCGTGTAAAATAAGGGCAATGCCAAACCAACCCCAGTATTTGTAGGGAATCACTTTCATCAAGTCTTGCTCCACTTTTACGGGGTCAGTTTGTTTGGTAAGCCCCAATCGGAACGATAAACGTTTAATGTGCGTATCGACCACAATGCCTTCGGGTTTTTTAAAATAATCCCCCAGCATCACATTAGCCGTTTTGCGCGCCACCCCGCGCAACGTCAACAAATCTTTCATCGTTTGCGGTACTTCGCCGCCATAGACTTCGCAAATTCGTTTGGAACTTTCTATCAAGGACAAAGCTTTGCTGTGGTAAAATCCGCAAGAATGAATTAATTTTTCCACCTCTTTTATATCGGCCTTAGCCATTTTTTGCGGAGTCGGAAACGCTTTAAAAAGAGCTGGCGTAATTTTATTGACGCGTTCATCGGTGCACTGGGCCGACAAAATTACCGCGCACAACAACTGCCACGCATCTTTGTGGTGCAAGGGAATAATATGATCGGGATACAATTTTTTTAATGCTTTTAAAAGCGCCTCTATACTGATTTTTTTAGCGGGCATGTCCAATACCTCCCAACCGCGCCCAAACATAAGCGCCGGCCAGCACCAGCAAATTTACCAGAATAATCGACGCCCCGGAAGGGATATTAAACACAAAGGAAAAATACACCCCCACCCACACACCGCTTACTCCGAAACAAGCCGCCAGCCATAATACCTGTTTAAACGTGCGGGAAACAAGCAACGCCGATACCGGCGGAATAATAATCAAAGCGGAAATCAAAAAAATTCCCACTACTTTAAAGGCCAATACTACCGCTATGGAAGTAACGATTATCAATACAGTATTGACAGTCTGCACCGCAATGCCGCGGGTGCGGGCAAAAGGTTCGTCAAAACAGGCAGACGTTAAATCTCGATAGAAGAAAAACAGCCCTCCCAATACCACGGCAAGCAATACGCCGCACAGCACCGCTTCGTCTTTGGAAACGGTCAAAATACTGCCAAACAAATAGCCCAACAAGTCCGTATTAAATCCGCCGGCTAACGCTGTAATCAACAAACCGATTGACAACCCCGCCGCACTGACAATGCCGATCGCCGCGTCGCCATAAATTCTAAATTTTTGCGTCAGCTTCATAATTCCCAACGAAGCCGCCGCCACCACCGGCACCGACACATACACCGGATTGGCCGACAACAACAACGCCGCCGCCACCCCCGTCAGGCACACGTGGCTCATTCCGTCCCCAATCAGGGAGAGCCGTTTAAGCACCAAAAACACACCCAACAACGCGCAGGAAGCCGCTACCAACGAACCCGCCAACAACCCGCGCTGAACAAATCCATAACTTAAAAATTCGCTGATCATTTTTGTGTTCCCCCACACGAACACCCCAGCGGACAATGCCCGTGGTTGTGCAAATGGTCAATGGTATGCTGGGCAAACGAACCCAATTTGTCGGCTACAGCTTGGGAATGACAAAATTCTTCTTTTGTTCCATAAAAAACAAGCGTCTTGTCTATATACATAAATTTAGAGATATATTTGCCTACTTCTCCCGTATCATGGGTAATCAGCAAAATGGTTACGCCATGCCGGGTATTGAGTTCTCCCAACAAATTAAAAAACATCTCACGCGATTCGGGATCTAACGCCGTGGAAGGTTCGTCCAAAATCAGCAGTTCGGGATTGCTCACCAACGCACGCGCCAGCAATACGCGCTGCTGCTGCCCGATGGATAAATCGTGAAAAATCCGTCCGGCGTATTCCCGCGTACGGGTTTTTTGCATAGCCTCGTGTACTTGCTTGAGTTCGCTAAGCGATACGCCGCTTCCGTGGCGGTCGGATAATCCCATCAGCACCACTTCTTCCGCCGAAACGGGAAACCGGCTTTGCGACACCGGGCTTTTCTGCGCCAGATAACCAATCTTATTCCAATCCTTAAACTGCGCCAACGGCTGGCCAAAGAGCTTGATTTTCCCCCTTCCCTGTTCCAGCCCCAGCAACAATTTCAATAGCGTAGTTTTCCCGCCGCCGTTCGGGCCGATAATGCCTACATAATCTCCCGCATCCGCCGTAAAAGAAATCTCCTCCAGTACCGGTACGCGCAAATATGCAAAATTCAGTTTTTCAGCTTCTATCACGCTGGACATCCCAGCCCCCTCTGCAGGCTTTCCAAATTACGGCGCATGAGTTCGCCGTAAGTTACGCCGCGGTCAAAATCATCTTTGCTCACGTGTTCCACGGTATAGAGCGGAAGCACTTTCGCACCGGTTTCTTCCGCTACCGCAGCCGATAAACGCGGAGAAAGCGTTTCCTCGGTAAAAATAGCCTGAATTTGGTTCTCTTTAATAAATTTAATCAGTTCCGTCAAACGTTTGACGGAATTTTCACCGTCATGGGAAGATCCCGCCAAGGCCGACAACGACAAATCATAATTCTTCGTCAAATTGCCAAAAGCGAAATGTCCCACATGCACCACTTGTCGGCTTTGACAAGAAGCCAACCCCTTTTTATATGCTTGATCCAACTCGCTGATCTCCTGTTCAAATGCTTTTAAATTGGACTCATATAGAGCCCGGTTAGACGGATCTTTTTGCACTAACGCAAAAACAATCGCACGGGCTATTTTTTGGGTATTGTCAAAATCCATCCACACATGAGGATCATCCGACGGAGCAGCGTATTGGGCCGCTTGTACTACAGCCGTTTTTTCTCCAGCCGAAGAAAGCACGTCCTTCGCCCACGGTTCAATCTGATCGGACACATATACAAAAACATCTGCATTTCGAACCGTGACCAGCGATCCGGGCGTAGGTTCAAACGAATGAGGTTCCGCGTTGGCCGGAAGCAACATGGCGACTTCCGCCTGATCTCCCGCCAACTGCTTGACCAGCGTATAAGGAACATAGCCGGAAACAACCACACGTACTTTCTCGCCTTCGGCTACCGGAACCTGATGCCGGCGCGGCGACAACGAGAGCCACCATAAAAGAGCGGCGGCTAATAAGAATAAAACGGCAGGCAAATGTTTTTTCATATGATTCTCCCGGAAGCAGCTTGTTATATTATACGATTTCCCGACTCAAAGCGGGAGCAAAAAAGTCGAAATTTATTATAATATAAAAAAAGGAGAATGTATGAGTTATATATTGGCTTTGTGTTTGTCTCTCTGCTGGGGAACCGCTTTTTTAGCGTCTAAAAACATCGTGGAAAGTCTGCCCCCTTACTGGGGTACCTTTTACCGGGTTTTTGCCGGTTTATGTTTTTTTATTGTCTTGTATACCATTCAACGCAAAAATTTAAAATGTCCGATGAAAGAACTCTGGCGTCCGTGGACGATTGGTTTTCTGCTTATTTTACTTCCTTTTGCCGCCATTTCATGGGGCCAGCGCTTTGTAGCCCCCACAATCGGCGGTATTTTTAACGGGACGGTGCCCATATGGTCTTTTATTGCCGGAGCGGTTTTGCTGAAAGGAGAGGACCGTTTTACTTGGCGGCGCGCCGCCGGCGTGACGGTTGGGATGATCGGCCTGCTTATTATTATGCACCCCATGATTTCCGCCGCCAAGTTGGAAGCCAGCCCTATGGCGTTATACGGTTGTTTTGCCTTCCTCATTATGGCTTGGTCATATAGTTTAGGCAATGTTTTTACTAAAAAGATTATGGTGGAAAGCACCGCTATGACCCATGAAGCCAATACGTTCCACCAATATTTATTTTCAGCCGTTGTCTTGTTGATTGTATCGCTTTTGTTTGAACCGATTCCGCCGGCTTCCGCTTTTAGTCAAAAAGTGGTTCTATCCATTATCAGTGCGGGGGTATTCTCCTCCGCCGTAGCCTTTTTGCTGATGGTGGCGTTAATTAAACGCTGGGGCGCAACGCGGATGGCGTCAGTTACCTATTTTACCCCGGTAGTAGCCATGATCAGCGATATGATTGCGTTCGGCCGCATCCCTTCCGCCGCGGAAATGGGCGGGCTGCTGCTTATTTTCGCCAGCTTGGTACTGATTCAAAAGAAGATAGAACCGGGCACCAAATAAATGTATGAAAAAAATCTTAAATCTCCAATGTATTAACTGCGGCAAGGAACATAAAACCAGCGAAGCCAACTTCGTTTGTACAGCCTGCGGCGGCAATTTGGAAGTAAATTACGATTATAAACTGATCTCCAAACGCTTCAGCATCAGCAAACTGAAGGAGAACCGCGAATTTGATATGTGGCGTTATATGGATTTGCTTCCCATTAACGACCACGAAAAAGTGCCGCATGTGCACGTCGGTTGGACGCCGCTTTATCCGTGCAAAGAACTGGCTAAAGAACTGCATATTTCCAATTTGCTGATTAAAGATGAGGGCCGCAATCCCACCGGATCCATTAAAGACCGCGGCAGCGCCGTGGCGGTGGCCCGCGCGCTGGAACTGGAACAGGAAGTCATCGCCGACGCTTCCACCGGAAACGCCAGCGACTCGCTGGCCTGTTTAACCGCCAGCATGCCGATGAAGACCGTTATTTTTGCGCCAAAATCCGTACCCGATCCCAAATTAGTACAGCTTTTGGTATACGGTGCGGAGGTCATCGGGGTGGACGGTTCTTATGATGAAGCTTTTGAACTGTGCAAACAGTCCGTGCAAAAATACGGCTGGTATTCCCGCGCGGCGGGATTTAACCCTTTTACGCGGGAAGGCAAAAAAACATGCGCATTCGAAATTTGCGAACAGCTGGATTGGGAAGCGCCGGATAAGGTGATTGTGGCCGCGGGTGACGGCACCATTTTAGCCGGCCTGTGGAAAGGATTTACCGATTTTAATAAACTGGGCATTATTGAACGGATGCCGCAAATGATTGCCGTCCAAGCGGAAGGCAGCGCCGCCATCGCCCAAGCGTTTAATCATCAAAACGAAGTAAAATCGGTTGCCGCCCATACCGTAGCAGATAGCATTGTAGTCAATTATCCGCGCGATGCGGCGCTGGCACTGCAGGCACTTCAAGAATCCAACGGAATGGCCCTTACCGTAACAGACGAGGAAATTTTGCAAGCTATTCCGGAACTCGCACGCAAGGCCAATATTTTTGCCGAACCGGCTGGTGCGGCCACTTATGCGGCGCTTAAGAAACTAGTTGCCCAAAAGAAAATCGAACGGGACGAAACGGTGGTGCTGATCGTAGGCGGAAACGGATTAAAAGATATTGATTCCGCCATGCAGGTGCTGCCTAAGGTTTGTGTTATTCCCCCCACGATGGCGGCTGTAGAACAAGAACTTAAGGATAAAGGCTTGATTAAATAATTTGCCCAGATTGCTTAAATCCCCCGGCAAAACCGGGGGATTTCGATTTAAAAACCACTATTTATTCATTTGCTCAAAAGCATCTAAGCTGGAACTGCGTACTTCCGTCGGAACGCAAATATTGCCCACCAGCCGCCCGTTGCACGGCGGAACTTTGGAAGCAGGCTCGGATTCTTTTTGAAGGCTGCGGGAACGACCTGTTAAGGCGGGATCGGCGATCCCTTGCAAGTGCAAAGCCCGGCGCGTCTGCCCGGCATAGCGCTTCAAAACAACAGAAAGCAACAGGGTCATGATTAAGACCGAAATCAACAGCCCTAAAAGGCCCATTCCTTTTTGATTGGACATAAAAATTCCTCCGTTTTATTGTAGCAAAGCATGTGTTGAAAAACAAATCTTGCAAAATATACAAAAAGCCCATTTTAGGCTATATAAAATGCTAGAATAAAATGGGGGAGAGAAATCTCTAAAAGAAAATTAACAGGGTGAGGTAACATATATGACGCAAAATTTATCTTCGTCTGCCTTAGTCAGACCTTTGGCAAAAGACATACACGCTGAAGCCGACATTCCATCCGGATACGGCAAGACAGAAAGCTATCTGCTGCCGAAAGACCCGGCTTGGTTATTTTTGTTCTGGGAAATTACCCAAAACACCTTGGATTGCATCAAAAGCCAATACAGCGAAAACGTACTGCAAAATGCACGCACCATTATTCGCTTGCATGATGTTACGGGTATAGAATTTTTCGATGGAAACAACTCCGTTAAATACTATGATATGCCGGTCATTTTTGAAGCGCGCAGCTGGTATATTAACGCTCCGCAGTCCGGCCGCACGTACCTGGCGGACTTGGGCTACTTGACCGCCGACGGCAAATTTATTTTGGTATCGCGCAGCAATGCCACCTTGTTGCCGCCCGGTAAAGTATCCGATATTGTGGATGACAAGTGGATGATCGTAGAAGGCGATTTCCAAAAACTCTTAAAACTGGCCGGAGCCGATTATATCGGTCTGGGCGCAAGCGAACTGATGCATGTATTGGGCCAGCGCTGGAAGCTGACCGAGCTGACTTCTTCCGGAGCGCCCACTTCGTGGTCCTCCTTTAGTCTTCAACTTGAAAAAGTACAACCTCAAGAGGACGAAGACATCTGGCTCAAAGCGGATTGTGAAATTATCATCTATGGTTCCGCCTCCAAAAATGCCATCGTATCCATCAACGGGCAGGACATTGAACTGAAAGAAGGCAAATTTTCCATCCGTCAGCACCTGCCGGCCGGCAGCGTGGTGGATTTGCCTATTCGAGCGCGCAACGCCAAAGGCGATAAGACGCGCCAAGTAAACATCAAAGCGCTGCGCGAGCAAGGAAAATAATATGGGCGAAGAAAAAGGCTATTTGGCGCTTGTGCTGCATGCGCATCTTCCGTTTATCAAACACCCGGAATATCCGGACTTCTTAGAAGAGGATTGGTTTTACGAAGCCATGGTGGAGACGTATATCCCCTTGCTCAACGTATTTGAAAACTTAACCGAAGAAGGCACCGATTTCCGGCTGACTATGTCGCTCACGCCGCCCTTGTGCAATATGATGGCCGATCCGCTGCTTATTGACCGCTTCCGCCATTATTTAAATCAACGGATAGAGCTCTCTGAAAAAGAACTCAACCGCACGCAAGGAACGGAGTTTGAAGGCGTGGCGCGTATGTATTTCAATAAATTCCGCCGTTATCGGGATTTGTTCGAAAATTATTATCATGGACATGTGTTGGAAGGATTTAAAAAATTCCAAGATATGGGCAAACTGGAAATCATTACCTGCTGCGCTACCCATGGCTATTTGCCTCTTATGGTACACAAAGAAAGCGTAAACGCCCAGATCAAAATCGCCGCCAACGATTACCGCAGCCGCTTTGGCCGGAGTCCGCGTGGTATTTGGCTGGCGGAATGCGCGTATAATCCGGGGGATGATAAATTTCTGCGCGATGAAGGAATCCGTTTCTTTTTTACCGAATCACATGGTATTTTACACGGTACGCCTCGCCCTAAATACGGTATTTACGCGCCGGTATATTGTCCGCAAACCGGCGTAGCCGCTTTCGCACGCGATATGGAATCAGCCCAACAGGTATGGAGTGCCGAATCCGGCTATCCAGGAGATCCGCGCTACCGCGAGTTTTATCGTGATTTAGGATATGATTTAAATTACGATTATATTAAGCCTTATCTGCATTCCGACGGCGTCCGCCGGAATATAGGGATGAAATACCATAAAATCACCGGTAAAGTTCCGTTGAACCAAAAGCAAGCGTATAATCCGTACGAAGCACGTGAAGTAGCCGCTATGCACGCCGGCAATTTTATGTTTAACCGCCAGAAACAGATTGAATATTTAAGCACGCTGTTGGACCGGAAACCGCTGGTGGTATCCATGTATGACGCCGAGCTTTACGGACACTGGTGGTATGAGGGAATAGATTTCTTAGAATATCTGTTCAAGAAAATCTATTACGACCAGAAAGATATTAAGTTGGTTACCCCCAGTGAATACTTGGAAATGTATCCGGAAAACCAGATGGTGCAGCCCTCTATGTCCTCTTGGGGAGACAAAGGATACCATGACGTATGGCTCAACAGCGGAAACGACTGGATTTACCGACACCTGATTAAATCCGCCGAACGCATGATGGAATTGGCGAACAAATTCCCGAATGCAGACGGCTTGCTGCGCCGTGCGCTTAACCAACTGGCACGAGAGCTGGTGCTGATGCAGTCCTCCGACTGGGCGTTCTTGATGACGACCGGTACGGCAAAAGAATATTCCACCAAACGCACCAAAGATCATGTCAAACGGTTCAACGAACTCTACGAACAAATACAAGGAAACCGCATTGATGAAGGGTTCGTTTATGACCTGGAACAAAAAGACTCTATTTTCCAACAAATGGATTACAACGTCTATTCCAGCACCGCCAAAGAAGCAGTATTGAAAAAGTACTAATCAAAGCATATATAAAAGGACACCCGGGAAAAAACTTCGGGTGTCCTTTTTATATCCAAAAAGCCTCCTCTTATTATAGGTTTAAAGGCCTATAATACGCTAGGCCCAATGGCCCTCGTATCTTTTTTAAAAATTTTTTACAGTATATATATGAATAGAAAAATGAAACTTGTTATATTGCTGGTTGTATGCTTATTTCCCGCCTTTCCAGTTTTCTCACAGGGAAAATTGCCTTCTCTTGGAAAAATACTTTCAAAAGAAGCGCCTAACTATGTCGGACCTGAACTTTTAAGGAAGAATATGGGATATATTATGCCTTCTTCTATCTCTAAATCTTTCCTGAATGGAATTGAGCCATTTGCCAGAGAAAGAGCCGCAGCCAATGAGCTCTATGCTGAAATGGAAAAGAATCAAACTCTGAACTTAACACCCGGACAGTTCGCTGCGTTAAACAATAGAATCATCCGGGATATAGTAAACAAAAGCTTAAAAAAATATCTAACGGGATCTCTAACGGAAAAGAGCTATCAGCAATTTATGCGGGATTTAGCTAATTATTACAGTTTATCGGTTAAATACCTGACCTCTTACGAATTGCGGTTGATCAATCCGGATGATGCAGAAGAAATTTTTTGTCAAACGGCTTTAGAGTACATGAAGGATCATCCGCATAAAATCAATTTAAAATTGCGCGAAATTATGAAATCTCCCTTTGTAACCCAAGAAGTTAAAGTTATTTTGAATCATTTCATCGCTCAAAAAGAGATTTTACCCCAACATGAAAACGCATTATTGACTGTCTTGCGCAAAGCTTACCAAGAACATAGCAACGGGATGGCAGCTGCTCTTTCAAGTCAAGAAATCACTGCAACCGTGCAGACTTACCGTTCTATATTAGAAGATTTACAAAGATTTGTTCAACAACATAACCGGTCTCCCCGCTGGAATGCTCCAAAAGAAGAACAAAAGCTGTATAATGCTTTACTGATCATGATTCATGCAAACGCAGTCAATCACTTCCAAGCGGTCAATCCTTATATAGAGCAAATACAGCAGCTTTTAAAAGCATATCCACGGATTCATCTTTCTAAAGCGGAAACATTAGAAAAATTGGAAGATTTTTATATGATAAATAATCGGCTGCCAAGGGTAATCACGGAAGTACCAGAGGGAACCGTTATTCCAGAAGCGGAGTTAGAACTATACGAGAGTATGCTTCATTGGATGTCTGAAGACAGCTCCTTTACAAGTATCATTCGCTCTAAGTTCTATAATTCAAAATAAGATAAAACTCCCTAGGTTTTAAGGTCTAGGAAAAAAGATATTAATAAACTGGGCCGCTTTGATAAGCGGCCCAGTTTTAACCTGTGATTAGAAAAATTATTTGTATTCCAATTTAACCAATTTGTATTTTTTAGGTCCGCGCGGCAAAACCGCTTCAAAAGTTTCGCCTTCTTTTTTCCCCAACACCCCATTCGCCAGCGGAGACTTCACAGACAGAAGCCCTTTTTCCGGATTAGACTCCATAGAGCCGACCAATGTATAGGTAAATTCGATACCAGCATCCACATCTTGAATCGTTACCGTGGCGCCAATACGGGCTTCGCTCTTATCTACAGCCAAGTCATCAGTAATTTGGGCGTTTCGCAATCGAATTTCCAATTCTTGGATACGGATTAACGTTTCTGTTTGTTTTTCTTTGGCGGCATGGTATTCGGCATTTTCCTTTAAATCGCCTTGGGCGGCCGCTTCGCCGATTTCATTTGAAAGTTCTGCTTTTAAATTTTTCAAATCTTTGAGCTCATTCACTAACGCTTCATATTTTTTGCGGCTTACGTAAAAAGGTTCTCCCATAATAGCAACTCCTTAAATAACTACCCCATAAGTGTACTATTTATCCGCATACATTTCAACGGCCCCCATTAAAATGATTTATTGCTATAATCTTAATATGAGGAAACTGTGCCTGCCCGCGCTTTTATTATTAGTCTGTTTCACATGGGTTCCGGCCCAAAACAATCACGTATGGATTGCCGAACAGAATGCCTCGGCGGTTGTAGCGATCAATGTGGTAAAGAACGACGGATCCACCTTTACCGGAACGGGATTTGTGGTAACGCCGGACGGATTGATTGCCACCAGCCGACATGTGGTGCAAGACGCTCTCTATATCAATATAACCTTCAATAATGGGGCCGTATCGGGGGAAGCCGCCTGTGTAGCGGCAGCAGGCAATGTGGATTTATCGCTTCTTCAGATACATGCACAAAATTTACCTTATGCAATTTTAGGCAATTCGGACTATGTGCTTCCGGGTGAAACCATTACCGTTATTGGCAATCCACGCCGCCTGCAAAACACCATTTCTTCCGGCCTAATCAGCCAAATACGAAAAAAGTCCGACGGCATTATTTGGCACCAAATCAGCGCTCCTATTTCCCCCAGCTCCAGCGGCAGCCCGGTATTTAATTCAAAAGGAGAAGTGATTTCAGTAGCTTTTGCCAGTTATAAGGGAGAAGGAAACCAAAATTTAAATTTCTCAGTTCCTTCCAATTATTTAACTGAACTTATAACGGAAGCAGGATATACCCTTCCTCAAACATCCATTTCGGCTTCGTCTCCTATAAAAGAACAAAACTCTAATGTTTTCTTAAAACATATCCAAAAATCATGGGAAATTTTAAAACGGCTCATTGAAAAACTTTGGCAAAGTATTTGCAATATATTTAATGGATCTTGAAAAATTGGGGGAAAAGGGGTAGACTATAGCTACTCGGACGGAAAAGGCGCGGGAAAGCGGCCTGAGCCGGGATTTCTTGTTTAAATTATTCGAAAGGAAAATTTATGAAAAAAAACATAAGAAAAGCGTTGCTTTTTATAGGTTGTGTAGCAATCATTGTGTTTCTTCTGCTGCCGTTTTTGGAAACTACGGCGCCCCAAAAGCAAACAGAAGCTTCTTCGCCTAAAAAAGCAACCCCGCAGATTTTTACCTCTAATCCGCTTACTGAATTAGTAAACCGAATTGCCCGTCTGTTCGGCCGAAAAGCCGGTAAATCCCAAAAATCACCTTCTGAAATGACCAATCAAGAAGCCGAAGAACTTTTCGGCATCCCGCAAAACAATGGAGAATATGCAGATGCTCGCGCCGCCGTTGAAAATTATATTTCTACAGAAAAAACCCCCGCTGCCGGAGCCAACCGATCTGCCGGTTTTGAAAATGCCTATTTTGAAGATGAGGAAGGGGAATGGGTATTAATCCAGCAAAAATCTCCTGAATTAAAAGCTCCAGGGATGCACGAAATCAATTCTAAAGATAACCCTTATGAATCCTATATACGCCAAGAGCGCATCGCTCGATTTACGCCGGTTGCCAAAATTAGAAAAGAAAAAGAAGTGCCCGATTCCAAATTAGCCCGTTTTTTTAATCCAATAAAACGTTTTTTTGGTTTTACCGACGATACAGAATGGATCCGAAGCAAACAATTGGAGGGCGATATGGCAGCTTCCAATCTGGGGTCTTCGCAAGGGAGCGGCAAATCCCGCAATGAACAAGGCAGCGCTTTTAACCGTGGAGGAAACATGAACATCCAAGGAATCAGCGGAAGAATCCCTACTGCTTATCCGGGCCAACAGTCAAATATGCCTCTTTTGTCTTATTTGGATCCGCAATCCATGCTGGATGAAGTATCTAATTTTTTAGCTGATTCCAAATACCCCAACCCCCAAAATGAACAAGAAAGACAAAAGAAAGAGGAGTACCGCCAGCAACGACGGGAAGATATATTTAAAGAATTTACCCTAAAAGTACAAGAACGAATGAATCGTCTAGCGGAGGGAAAAGAGCCTGAAGACGAACTGGGAGGCATGTTGGAAGTGGCATGCTCACTGGAAGATATTCGTCCTGTCAAATCAACCCAATGTTCTATAGGTTCCAGCGCCGTTCCTGCTCCGGCCTCTGCCGATCAAATCAAACAAGCCCAACAGGAAAACGCCGCTTCCTTCCAGAAAAAAACGGGGTTAACAATGCCTGCAGCTCCAATCATGCCTGTGTTGGGGAAAGCCAGCAGAATCCCGGAAATATTTGAGGAAGATGCATCCAGCATCGCATACCAAAAAACCACGGAAATTTATCAATTCATGTACGACAATAAAAATTGCAAGAACGAGTCTTGTTATTGGGTGGCAAACAGTATCCAAAAAAATACAGAATTATCGGATTCCATAGAAGCGGCCGGCGTCAAATTACACGGTGATCCTTTGGGCAAATACAATGATATCCAACAACAATTCGTAGCCGCTAAACTAGCCCAACAGCAACAAGAAGGAGGAAATTCGAATTTAGATCCGCAAACTATTTTAAAAGAAACGGAAGAATACGCCCCTCCATATATTGTGTACACCATGGATGAATTAAAATTAGTACAACTCCAAAATCAAGAAGCGGTGAAAAACAAAGATATGTCTGCCGGAATAGCCTTGTATGCAGTTTCGGCCCCTATTGCAAAACAAATGACCGACGACTTGGGAAGCACCACTTTCTTCTATGGGAAAGACAGCTCACTCATCGACGCGGACCAATACCCCTCGTTCAAAGAGCGCTCGGAAATTCTAACACGTGATTTAGGCGACCAAATTCAATTTTTCCAACAAGTATTTAATGAAATAAAGCGCAATGCCTCTCGGGAAGTAGTAACCGAACATACCCGCGCAAAAGCAGAAGAAATCCACAAGCAGGCCCAAAAAGAAAGAGCTCTTTTTGATAAAACCAACCAATTGGGCAAAACAGAACGCGGACAATAATTTAGTCAATCCGACGCCTCTGCTGAAAAGCAGAGGCGTTTTTCAGTCCCAATAAAACCAACAAGAGTAGGCATTCATTCGGGTTTCTTTTCTGTCCAAAAACGGGTATAATTTGTATTGGATCAAAGCCTAACAGCTATAAGGAATAACCCTCAATAAAAGGAGTCCGGTTTATGAAAAAAACGATCATTTTTGTATTTCTTTTTTCATTGATGATATTCATAGGATGCCAAAGCGAAAAGAAAGAGTCCCCGTATAACCGTACGGACGACAAGCAGGATTATGAACGTTTAATGCGCACGCATATATTTGCCGCGTGCGAAAATGAAGGGACGCCCTATGCCTTGTATTCGCTGGCCACGCTTAATAAACGTCCCTCAAATGATGATCCGCGTTATAAAGTAACTTTTTTCAATGGCCCCTGCGAAGGCAAAACCATATGGACAACCGATGTACTGCTAAAGACCGCCGCCGTTGGATCGGAACCTTTGCCAAAAGGAACGGTATTACTGAGGAACTTTTGGAATCCGCAAAAACCGTATGACCAAGAAAAAACAGACCGATGGCATAAAGGGGTCGTAAGCAGTTCGGAACGACTAAACAAAGGCATTGTAGATATGGAATTTCCGCGTGACCGAAATGATTTTATGCCCGCGCGGGAAGGCGTTTATCTGCATAACGTGCGGTATATTACCCAACCGGAAGTAAAAGACATCCGTACTTTTCTGTAACAAACAGCATAAAAAGAGGAATTCACATGAACATAAAAAAAACAGCGATTTTACTTTTCTTGGCTTGTATGCCTGTATTCTGCTATGCGGACCAAGGAGATCCCATTAGTTTGGAAACGGCAATTATTGACGTCCCCACAGCAGAAACGCTGGACCGTTACCAAGCTTCTTTTTTGACGCGCGCTTATGATCATGGAACGATAATGGAAAGCATTGACTTTGGCGTATTTCCACGGATTAACATTGGAGTAAGCGTAGCCGTGCATGAATTGCTTGGTTCTTCAGATGAAGTGCGCGTATTGGATCCTGATTTTCAAGTAAAATGGAAAATTTTTGACGGAAATCTATATTTGCCCGCCATCGCCATCGGATACGACGGAAGACGGTATGGGTACGGGTATGATGAAGATCGGATATTTTCCGATTCAAAAGAATATTTGGATGACCGGAAGGGCGGATATATTACGATGTCGCGGGAAATTATTTTTCCGGGATTAAATGCAACGGCCGGGATTAATCTGTCGGATTGGGAAAAGTTATATTGGTTTACGGGCATGTATTACACGTTGGCGGATAAAATCAGCTTTCTGGCGGAATGGGACAGTATACGCAACGTACGGGATTCACGCCTAAATATAGGCATGCGCTTTTATTTGCATCCATCCTTGGCGTTAGACGGTGCGGTGCGTCGAATTGGACGCGGCGACGAAAGCGAGCGCATCTTACAAATCCGCTATGTAACGAGCTTCTAAGAGGGCATTATGAATCCGATCCAACAAACTCAGCCGCCGCAGTTCAACCGCAGAACAATTTTTATTAAGAAAAATTTACAGATCCGTTACATGATGCTCATGATCATGAGCGTGCTGTGCGGATTGGCAATCATGACGTTTGAATTGACGGCGACGCTGAATGAACTATTTGATACTTACCCTGTTTTAGTACAGCCGATATATGATGAATTTCTGCCTGTAGCGGCTTCATTTTTCTATAAAATAGCCATATACTTGCTGTTTGTCGTATTGATTTCCGCGATTCTTTCACACAAAATGGCCGGGCCGGTGTACCGGTTTGAACAAACATGCAAAGCCATTGCCAAGGGTGATTTTTCTCAGCGGGTACACCTGCGTAAAGGGGACCAGCTGATGGAACTGCAGGACGAATTTAATAAGATGATGGACCGCGTAGAAGCGGAAATAAAAAGCAATAAAACGAATCATAAGCAGGGGGATGCATGAAAAAGATAGGGGCGCTTTTGCTGGTTATTGTCTTAGGTATACCGGCAGCCTTTGCCCAAAAAGAATATGGGCTTAAATTTTCCAGTCTGATCAACGATAATCTGACGCTTGAAAATGCGATACGGCTGGCTTTAGAAAACAATTCCGATTTTTTGACGGCCAAACAAGAAATTATCATTGCCGAGCAAAAGGTGAGCGAGGCGAAATTCCGCTATCTGCCCCAATTTGCTTTTCAAGGGACGGCTACTTGGTACGATCTGGATTATCCGATGGTATTGTCCGATTCGGTGGCGAACCGTTTTTTGCCGGGCAATGATCTCTACGGCGACAAGGACCAATTTTACGGTGTTGGAATTACCGCCACGCAATATCTCTATTCCGGCGGACGGATAAACGGGACGCTTAAAATGGCCCGGGCGAATTTGAAACAGGTACAAAGCCGGTATGAAATTGTAAAAAACCAAGTGGTTTTGAACATAAAAAAAGCGTTTGCGACTCTGTTATACGCCCAGCGCAACGCCCGGTTAACCCAAGAAGTGCTGGATTTGGCTGAAAAGTGGTATAAGAACCCTACCGGGGATTTATGGACAAAAGTACGCATCCGCGCGCTTTTGGCGGACTTAAAAAGCGCCCACAACCAAGCCTTCAGCGAACTGAAAAAAGCGGAACTGGCCATGTTGGTTAATCTCAATAAAGAACTCAATGCACGGATTACCATTAAAGGGGATTTTGCGCCCGTGAAAACAGATTTTGACTTGCCGCATATGAACTTATGGGCTATGGAATTCCGCCCGGAATTAAAATCGGCTATTTACGCGTTGGAAGCGGACAATATCGCCATTGACCTGGCCCTTTCCAAACGTTATCCGGACGTTATTTTAAACGCCTCCTACGAGCAATTGGGAGTAAACAGTTTAGACGACGTAAACAAACAGGTTTCTTTGGCGGTGCGCTTGCCGATTCCGTATAATTTTTCGGAACAAATCGCCGAAAAAAAAGCCGGACAGCAAAAAAGCGCTTTAAGACGGGCCGCCATCGAAGATAAAATTCAGGTGCAAGTGGCGGAAAGCTTCGAAAACATGATGTTCTGGCAAAACGAAGTATTAGACCGTCAAAACGCCTATGAAGAACTCAACAAACTGATGGAACAAGCAGCTAAAGATAAACCGAGAACGGGAACCGCTCCTTTGGAAGCATTGCAAGACTATCTGAAATCGGCCCAAAACTACTTTCAAGCGGTGCGGAACAACCATGTGGCAAAGGCGGAATTAGAATGGGCCATCGGCCAGGACTTATAATGAAGATTTTTACACACCAGGCACTCAGGCGGATATGGGTTATATCTCTTGTTGTGATTGGAATACCGTGCTGGGCGCTGCCGGTTCAAACGGACGACGAAATTTTGCGTGACTTTATGTGGGGCCGATTTACGGCGATTGAGCCGGAAAACCGTCCCCAAATAGGGCTGGCCCTATCGGCGGGCGGAGTCCGCGGGTTTGCCCATGTGGGCGTTTTAGAAGTGCTGAATAACGCCGGAGTGCCTATTGATATGGTAACGGGTACCTCGATGGGTTCGGTGGTCGGATCGCTCTACGCGGCGGGATTGCCCACCAAACGGTTATGGGAAATCAGCGAACACATGACGCTGGACAAAATTACGCCGGATTTTAATGTGATGGGACTGTTGCGTTTTCTTTTTGCACAAAAACTTCCCTCTTCAGCAAATCTAGTTAATTTTTTTCACGAACAAATCGGAGATATGCAGTTTGAAGATCTAAAAATCCCGTTTACATGTTCCGCCATGGATATCAAAACCGGCGAACGGGTGGTTTTTAATTCCGGTCCGCTGGCGATTGCGGTAAGGGCAAGTATGAATATTCCGGGTGTTTTTGAGCCGGTGCAATACCGACACCGGGCATTAGTAGACGGAGCGGTAGTGGATTATTTGCCGGTGGAATCGGTCAAACTGCTGGGAGCAGATTATGTAATAGCCTCCGTTACTCCTCCGGATTTTTCCTCTACCACCCCCCAATCGGTAGCGGCTTATTTGCTGCGGGTAGGAGATGTACGCGGCGCCGCTATGATTGAAGAATCTTCCCAAAAAGCCAATTTCGTATTGACCAACCGTGTGTTGGATACCGGTACGCTGGAGCTAGACAAGCTGCATAAAGCGGGAGAGGTCGGCATTAAAGAAGCCAACCGCCATTTAGGAGAATTGCAGGAAGATATCCTGTTGTTTACATTGCCCTATGTTTTTAAACCGTA
Source organism: uncultured Elusimicrobiales bacterium (assembly GCA_944325055.1). GTDB lineage: Bacteria > Elusimicrobiota > Elusimicrobia > Elusimicrobiales > Elusimicrobiaceae > Avelusimicrobium. Next base: position 10,064 of record CALUYP010000034.1, on the reverse strand, counting down.
ATGTTACGTTTTTTCTAAGCACTCTATTTCTGCTGGGAGGCTGTGCCACCCCCCAAACAGGATTTTTGGGTCTGGCTCCTGTCGGAGACCGTAAAGAATATGTCCAAGCGCGCGATCTGGTTTCGGAAGGGAATTATCAGGAAGCTATTCTGCATTTGTCGGATTATATCTATAAAACCAAAAATGTAAAACGCCGCGAAGCACGGGCATACCGTTTATTGGGAGTCAGTTATGAACAATTGGGCCAGCTGAGCAAAGCGTTGGAAGTATATCTGGAGGCATTGGAGTTCCACCCCAACGATATACCGCTTTTATTGGCGGCGGCCAGTTTATATCAACGTACGGATTTAATAGACCGTTCCATAGAACTTTATGAAAAGGTGCTTTTACAAGATCCCAATAATCTGGAGGCCTTGGCTGGACAAGGAGCCAATTACAGTAAAATGGGTTTTTATTCCAAAGCCCGATCGTTTTATGATAAATTTTTTGAACTAAACCCCACCGCAGCCCCGCAATACCGCGCCCGGTACGCAGACACATTTCTGCGCCAGCGCAATTACCAAGACGCGTTTATTCATATTACCATGGCCTTGGCGGAAGAAAACACTTCACCGGATTTCTGGCTCTTAAGCGCCAAAGCTTTCCGCGGCTTAAACCAGCCGGAAAAAGCTTTAGCGGATCTGGATATGGCCCTTTTCTTGGCGCCCAACCGAAAAGACTTATTGGCAAATAAAGCTTTATGGCTGTATGAAGCCGGCCGCTACAAAGAATCCGCTACAGTGGCCCGGAAAATCTTACGGCAAGAACCGGGCAACCAATTAGCCTTGCTGACCCTGGCAATGAATGAATATTACCTCGGGCATAAAAAAGAAAGCCTCCGCCTGTTCCGTACGATACTGGAAGAAGATACCGAATCTTTCGTCTACCGAGTAGCGGAAAAATTAATAAATCAGCTTCATTTTTAAACGTTTCTGAATAAATATTCCCGGCTCTAACTGGGACAACATCCAAAAATCCCCGCTGTTTCAAGCGGGGATTTTTGGATGATAACTCTATGGTTTAGGAATAAAAGGTGCCCGATCCGCTTTTTTATCGTCCGGCAGTATTTCTATTTCATCCACCAATAAAGAAGGGGTAATAATGGCATAGGTTCGGCCGTCATAGTCATAAGCAGAGAAAACTTTTTCGTCTTGGCCGGCGGCTAAAATATCGCGTAAAGAACGCGTGGTTCTTTCGTCGATTTTAATACCAAAAACAGATTCTTTCCTTCCGTCTTTGGTATAAATTTTTTGCGCCACATTGACGGTTTCTCCCAAGCTGGGAAATTGCTTAAGGATATAACAATACTCTAATTCCAATTCTCTGCAACGCTCCAATAATTTAGCTTCTAGCTCTTGTTCAGAAAGAGGTTTTTTAGGTTGAACAAACACATTGGACAGTGCTTCTCTGGGCAACATATTTATCGTCATACGTGCATGCCCATTACTGGCTTGTTTCGGTTCAACTGGCCGGCGGGAAAGCGGCAATTGGTGCAATTTTCCGCTGGAAACCACCGTTAATTCTTCAGCGGATACGCCTTCATCATCCACCGGCTGAAATCCAGCCAAAGGGAAGCCTTTATATTGCCGTTGCCGCGGTCTATCATACACATCCACCACATTACTCATAATGCGCATACCCGTTTTATTGCGAAACGCCCCGGCTGAAAAATCTTCGTCCGCCGATTCCCTCAGCAGCGGCTTGATATTCGTTAAGTTGGAGATCAATAACTCTCGGATAAAATCTGAAGCGGCGGAAGGGGTCAATAAAACCGGTCCCAAATAAGGTTCGGGTTTAACGGCAGAAAACAACTGTTCTGCTTCTTGAAGGATCATTTCCGTTTGACGCAACAAATCGGGCTGATTCGGCTGTTGATTAAACGGAAAATCAAAAGGATGGGAAAGGATCTGCTGATAACCTTCTTTATTGCGTAACAGGGCAAATATCCCTCCCCCTGAATTGGGCATGGAGAACTGATACATTCCGCCATTGCTATTTAAAAAATAATGGTCTGTTTGGCTTAGGCAAAGCCGTACCGAAAAATCTTCCAAATAAGGAATATCTTTTCCGCGTGCAGACAGCTTTTTAGCCAATTCGTCCAATTCTGCAGCAACAGCATACGGAAACGGCTTAATTTCTTCTAGGAAAGAAGCTTGTGGCGCCGGGATAAAATCCGGAATATTCTGAGGAATATTTTTTTGCCGCTTATAGGCTTGTTTTTTCTCGTAAGCATGGGTGGCTTTTATATAGCTAGTATCGGTCAATTTCCACAAGGCATGACGGATTCCCCAATAGCTATCGGGAACGACGGGTAAATTTTCCGGTTCGTAATCAAACTGATCCGTAACAAAGCCCATACTATCGTTTTGGGGATTTCCAGCCGCCAATACGACCAAAGCCTCCAACGAATGTTGTACGTCCTCTTTTCCGCTCTGTAATTCTCCAAGAGTGGCTTCTGCACAATAAAAAGAGGTATGCATCAGTTTATAAGCCAGATAGTACGGTTTAGGACTTCCTTTAACGTACAGCTGGGAAAGAGATCGGTACATCTCATCTTTCATGGAGCGGAAGTAGATATTATCGGGCGTTTCTGCGGCTTTTAAAGATAACCCTAGCAAAAATATGCCAGCAAATAAAAGAAAAACTTTTTTCATTTTTTTGCTCCTTTTTCCAAGTTGGAAGGCGGCGGTAATACAGGCGGCTTCAGAAAACTCTTTTCAGTCTTTTCTATTTCCAAAGACTCCAACAATACGCTGGGGGCAATCGCCGACACCGGCACCCATCCGGACTCCGCCCCGCACGTACCGTTAAATACGGCATCATCATCCGCAGCAGCCAGTACTTTATTAAAACTGATCAACGGGGTACCCACCATATCCGCCCCTCGAACGACTTCTTTTCTGCCGTCCGGATACATACGATAAACTAAAGTGGGCTGCAACTTAAAAGCTTGGGGAGCATAAGTACCGGTTTGGGTAAATCCGCCGGATAAATCCTCTATAATAAATCCGTAAGGTTTATTTTGGCGTTTAATTTCTTCCAGCAACATTTTTTCCAATTGTTCATAAGAAACTGTTTCGGAAGCAACAACCCGAGTGTTTCCCATACGGGCGACAGGGCGATAGTTCTTGGAACTGCGGCCGTGTCCGTTCGATTTTGGAAAATTTTTAATAGGACTGCTGCTCATTAAAAAGTTTTTAAGAATTCCATTCTCCACCAACGTAACGGGACGGGCTTTAACCCCCTCGTCATCATATTCATAGAAACCACGTAAAGGAACGCCGTTAAAATAAGGCAGGGTAGCATCATCAATGATGCTTAAGATAGGAGACAAAACCTGCTTTCCCAATTTATCTGTAAACGTTTTTCCAAAAGAATCGTCTTTCTGACGATGCCCTTCTACGCGGTGTCCCAGCACTTCGTGTACGAAAACCGCCATAGCGCGGTTCTTTAAAATAGCGGGTGCGGTGATAGGTTCGGCTTCGGGCGCTTTGGAAAGCATTTCCAATTCAGTGATCGATTTTTTTAAATCGGCTAAAAATTTTTCTTCCGATGGCAATTCACTTTCTTTCAAGACGTCGTAGGCCCCCGAACGAGAAATTATCAAACCATCCGCAGTCTTTCCCATCAATTCATAACCGATCCGGGCATAAGCAAAGGGCGTTTTCAAGCGGGAACCTCTCGAATCCACAAAATAGCGGCTTCCTTGCCGGATGGATAGAGAAAAAGAGCTGTTTAAAATAGTCGGATGGCCATATACTTGCTCTGAAGCGGCAAGCAATATTTTTTTTAAGCGGTCCGTATTCAGTAGCACGGGTTCACTTTCTCGGCAATACAAGGATTTATCAGGAAAAACGAAATCATCCGAATCGTCCGATCTTTTGGAAGAAGTGAGGCTGTCCACTTGGACGCGGCTAAAATCCTCCTGCGCATGTTGAGCCGTTTCTTGGGTAAGGCGCCAAACGGCTGTTTGAAACGCTTTGGCTCCAGCCGCGGGATCAGGAACAGACGCCGTTTTCAGGAAAAAATTATCGTTATCGGATTTAAGACTGCGGGTATTGTCCATCTCAGGGCTGCCGGCGCGGGCGGTTACCTTTAAAAACCGTTGCTGAGCCGCCTGCTCCCAAGAGACTCCGCCTTGTGTAACTTGCAGATCAAACGTTTGTTCATCGGTATATGTATAGGACAGGTAATAGATGGGAGGTTTTTGTTTTTTAAATACTTTAAATCCGCGTTTAAGTTCTTTTTCCAATAATTGAATAGGGATTTGAGTGGAAATATCGCAATTTTCCTGCGAAAAAGAAACTGTTGCTGCAAAAAAGAAAATTAATATCGAAAATAACTGTTTCATAAGCGCTCCTTGTTTTATTTTATCATAAAGAGTAATTGGAACAAAAAAATGCTAGAATATATAAAATTCAAGTGCCGAGGTAGCTCAACTGGCAGAGCAACGGTTTTGTAAACCGTAGGTTGTGGGTTCGACTCCCATCCTCGGCTGTTTTCTCCGCCAGAGGGCGGATTTTTTATGGGTGTGATTTTGCCCTAAAATTAACTCGAAACAAGAAGGAGAAAGAAGAAAAAATGGAACCCGTAACCACTACCGTATCCGTCGCTATGTGGATTGCCTTTTGGGTAATCGTGCTGGCGGCTTTATTTATTGATCTGGCCGTACTCAATAAACACCACGGCAAAGTAAGTATGAAAGAAGCCGCGGTGATGGTATGCGCTTGGATATCGCTGGCGGCGCTGTTTGGGGGAGCGATCTGGCTGGTGGAAGGGCCGCGCCACGCGCTGGAATTCTATACGGGCTATATTTTGGAATACTCGCTGTCGGTAGACAACATGTTCGTATTCATTATGATTTTCAGTTATTTTGCCATTCCGCACAATTTGCAGCCCAAGGCGCTTTTATGGGGTATTTTGGGAGCGGTCGTATTGAGATTCATCTTTATTTTCCTAGGCGTAAAGTTAATTTCTATGTTCTCATGGACGATTTACGTTTTTGGTGCGTTGCTTATTTTTACCGCCGCCAAAATGCTCTTGCAAAAAGAAGACGACAACTTCGACCCCAGCCAATCGGTCGTATTAAAGGGGCTTAAAAAATTTATGCCGCTTAAAACCGATTACCACGGCGAAAACTTTTTCGTGGTGGAAAACGCCAAACGCTACGCCACTCCGCTGTTTGCGGCGGTATTGGTGATTGAAATGTCGGACTTGATTTTCGCGGTGGATTCCATTCCGGCGGTACTTTCCATCACGCAAGATACGTTTTTGGTCTATTCGTCCAACATCTTTGCGATTATCGGCTTACGCTCGCTGTATTTTTTGCTGTCTGGCATGGCGGGCAAATTCCCATATCTCAAATACGGGATATCGGTTATTTTGTTTTTCGTAGGCGTGAAGATGTTCATTTCGCATCACTTTAAAATTCCGGTGGTGGCTTCTTTGGGTGTGATTGTAGGGATTTTAACGGTGTCCATTTTAGCGAGCAAATTTTTCCCGCCTAAAGAGGCATAGGCTAGACAGAAAGGACTTTTATTTATTAGAATATAAGGACCGAATTTAATTCAGTAATAAGGAAGGAAACTATGGCGTATAAATGTGCAGTGTGCGGCAAAGCCCCAGTATCCGGCGGCTCTTACAGCCACTCTAACTTAAGAACGAAAAGAAGCTTTAAACCGAACCTCCAAAAGCAGAAAGTGGTCTTGGACGGCAAAACCCAGACTGCTTATGTTTGCACCGGCTGCATCAAAAGCGGTTTGGCAAAAAGACCTACCAAATAAGTTATTTTTTTGGACGAAACAGCCCGTGCTTATTCCTTAGTGCGGGCTTTTTTATTAAAACGAAGGGGGAAGCCTTGCTTAAGCGTTTTTTATTATTTGTCTTAACCGGATTGTTTGTTTTTTCATACGCGCGCGCGGAGGAAACCACCCAGCAGGAAGTAGACCCCAACGGCCCGTGGATGGTTTGTGATATAGCCGTAAACGGGTTAAAAAACATCCGCAAGAAAACCGTTACCAAAGCCGCTCATTCAAAAAAAGGCGAGCTGTACGAACGTTTTACTATTTCGGAAGATATTCACGACATTTCCGCTTTAGGGAATTTTGACCAAGTGGAAATAGACATTTCCCCCATGTCCGGCACGCGCACCGAAAAAGACGGACGGGACGAATATCCCTGCCACCGGATTACTTATCTAGTCAAAGAAAAACCGATTTTTGACCGCCTGACTTACGAAGGCCGCAAGCATTTGGGCAAAGGCGCCATCACGCAAGCGATGACGCTCAAACTCAAAGACCCGTTCAACGAAGCCAAACTGGAAGCCGATCTGGAACGCATTAAAGCCAAGTATGCCGAAAAAGGCTACATCAGCGCGGACGTAACTTACGAACTGACGCGCGACGAAAAACTGGGCGTAGTTTATGTAAAGCTCATCATCCACGAAGGTGAACGGGTGCGCGTCAAAGCCGTCAACTTTAATGGGGAACAAACCGAACTCCTCACGGAAAAAATCCTTAAAAAAGCGTCCAACCGCCCCGGAAAAGTATTTAAACCGCAAAATTTGCAAAGGGATTGGGTAAAAATGACGCTCTACGGCCGCAACAAAGGTTATTCGGAATTTGCCCTTTCCGCGCCGCAAGTGGATATGAACGAGGCTAAAACCGAAGTTACCATCAACTACGATATCACGGAAGGCGAAAAGGTGGATTTCGGCACGGTATCGTTTGAGGGAAATAATGTATTTACACAAGAAGAACTGGACAAACAAGTTTTTTTCCGTGAAGGGAACCTCTATAACCAGAAAGACTTTGACGATACCATTACCGCTATCCAAGAAGAATATGCCAATAAAGGCTACCTGCAGGTACGCGTCAACCCGATTAAAAAAATTGAAGACGGTAAACTCAACCTCACGTTTGATATTTCCGAAGGACATATTTTCTATATTGACCATGTAGACGTTACCGGCTACGAAAACACCAAAAAGTATGTATTCACGCGTGAATTGTCCATTCACCCCGGCGATCTGTACGACAACGAAAAAATCCGCCGCAGCCAAACCAAAATTTTAAACTTGGGTTTCGTCAACGACGTGCAAATTGACTTGCAGCCCACGGCCGACCCGCAAAAAGTGGATTTGGGCTTTAACATCGTAGAAGGCCGCCCCGGAATGTTCACGGCGGGACTTGCGATGAGTTCTATGGACGGATTATACGGGGAGGTGTCCATCAACCATATGAACCTGTTTGGGCGCGCGCAGCGGCTGTCTTTGCGGACGCTGTTCGGTAAAAAAATTTTAGATTATACCGTCAGCTGGTCTACGCCGTGGATTTACGACAAACCGACTTCGTTGGGCTTGGATTTGTTCAACACGCGCCGCTACCGTTCGTTCTCTACGGAAAACCAAGCTTATACCGAAAAACGATTGGGCGGACGCATCAAAATAGGCCCGCGCTTCAACGACGATATCTACCAACTCTCGTTCGGTTATTCGTTTGAAAACATTGACATTTACGACATCGACCCGCTCTTTGTGTGCGATCCAAACAAAGATCCTTCCGAATGTATCGCCAAAGGGGACACGAATATGTCCACTTTCAGCGTTGATTTCGCCATTGACACGCGCGACAACATCTGGGATCCTACCCGCGGCTGGCGCAACTCGATTGGGCTGGCCTTGGCCGGCGGGCCGATCGGCGGGGACTTGGATCTGTGGTATTTAAACGCCCGCTCTATTTTCAACCACACGGTGTGGAACGTGGGCGGCAACTATCCGATCGTATTTGTACTGTCCAACAAAATCGGCTCGGTACAAGCTTACGGACGGACGGAAGAAGTACCGCCGTATGAAAAATTCTTCTTAGGCGGTGCGGACACTATCCGCGGTTACGAACGCGCGGGCGAGGTGGGGCCGTTATACGGCGGCGATATGTATTATGTGATGAACGCGGAATTGCGCTTCCCGCTGGCGCGCGAAGGGCGGCGCAATATGGCGCAGCTGGCGTTCTTCTTTGACTTGGGCAACTCGTGGAATAAATTTGACGATTTGGAATTTTCACTCGGCCCGGGCGTAAATCAGTTTAAAGCCGGCGTAGGGGTGGGCTTGCGGTTTACCACGCCTTCCTTGCCGATCCGTATTGACTGGGGATACGGTCTCAACCACAAACCCAATGAAGACCGTTCCCATTTCTACTTCAACATCTCCAATATGATGTAGGAGCGTTATGAAAAAAGTTTGGCTGTTTTTGCTGGTTAGTTTATGTACTGTTCCGGTAAGCGCGCAGGAAGCGGCGTCGGACGAACTATCGGCTGAAGAAGCTGCGGCCGTAGCCGCTATTTTGGCGAAAACGGCTTCCCAGCAGGCAGCCGAAGCGGACGATAAAATTATCCTGCCGGAAGAAACGAAAAAACAGGCGTTTGAAGAGGTAAATCCCCCTTCTGCGGTTTCCAATGAAACGGTCCCCGCCGTTATGGAAGGGACCTCTATAGCTACAAAAACAAACGGCTCAACGCCAACAGCCCCAGAAACTTCGGCAAATGCTGCTATGGAAGAATCCGCCGTGTTAGCTTCGGATGAAGCAACCCCATTCAAAACAGCCGAATCACAAACTGTCCCGTCGGAAGGCGGAAATTCCCAACCGGTGCAGTGCCTCACGGTGGCCTATATTGATATTGACGAAGCATTTAACGAACATCCGCGCACAATAGCCGTGAAAGAACAAATCCGGCTGAAGATCCTTTCTAAAGAAGAGGAAGTACGCGGCGCCAAAGAACTCATTAAAACGTTGGAAGCCGAAAACAAACAGCTTGCCAGGCAGGTGCGGGAAATGAAGCCGTATTATCAACGCATTGTGGTGGAAGCCCAACCGCTGCTGCCTAAAATAGAAGAAACGGCCGATTCGCTGTTACTGGGTAACATTTTAAACCGGCTGACGTTCTCGGGGGCGGAGATTTTGTCCACCAGTCCGCTCAACACGCCCGCGGAACTGGAAGACCTAACAGCCCGGATTGCCGCCAATAAAAAAATTATTGCAGAACGCAGCTTTTTTATTGATAATTATAGATATACCACCCGCGAAGAAATTTTACAGTTGGAAAAAAAGGAAGTCAATGAGATTTTGAAGGATATATATACGGAAATAAAATCATTCGCCCAAAAAAGGAACATTGGAGCGGTGGTACGCAAAGATGAAGTGTTGTATGGGGAACGTCCCGTAAACGTAACGAAAGATTTTATAGACCGTCTTAAAAAAGCAAAAAAATACCGCAAACGCGGAAAATAGAGGTTATTATGCCCAATCTGACTTTAAGTGAAGCAGCTAAAATTACAGGCGCCGAAATGGGCGCCCAAACGGATGCGACGATCAGAGAATTGTGTCCGTTGGAAGAAGCCCGAGAGGGCGGTATCTGCTATTTAACTTCTCTGGATAAAACCGATTTTTTAAAAGATTTAAAGGCTTCGGTTTTAATCGTGCCGGAAGAAGCCAAAGGAAAAGAACTTCCTTTTCAGGGCGCGCTGTTGTATGCAAAAAATCCGGAGTGGGCGTTTATCTTGTTAATGAAATATGTGGATTCCCAAAAACAGAAACACACGTCGGGTATCCACCCGACGGCGGTCATCAGCGGAACGGCTAAGCTGGGAGCAAATGTTTCCGTCGGCGCGTATACGGTAATTGAAGACGGCGCCGTCGTTGGTGACGGAACCGTCATTTTCCCACAATGCTATATCGGCAAAAACGTAACGATCGGCAAAAACTGCTATATTTATCCGCAAGTGGTGATCCGGGAAGAATGCGTCTTAAAAGATTACGTCATTTTGCAAGCCGGGGCTAAAATCGGCTCAGACGGTTTTGGATTTACGTTTCACGATGGACGGCATCAAAAAATACCGCAGATCGGCAACGTGGTACTGGGCAACGACGTAGAAGTCCAGTCCAATTCGTGCATTGACCGCGCTAAGATTTCCAGCACTTATATTGGCGACAACACCAAAATAGATAATTTGGTCCAAGTGGGACACAACG
>CALUYP010000033.1 GCA_944325055.1 uncultured Elusimicrobiales bacterium | reverse complement strand
GCTTTGCCTTCTTTAGACAATACTTTCGTGATCGCCGTCGTCAAAGTCGTCTTGCCGTGGTCTACGTGTCCAATCGTTCCCACGTTCACGTGCGGTTTGCTGCGGGAAAATTTTTCCTTTGCCATGTGTTTAGTTCTCCTGTTTTTAGTTTGTACTTCTATTGTTTAGTTTTTCAAAACAAGCTGGGAGCGGGAATCGAACCCACGACCTTCTCCTTACCATGGAAATGCTCTACCTACTGAGCTACCCCAGCATTGATACCGCTTTTTAAGCGGAAAAAATTTGCCCAGCGGGCGATGGGAATCGAACCCACGTATCAAGCTTGGAAGGCTAGTGTTCTACCATTGAACTACGCCCGCATCAGGCAATATAATTTATTATACAAAAAAATAGGGAAAGACAAAAGTCTTTACGCACTACAAACTGCGCGCCCAGCGTGAAAAACGGCCCCCTTATGGGGGCCTTTTAGTTATTGTATCAAAAAGAATCAAAAATTACAAACAAAACCGGGCCGCCTGCGCGTACCCGGAAAAACAAAAAAGCTGGGAGGCCTTGTCCCCTACAAGAGGCGTACCCTAAAACGGGCGATGGTGGCACTCCCATATTGCTAGTATAGCAAGCAAGCATAAAAAATCAAGGCCCAAATTAAAAATTTTATCTTTCTTCCTCATCGCCGCTTTTTTTGCTATAATAATTAAGTCTTAATGATATTAATTTCGATACGGTGCGGTGGCCAAGTGGTAAGGCGTCAGTCTGCAAAACTGATATTCGTGGGTTCGATTCCCGCCCGCACCTTTTCTTTTTACAGACGTATACTAAACGCGATTTTTGTTGATACAAAAACGCCGGGGTATTTTCCCCGGCGTTTACTGTTTTCCTAGGAAAGAATTAATCTTCTTCCGGCACTTCCGGCAGGATGGTGTCTTTACTCTTATCCTCCGGATAAGGAATCCCTTTAAACTTATAATTAAACCAGTCGCCCAGCTCATCCATCAGAATATAGGTAACCGGCGTCATCAAAAGCGTAACCAGCAGCGATAACGCCTGCCCTCCTACGATAACAATCGCCATACTGCGGCGCTGTTCCGCTCCTGTGCTGTTGGAGAAAATCATTGGCGCCACACCCATAATCAATGTAAGCGTGGTCATCAAGATCGGACGCAAGCGCACCCGGTTGGCCTGTAAAATAGCATCCGTACGTCCGTATCCGCGAGCGCGCAGCTGGTTGGTATAATCCGTCTGCAAAATAGCGTTTTTACTTACAACCCCAATCAACATGAATATACCCAGTAAACTGTATAAGTTCAAAGATTGCCCCGTTAAGAAAAGGGACAATACCGCAAAAGGCAATGTCAGCGGCAGCGAAACAATAATCGCCACCGGGTGTGTATAGCTTTCAAACTGGGCTGCCAAAATCATATATTTAAAGAAGAAGGCCAAAATGAACGCTACTATAAAAGACGTAAACATTTTGTTCATTTCTTCCGACATACCCGTCACACCGCCCGCATATTCAGCTCCGGCATTCAAACGCTTAAACACTTGATTCATAATCCCCAACGCCGATCGCGTATCCAATCCGTTGAGGTTGGCCTGTACCGTTACTTGTCGCTGGCGGTTATGCCGATCAATCTGGCTGGGTCCGGTACCTTCTTCAATAGCAGCCACGCTGTCCAAACGAAGCATCTTTTCTGTACCATTGATGTCACCCGGTACCATCAATGCGGAAATGGCTTCTTTCGTATCGCGGTATTCTTCCGCCACCCGCACGCGGACATCATAGAGTTCATCCCCATCTTTAAACTTCGTAATATCATCTTCTCCGCCAACCATGGTGCGTAAAGCCGAGGCTATAGAAGAAATCTTTACCCCCATATTCTGCGCTTTTTCCCGGTTGATAACTACACGGTATTCCGGTTTAGATAAGTCAAGAGATAAATCCAAATCCGTAAAACGCGCATCTTTGGAAAGCTGTTCTATCATAGCTTCACCATATTGGCTTAATTTATCTATATCCGGACCGGAAATAACGAATTCCAGATCATAAGAACCCGAAGAAGGAGTATCGCTAACAACGTAGGAATTCGTTTTGAGTCCAGTATACTTCTGCATTAATCCGCGCACAGCATCCAAATATTGTTGAGTGGTAATACCTCCCCGCTTTTCCCGGTCTTCAAACTCGATGCGGATGTATCCTTTATTGGAAGGATTGGACGTAACAAAACTGCTTGACCCCACTCCGGCAGCGACCAGCGTATCTCTAACGTGAGGCAAACGGCGTACATCTTTTTCAATTTGTTGCAGAATGTCCAGCGTATCTGTATAACTAGTTCCCACAGGCGCTTCTACGGAAATTTGTACTTTTCCGCTGTCATCCGTCGGAATAAACTCGCCTCCTACCCGCGCCAACATGGGAATCAGTAAAGCAATACATAAAAACGCCAAACCGACCATTGTCTTACGATGATGAATCGACCAATCCAGTATCGGAATATACCATTCCACCAATTGCTTATTGACGTCATCCACTAAATGATCCAATTTCGTTTTTTGTTCGCCCTGTTTAAGCAATTTGGCACAGAGCATCGGCGTCAGCGTTAAAGCCACGATACCGGATAACGCAATGGCGAACACCACCGTCATTCCGTAACTGTTTACAATACGTCCCACAATCCCGCTCATATACGCAAGCGGCAGGAAAATAACCAAAATGGAAAGCGTAGTGGCAATAACGGTGGAAGTAATTTCGCGGGAACCGTCCACCGCCGCCACTTTAGGACTCTTGCCGTATTTTTCCATATGGCGGAAAATATTTTCCAACATCACGATGGCGTCGTCAATCACGATACCGACCGCCACCGTAAGCCCCAAGAGCGTCAGCGTATCAATCGTGAATCCGCTCATCTTCATAAAGATGAACGAACCAATAATCGAAATCGGCATAGCGAGGAAGGCAATAAACGTGGAACGCAGCGATCCCATAAACAACAACACCATTACACCCGCCAAGAAACCGCCCAGCACCAAGTGCTCCAATACGCTGTGCACGGACGCCTTAATGTTGCCGGACTGATCCATCATGAGGGAAATGCTAATATCCTGCGGTAAAGTCGGCTTGATCCTTTCCAGTTTTTCTTTTACCCCTTCCACTACTGCCAAGGTGTTCGTTCCGGATTGCTTGGTTACTTCCAGCGTAACGGATCGGCGTTTATTCAGAAAGGTGGATTCCCGCTCGTATTCACCGGAATCTTCCGCATAGCCGATATCTGAAATTTTAATGGAAGTCCCGTTCCGATTAGCGATAAATACATCATTAAAAGCAGACACTGTGGGGATGCGGCCTAAGATACGCAAGGTATATTCTTGGTGCAGCTGTTCCACACGCCCGCCGGGAATTTCCACGTTCTGGTCCGCCAGCGCGCTGGAAACGTCCCCAATCGGCAAGTTTAACGAAAATAATTTCAGCGGGTTAACCGTAATATGAATTTCACGTTCGCGCCCCCCTACAATGGTTACCGCACCCACCCCGCGGATGTTTTCAATATTTTCTTTTACTTTCTTTTTGGCAATTTCGGTCAGCTCTACAATGTCGCGGTCTCCGGAAACAATCACGTTTAATACGGCGATGGAATCCATATCCAACTTTTGCACTACCGGCGCTTCCGTTCCGTCCGGCAAATCATTTTTAATGAGCTCCACTTTATCACGCACTTCCTGCGCGGCGACGTCGCCGTCTTTATCCATCATAAACTTGATGCTGACCAAGGAAGCCCCTTCCATGCTTTGGGATTTGATTTCATCAATCCCTTCTACCTGGTTGACGGATTCTTCAATAACTTTTGTAATAGAAGTCTCTATTTCTTCCGGGCTGGCTCCCGCTAAAGTGGTCTGCACCAGTACGTAAGGTACGTCCACGTTCGGAAACATTCCTACGCCCATACTGGAATAAGACATTAACCCGATTACTACAATAGCCATACACATCATAATCGTGGCTACCGGACGGCGGATAAATACGGCCGTAAAACCGCCGTGCTTCATCTTCTCCCTTTCCAATTCCCGGGACTGATACACATTGTTATTGTTTTCTTGCATACTTATTTTTCCAGTGCGATTTTGCTTCCGTCTTTAAGCCCATATACAAAACCCAGAATCACATCCCCGTTGGAAAGCCCTTCGGTAATTTCCAGGAAATTGCTGTTTACAAAACCGGTTTTAACATTTTTGCGTACGGCGGTTTTTCCATCCGTAGACGGGATAAACACATACGTTTCGCCAGTTGCTTCGTCAGTATAGACGCTTTGTTTGGAAACAGAAACCGCATCTTTCTTTTCCGCTAAAGTGATATCCACTTTGGCAAACATCCCCGATTTTAAAAGCCCTTTGGGATTGTCGGCGTAAAACTCCACCGCAACAGCACGGCTCAAAGAATCTACCACCGGACTGATGATGCTGAGTTTGGCTTCAAATTCTTTTCCCGGCAACGCGTCAATACGCAACGTAGCCGGCTGGCCTTTGTAAATTTCACCAATATACCGCTCCGGAATATCCACTGCAATACGCACTTTTTCTTGATTCACCACCAAGGCAATCGGAGTGGAAATCGTTACGTTCGCACCCGGATCCAGATATACGCGTCCAATCAATCCCGTAATAGTAGAAGGCACGACAACCGGCTCATATACCGCGCCTACTTCGTCCCGCTCAATCAGTGAAACCGTTTGGTTCTTTTTCACGGAATCCCCTTCCCGCAGCAGATTCTTTAATAATTTTCCTTCTACCCGAGGAAAAAGAGTGGCCTCTTCCTGCGCTTTAATGCTGCCGGACATCAAAAGCTCATGTTTCAAATCCCGCTTTTGGACGATTTCCTGCCGGACCAAGAATTCATCCCGTGCAATCCCATCTAACGGACCCGCCGGCTTCGGTTTAAAAATAACCGCTAACACAATCAAAAACGCCAGCGCAATTCCCCCCCAAATCATTCTTTTCTTAGTTCTTCTTTTCATACAATTCCACCTCTGCCCCTACTGCAAGTTTTAAATCAGACAGCGCAATCGCTCCGTCATACACGGCTTGCACAAACTGCAAGTCGGAATCATTTACGTTGGAAATGGCGTCATTCACTTCCAGTTGGCTGGTCAGCCCCGCGCGGTAACGTTTCATTTGCGCATTTAAATTTTCACGGGCCTGGTCCACTACCCCTTTCGTCGCTTCAATACGAGAACGCGCTTCTTCCAAATTGAGCCAAGCCTCTTTTACTTGGATACGCACATTCTTCATTTTGTTCTGATACTCCGCAACCGCCTGCTCGTAAGCCAATTCTTTCTGGGCAACCTGAGAGCTGACTTTTCCCCCCTCAAACAAAGGAATACTCAAGCTGATCCCGGCCGAAGAGGACCAATAATAATCCGATGCATGCTGCGGAAAACCATTTTCCGTAACCCCATTATAAGTATAATCGGCATTCAAAGCTAAAATAGGCATATGCCCCGCCTTAGCGATATTGATATTATAGTGCGCAGCATCCACCGTCAATTTGGAAAGCATCAACTCCGGACGTCTTTCCATCGCAATGCGGTACAATTCATCCAACGACGGCGTCGGCGGCAAACGCAAATCTTTCTCAGACCAAGTCAGATAAATATTGTCTTCCGGGTCGCGGTTTAAAATTTGGCGCAAATATAAATTGCCCAATTCAAAATTTTTCTTGGCCTGCAGCACCAACGGTTCGATGTTTTCCACTTTTACCTTTTGCGTCAGCACATCCAAATTGCTGGCCAACCCCTGTTTATATTTAGCTTGCGCCTCGGCTAAATGTTGTTTGGCAATATCCAGATATTCTTCCTGCACATGAATAAGAGCCGCGGCGTAAATAATGTCGTAGCAAAATTTTACCACCTGCTGGGTGACCAGATCCTGTACATGGCGAAGATTATAAAAACCGGTCTCCGCTCCTACTTTAGCGGCCCGCGCCGTATTGCGGATCTGCCCGCCGGACCATAATACATACGATCCGTTTAACCCGGCTGTATAGGTGTTGTTCTGCCCAATTTCAATAATATTGGAACCCATAATAATCTTACCCTTTTTAAGGGCACGGTTATACGAAGCGTCTACCGACAAAGACGGATAAAAATACGAATTCGCCTCCGCCAGCTGCTCCTCGTAAATTTCTTTCGTTTTCTGGGCGTCAATAATTTGGTAACTGTCCGACAAAGCCATTCGAATGGCATCCGCAATAGTAATTTTTTCGCCGGAGACTTCTTCCCGTTCAGCAAACAAACTGTTTGCCGAATTGTTTGTGGCAGCCTCCAAATACCCAGACGCCGTTATCGCTAACAGCGCAAACATAATCCATTTTTTCATATGTTTTATTTTTTCCCTTTATAGTATTCTTTAATTCCCAATAAAATGATTTTCACAAGACGGGCAATCATTTCTTTATTATACAACCCGCCTTTGGCCGGGCCGGGAAAGACATGCTGGTCTAAATAGGCACTAATCATAATTTCGGTAGAAATCCCTGATACCAGCCGGACGACATCCTCACTCGCCCCTTTAGCCAACGTCCCTCTCTTTTCTTCCTGCTGCAACACTTCCGCCAACATTCCGTGAATATGTCTCTTTTCAGAACGGGGCTTTATTTTCTTGGAATTCATGTCCAAAGTATAGGAGATCATTTGAATTACAAATTTGGAATGGACTGGGTCTTTCATAAAAAAATCCAAATGCGATTTAAGTCCCTCATAAAGCACTTCTTCCGGGCCGTCTGCGTGTTGTTGCACCTGTTCTATCAACGCACTAAAAGATTTTTCATGTTCTGCAATAATACTGTCGCAAAGGTCTTCTTTGTTTTTAAAATAATAATACAGAACAGGCTTAGTAACGTGTACCTTCTCGGCAATTTCACGCATGGAAACTTTATCCAGCCCTTTTTCCGCCATCAATAGAAACGCCGCTTTTTTGATCATATCACGCATATGGCGTTCATGTACGGATTTATCAGCTTTCAATTTTTCGTTTTTTTTCATAGTTGCATTTACCTACCGGTAAGTATATATTAGCAAATATTCCTCTCCGTGTACAGCCAAACCCCGTTCTCTTTCCGCATAGAATAAATATCCCCCTTGCTCTCTGGGGGATATTTATACATACAAAGAACCTGCCTAAAAAGTGAGGGAAAAATGATATTTCTTTTTAAAACAAAAGACTCATGCCCCACACCGCAAAAATACCGCACAAAAACGCAGCCACTCCAAAGGGAATTAAGCCAAACAGCCACGCCACCAATGATTTCCAAGCAGATAACGAATAAGCCCTCATGAGACCGCGCGTCAAATAAACCACTTGCAATCCCAAAACGAGTAATGCCGCCAAAGGCCACAGCAAAAATAAATGCGCCTGCGGCCACATAGCGGCGCATAAAGAAAACGCAATCAAAAGTCCTTTTATAAAACCGGATGAACCGAGTAAACAAAACAACTCAACTGAAGAAGCTTTTACCCGGAAAAAATCTAAAAATAACCCGCACAAGGCAGCTGCAAAACACCCTGCCGTTACTTCTGCCGCAAAGATAATAATTAGTTTTCCCAATAATCCCGCCACCGAAAGGCCGGCCCCTATATTAAAGAAAAGCACCCAGCCCAACGCCGCCGCAAAATAACCGACGCAAGCATATCCCACTGCTCTTTGCGCCAAAAAATCAGGAACGGCTTTTTCCGGATTTTCCATATAGGCAAAATAACTTTTAAATAAGTTCATATCCTTTCCTTAATGCACCCATAAATACGCTACGCTTGGCGTGGCAAGGGACTGGAGTTGTTTGGCCAGCGATTGGTTTTCCATCGAAGTGCCAAATGAAAAAATCAATTCCCGCAAACTATCCGGCTTCTGGGAAATAACTTTAGGGTCTTTCACTCCGGCCAATTCTCCCGCCAAAGCAAGGGCTTCTTCTTCTCCTCCAAGCTTATCAATAAATCCCAAGTTATAGGCCCGCTGACCAGTAAAAATACGTCCGTCTGTATACTCCGTCATATCCTCCGGCTTGACATCGGGACGCCCCGCCTTTACCGCCGCCAAAAACTGTCCGTAGGTATCATCCACCATATCCTGCAAAATAGCTTTTTCCGCATCCGACATAGGACGGAAGGCCGAACCCATATCTTTATATTTCCCGGAAGTGATCGGCGTTACCGTAACGCCTATTTTCTCAAACAATCCCTCTACATTGCTGGTTTGCATAATCACGCCGACAGAACCCGTGATCGTACCCGGCTCGGCTACAATTTTATCCGCCGCCATTGCAATATAAAATCCGCCGCTGGCAGCCACATCCCGAAACAAGGCGACCACTTTTTTATTTTTCTTGGCACGCAGTATTTCGCTGTAAATATTCTGCACCGAAGCAACTGTCCCTCCGGGCGAATTAATATCTAAGACAATCGCTTTCACTTTTTTATCTTCACCCGCTTCGCGTATCTTTTTGGCAATGGCGGAAGCTCCGGACGGACGGGCAAAAGGGGAGGTGCGGTTATCTTGCGCAATCACGCCGCGCACTTTGATCCAAGCAATTTGTCCGCCATTTTCTAAACGGGAGGACAGAGTCTCCGTTATAGCAAGGTTTTTTTCCGTTTTCGAAGATTCACATTTCGGAACGGGTTTTACCGTCAGATAAATTCCGCAAACGGCAGAAACGGAAAAAACAAGCAACAACAAAAATGCGCCTAGATTGCTTTTGGAAGGCTGTTTAAAAGATTTTGGAGAAGCTGGTTTTTCCGCAGCAGGTTCACAAGAAGCAGATTCTTCTTTCTCTAATAACTTCCGTTCCAAATCTTCTTTGGGCAAACTGGCATCCGTGTTTTGCGGAGTGATTTCTTTTTTGTTTTCGTCCATCATACCGTATCCTTTTTAAAAAGTAAAAATTGTTACTTAATTATAGCAATTAAATTGCTAAAATAAGAATTATCCCTGCCGTTGCGTGCCCTCGCCGCGAGGTCCGCCTTGCCCCTGTAAGCCGCTGGCAGCCAATTTAACAAGGGGGATTTATGTTTAGAGGAGTCTATACGGCATTGGCTACCCCAATGCATGAAAACGGCGGCGTAGATTATGACGCTTTAGACCGTTTGATTCAAGCCCAGCTTGCAGCCGGCGTGGACGGATTGGTCCTGTTAGGCACTACCGCGGAAGCCGCCACTTTATCCGCCGCCGAAAAAACCGAAGTGCTTGATTTTTGCACCCGTCTTATTAAACAACGCGTCAAAATCATCATCGGCACCGGCACGAACGCCACCGCCTCTACGCTGGAAAACACACGTACGGCTTTGGCCTTCCATCCGGACGGCGTTCTCGTGGTAACGCCCTATTACAATAAACCCAATCCTAACGGACTAATAGAACATTATAAACAGGTGGCCGCCTTGGGTAAGCCGATTGTGATGTACCATATTCCGGGCCGCACGGGGCTAAAAGTGCCCGCGGCCGTATTAGACCGCTTGCTCGCGCAAGTACCGCAGATTGCGGGTATTAAAGAATCCGATTATGATATGGCTCACGTCACGGATACGGCCGTAAAATACGCGCATCGTTTGAATTATATTTGCGGCAACGATGACTTATTCCCGCAATATCTGGCGATTAACGCCTCCGGCATCATCAGCGCCGCCGCCAACGTTTTTGCACCGGCATTTGTGCAAATTTACAAACTTTTTGGGCAAGGAAAAACCAAACAATCGTTTGAATTGTTCGCCAAACTTTACCCGCTTATTAAAGCGTGCTACTTGGAAACAAATCCTACCTGCGTAAAATATATGTTGGAAAAAATTGGATTTGGCACGCAATCCGTCCGCCTGCCCTTGGGAGGCATTTCGGCGGAAAACAAACAAAAAATCGACCGTTTGTTGGAAACGGCGGATCAATCATTATTCATCCACTAAGGAGCTCTCATGAAAACTGTAGGTATTATTGGAATTAATGGAATGGTCGGTCAAAATATGTTGGCCGAACTAAAAAAGATTAATACGCCTTTTGAAATCAAGACATTTGGCCGCAACGACGAAATTACCCCTTTGGATATTGCCGTCTTATGCACGGATAATCCGGTCAGCGCGGAATTGGCGCCTAAAATTAAAGACCGGGTTAAATTTACGGTAGATATGTCCTCGGAATTCCGCATGACGCCGGGCGTACCGCTGGTTATCCCGGAAATCAACGCCCACGCCATCACGCCAGACACCCGGTTAATTGCCAGCCCCAACTGTACCACCACCGGTTTGGTCATGAGCTTGGCGCCGTTGGCGCCTTATTACCATTTTACAGAGGCCTTCTTCTGTTCTTATCAGGCCATCAGCGGCGGCGGCAAAAAATTATTGGACGATTTTCACACCCCCGGATCCTATTACGAAAACAACTGCGTTCCGCTCATCGGCTCCATACAACCCAACGGACATACCAGCGAGGAATTAAAAGGGCTGTATGAAACCCGTAAAATTATGGAACTGCCGGATATCAAAGTCTATTGCCACACCGTTCGCGTATCCGTAGAAAATTCCCATTCGCTTGGCATTACGCTCAAAGCAAAAGAAAACTTTGATTTAGAACAAGTTAAAAAATTATGGAATGCTTTCCCTAATCTGACATACAGCGAGAAAGTGATTACCCCGAAGGAAGCCAGCGGCCTAGAGACGACTTTTATCTGCCGTCTGCGCAAAGACGTGGAAGAACCGAATATCATCCACTACTTCGTAACCTTTGACAACCTGCTCAAAGGAGCCGCCATGAACGGACGCCAAATTGTGGAACTGCTGTTGGAGCGGTTTGTATGAAAAAAGTGTTTATTAACGGAGCAGACGGCAAAATGGGTAAAGCCATTGCCCGCCTGATTGAAACACAGCCGGAACTAGGATTGGAAGTCGCCGTCAAACGGGAAAGCGGACAAGCCGTGCTGGGGGATTTTGATGTGGTGATCGATTTTTCATCCCCCCAAGGCGCACAAGAAGCCTTTAGTATGGCACGCAAACACCGTCGGCCGTTCTTAACGGGCACTACCAGTTTGCCAGAAACTTTTTTATTCCAAATGCAAGAAGAAGAAAAAATTCCGGTTTTTTATGCGCCCAACGTAAGCCTAAGCGTATATTTTTTTACTGAGCTCGTCCGTCAAGCGGCCCAGATGTATGCGGGATACGGCTTAAAATTGCACGAAATACATCATGTGCATAAAAAAGACGCCCCCAGCGGAACAGCTAAAAAACTGGCGGATGCTATGGTTTTGCCCTACCCCGAAGTAACCTATGAACGGACGGGAGAAGTGGTGGGAACGCATATTGCGTCTTTTGTTTCCGCTTTCGATGAAATTACGCTTTCTCACGAAGCTAAAAACCGTGATTTATTCGCGGATTCCGCTATCCACATTGCGCTGTGGCTGATGAAACGCGAGAGTGGTTTCTATACAATGTCTGATTACGCTAAATTTAAATTAAAGGAAAAGAGAAAATGAAAATCCACTTTGTAGGAATCGGCGGCGTAGGCATGAGCGCGCTGGCACAATTACACGCGATGGGAGCAGACCGCGTAACCGGATCGGACCGCCTTATCAGCAAAGGATATACCGATATGGCACTGTGGGAATATCTTAAAAAATTGGGGATAAAATTATTTCCACAAGACGGAAGCGGATTGGACGAACAAACAGACCTGGTTATTTTGTCGTCCGCCATTGAAGAAGATAATCCCGAACTCTTAAAAGCCAAAGCGTTGGGACTTCCCATTATGCACCGGTCCGAACTGTTGGCCCAACAGGTAGCAAAACACCGCACCATCGCCGTTTCCGGCACCAGCGGGAAAAGTACTACCACCGCTATGATTTATGATATTTTAGCTTTTGCAGGCATGAGTCCTTCCGTGATTACAGGCGCGGCCATTTTATCGTTGCAAAGAGAACAGGGCGTGTTTGGAAACGTATATAAAGGGGACTCTGACATTTTAGTGATTGAAGCGGACGAAAGCGACGGCTCCATCGTGAAATATCATCCTTATATTGGAGTCTGTCTAAATCTGCAGAAAGATCATAAAGAAGTAAACATTCTGCAAGGATATTTTAAAGAATTTATCTCTCACTGCAAAACCGCAATTATCAACGCGGAGGAAGAAAATTTACGTTCTCTGGCCCCGCAGGCCAAAAGCTTTGGACTCTCGCTGGGAGAAGTGCATCCGACGGAAATTAAAGTGGACGGATTTGGTTCGGATTTTACGATTCAAGGCCAGCCGTTTCGTCTGCATGTGCCGGGTCTCCACAACGTATGCAACGCCGTTGCAGCCGTAGCGGCGGCTTTGCAGATGGGCATTGACTTGGAAACTTGCGCCAAAGCGCTGAACAAATTTCAAGGAATAGCGCGCCGATTTGCCAGTATAGGCAGTTATGACAAAATAGAAGTGATAGATGATTTTGCCCATAATCCCCATAAACTGGGTGCGACGATCTCCGCCGCCCATTTAAGAGGCAAGCGGGTATTGGCTTTTTATCAACCGCATGCTTTTACGTCTATTAAGTTATTAGCGCCGGAATTTGTAGAAAGTTTTGCCAAGCATATCGGGCCGGAAGACCATCTCTGGCTGACGGAAGTTTATTATCCGGGCGGCACTATCCCGCCGGGAGTTTCCTGCCAGACGATATACGAAGGACTTAAAGCGCGCGGAATCAACGTCAGTTATGACGATTGCCGAGAACGGATTTTAGCTGAAATGGCAGGCGCAGCCCAACCCGGAGATATTTTACTGGTATTAGGAGCCCGCGATCCTACTTTAACGGATTTCGCCCGCAAATTATTAACTGCCTTAAAAGAGAGGCAGCCCTTATCCGAATGTAAAAACTGCATGTTGGGAAATTGTTGTTTGCATTACAGCAAATAAATTACCCCATTTAAAAACCCCCGGATAACCGGGGGTTTTTAAAGTATTTATCATCTTTTCTTCTTTGCCTCTAAAGCACTCAATACACAACTAGGAACCATCCCGCTCACATCCGCCCCATACTTAAGGGCCACCGCCCGAACGGCAGAAGAACTCAAAAAAGACAAATCAGAACGGCAAGGAAGAAACACCGTCTCCGCTTGAGAAAAGAACATCTTATTATAATGGGCATTCATCATTTCATGATCCAAATCCGATGCCCCACGCAATCCCCTTATCAAAACATGTAAATTGTTCTTCCTCAGGTAATCCACCAATAACCCTTCCGCCTTCTCTACCCGCACACCCGTTTGCCCTTTTAAAGCTTCCGCTATTAAATTTACCCTCTCCTCTTGAGTAAATAAAGGCTGTTTGCTCGCATTGGGAATCACTAAAAGAATCACTTCGCCAAAAATATCACGGGCGCGCAACGCAATGTCTATATGTCCATTGGTTACTGGATCAAAACTGCCGGCATATACGGCGGGAATAATCTTTCTCGCGACAGAGACCAACTTCGTCTCATTTAAACTCATTAAATCATCCGCCGAAGCCGGCGCCTCGGAACTAGGCAAGACACTAACCACTTCGCTAATTTCCGAAGCATCATGCAGCCCAGGCACTTCTTTCTTCACTCCTGCAACG
>CALUYP010000032.1 GCA_944325055.1 uncultured Elusimicrobiales bacterium | reverse complement strand
TCGTGCAGCAAAGAAGACGCCAACGCCGCCATTTGCTTCACGCCGCCCGACAAATGGCTGACCGGATCCGGTAGATCCTCACTCAGTCCGATAAAATCCATCAGCTTGTGGGAACGTTTGGCAATCTGTTTAGGAGTCATTCCATACAAACTGCCGGCAAAATATAAGTTTTCACGCACGGTCAGATCGGGATAAAGCGTAAATTTTTGGGACATATATCCGATATGCGGCTTTAACACCGCCGTAGAGGAGGAAACATCTTTCCCGTCCACTTCCACCGACCCCGAAGAAGGATTTAAAATACCGCAAATGGTGCGTATGGTGGTGGTTTTTCCGGCGCCGTTTGCCCCGAGAAACCCGAAAATTTCGCCGCGCTGCACGTCAAAACTCACGCCGTCCACCGCGCGGAACGCGCCGAACGACACTACCAAGTCTTTTACGCGAATGACGGGTTCATTTTGTTTCATGGTTTAAAAAAATCTCCGAAAAATCCGTTACGTTAAACCGCTTCATCACTTCTTTCGGCGTACCGGAGTCCAGCATTTCTCCGCCGCTTAAAACGTGTACGCACGCACAGCGGCTGGCCTCGTCCATATACGACGTACTCAAAATAACCGTCATATTCTCGCCGGCAAACCCATACACCAGATCCCACAGCTCCTGCCGGCTGACGGGATCTACCCCCACGGTGGGTTCGTCCAGCAATAGCAGTTTGGGGCGGTTTAACAGCACGCACATCAACCCTAATTTTTTATACATTCCCCCCGAAAGTTTTCCGGCAGGACGATCTTTGAAAGGCGTCATCCCGGTTGCACGCAACAATTCTTCCGAACGCTGAACAAATTCTTTCTGCGGCAAATCATATAAATCACGGAAAAATTCCAGATGCTCTTCACATGTTAAATCCGGATACAGACTCGGTTCTTGCGGGAAATACCCCGTTACGCGTTTGGCTTGGCTGGAGGAAAGCGCGTCGTTTTCTTCCGCGTACGACACGTTTCCCTCATCCGGATGCAAAAGTCCTGCCAGCAGCCGTATGAGCGTGGTTTTTCCGGCGCCGTTTGGGCCGATAATGCCGTGTACTTCCCCCGCGCCGAAAACGGCGTCCACGCACCTAAGCGCCTGCGCGCGGCCCATTTTCTTGCTCACTTGATGCACTTCGGCGCGCAAGGCGGTCATTTTATTTTTCCTCCTCGAACGCGACTTCCATCGTCATACCGGACTTAAGCGTCATTGCAGCATCGTTTTTAAAACGGGTTTTCACGCCATACACCAACCGTTCACGCTCGCGGCGGGTTTGCACGTTTTTGGGCGTAAATTCGGCTTCATCGTTAATGCTTAAAATCTCGCCGTCAAACGTCTGCTCGGTTTCGGGCAGGAAGCCTGTCACTTTTTGACCGACGGCCAGCCGCGCCAGCAGATCGTGTTCCACATACACCCATACGTCCACTTCCGCCATATCGGCCACCGTCACGAGTTTGCGCCCGGCGGCAATAAATTCGCCGGGTTCATAATATTTATAAAGTACCTTGCCTGAAATGGGGCTGGTAATGTCGCACCAGCTTTCATACAAAGCGGCCTGATCGTTTTGGTGCTTTTTGAGATCGTAATTCTCGCGCGAGCCGGCGGTTGTCTTTAACAGCGTTTCGGCGCGCTTAAATTCCTTATTGGCAATGGCGGCCTGGAGGCGCGTGTCGCGGCAATCCAAACGAGCCAGCACTCCGCCTTTTTGCACCGCACTGCCTTCCTGCACGTTAATTTCGGAAATCGTATCCGACAAGCGGCTCGGCACGTCCACTTCCACCGCTTCCACCACCCCGCTGTACGCAAACGGTGTATGACGGAAAAATATTAATCCCGCCGTTACCGCCAGTAATAATAAAACCACCACAATTGCAATCACTTTTTTCATAACGCTCCTATTTGCCTATTTGCCTAAACTGTCCAATACGGCTAAACCGTTTAACCGGCGGATATTGAGTTCATTTAACATAAGCTTGCTCTGCAACGCCGAAAGATTGGCGTCATCCACTTCTAAAAACGTTACCGCGCCGGCATTGTAAGCTTGGTAAGTCAGCGAAGCGGCCTGGGCGGCTTTATCCGAAAGCTGTTTGGCTAAATCCATTTCTATATCAAGTGCGGAAAGTGAATCTTGCGCGGAAGCAAACAACGCTTCCAAAGCTTGGGCCGTTTCCTTTTTTTGTTCCGCCGCCGCATCCGCCGATAACTGCTGGGACTCGGCCTTATATTTATTTTTACCTCCTTCAAAAAGCGGCACACGCAGGGATAGACCTGCCTTGCCTAAAAAGACATCTTCCTGAATCGGCCCGTTTGGATATTGCGCATACGCTCCGGCGCTTAACGCCAGCCGCGGCCACACCGCCGCCGCATATCCGCGCGCGGCGTATTCGTACGATTTAATCAGCCCTTCATAAGCCGCCAGGCGGGGGGTATCCTCGTCAAAAGAAAGTTTTTCAAACGAAGAAAACCGGTCGGCGGTCTGAGCCGGATCATCAGCGCGAATTACGGCAGAAGTGTCTCCTTCCAGTTTTTCGCGCACGCGCCAATCCAGCGGATAATGTGGATCAATGCCGAAATCCGTTCCCGTCAGTTTGAACAAATCGCGCAGTTCGCGCGCCAGCTGGGCGCGTTCGGCGCTGGCATCCACCGAGGCGCGCAAAACTTGCTTCTCCGCCAACAACACATCCCGGCGGCTTTTCGCGCCGGCTTTATAGGCAGATGTTACATCCGCTAATTGTTTGCGCGCTACTTTAAGTTGTTCGGAAAGCAGATAGATACTCTCCAGATCCCGCTGGACGGCAAAATACGCTTGACGCACTTGAAGAAGCGCCTGCTTGCGTGCAAGCGCATATTCCATCAGTTTGCTTTGATACGCGGCAAGCGCACTGTCGGAAGCGGCGGAACGCGACCCCTTGTCAAACACGACATATTCCAGCGTCGGACCAACGGAATAACCCCACTCGCTGCCAAATTCAAAAGTTTGAGGCCCAACCTGCATTTGCGGCACTTCGGACGTCCAACTGCCGGCGGCATCCAGATAAAGCGACGGATACAAATTTCCCCGTACGCTTTCATACGCCGCGTGCGCCGCTTGGGCTTGCGCCTGTGCCGCTTTTACCGCCGGCGAAAACGCCATCGCCGCTTCTTCGCACGCGGCCAGCGTCAGTTCTTGGGCGCCATTCCCCCACACCACGCCAACCGCAGAACCCAAACACAGGATTATACCTAGAATTTTCCTCATTTGTCCCCCTTAAAAACAGCGCTGACCAACACTTTAATCCGTTCTTCGGCGCCTTTGTCCGAAAATAATGCCGTTACCGACGGGCGCACTTTGCCTTTCCACGGCAGCGGTACGCGTTCGTCCAGCCCGGCCACCAACTGAGGGAATACCACCGGCATCGCCAAGACCAAAGCGGCGTTGGCGGCATCTTTTAAAACCAGCCGCCCTTCTTTTTCCGCTCGCTCCAACTGGGCCAATAACACCGAAATATGGTGCGTAAAATGACGTCCGATAAAATCGATGATTTTGGCGTTTCCGCTAAAAACGTCTCCCGCCAGCGAAGAAAGCAACCGCCGGTTTTCCCGCACAAAACGTTGTACCGTCAGCAAAACATTCAGCACATTTTCCCGAGGCGATTTTTCATCCGACACTTCCAACCGGATATTTTTCATCAAATTCTCATACAAGGTGCTTAACAAGGCCCGGTCAAAATTATCCTTATTCGTAAAATAATAATGAAACATCCCTAAATTGACTTGACTTTCCGCACACAATTCCCGCACGGTAAACCCGCCCAAGCCGCGTACGCGCGCAAGACGGATTCCCATTTGAAGCAATTTCTCATCGATGCCGGTCGAATTTCTGCCCATAAAATACCTCTTTATTATACATATGTATAATTATACGTTTGTATAATAAATTTGTCAAGAAAGTTTTTTAGTTATGTGTAAACTCTTAAAAACAAAAAGTATTCTTTCCTTTCTTGAATATAAAATAACCTTTTTTTAAAAGGACAAAATTTTTCAGAAAAATTACACTTTATAAAAAGGAGATACGTTATGGATACAAAACTAACGGTCACAGACCATTCGTTTCAAACCGCATTTAAAAAATATGGACAAGCAGAAGTGGTAGAATTTTTTGCTTCGTGGTGTCCGCATTGTAAACAGATGGAAAACACCATGAACGCACTGGCAAAAGAATACGGCGGAAGAGTAGCCGTATTGGCCGTAGATGTGGAAACAGCACCAAGAACCGCCCAACAGTTTAAAGTACAAGGAGTACCGTCTTTTATATTTGTTAAAAACGGAGAAATTCTACATCGTATGGCCGGCGTGTTTTCAGAAGAAGAAGTGCGGAAGCGATTCAATGAATTGCTGAAATAATATATAAAACTCACCAGGTTTACGCCTGGGGTTTATGATAAGAGCCATGTATAAAATCCCGGAATGTATCGGGATTGATTTTAATTAGTTGGATGATTTTTTTCTATTTCTTCCAGCAACAATTGCAGGGCTTTTAACGAACTCTTTGCGATATTACGTTCCCGCGTATGGGAAAATAGAAACTTTTCCGCCTTAGATCCTTGAGGTCCCGCCACGGCAATCCATACCGTTCCGACAGGCTTTTCAGGCGTACCGCCCTGCGGTCCCGCCACGCCCGTCGTAGCGACGGCCCATTTGGCTCCGGTAATATGCCGGACCCCTTGCGCCATTTGCAGGGCTACCGCTTCGCTGACGGCTCCGTATTTGTTTAAATCTTCCTCTCTCACTCCCAAAACATTCTTCTTCACTTCGTTGGCATAAGCTACCACACCGCCCAAAAAATAATTCGACGCCCCAGCCACTTGGGTAATTAAACGGGCGATATTTCCACCCGTACAGCTTTCGGCGCAAGCAATAGTTGTTTGGTATCGGCTGAAAAGAGAAGCGATTTTTTGTTCGGAATTTTCCATATGCAGTTCTTTGAAGTCAAGTTCCCTCAAACAATCAAGCAGTGTATTCCAACACCCGCTTAACTCTTTTACCGCCCGGCCTTTAGCCGTCAGACGAAGCCGCACATAACTCTCCGAAGGCAAATACGCCAAGGATATCCCTTCCGGTAATACCTTTTCGTATTCTTCCAACTTCATAGCCAATTCCGCCTCCGGGATATTATACACGGTTACCATCCGGTATTGGAGAAGCAGATGATGAAATTTTTCTTTCAGCTTTGGCAGCACCTCCGCCGCAAACAAATATTCCGCTTCAAACGGCACCCCCGGCAGAGAAACCAATACTTTACCGTCTTTCTCAAACCACATTCCGCTGGCCGTCCCTTTTAGATTGCGAAGCGGCGTACAGGATTTTGGCAACATAGCTTGGGATTGATTATAAGCATTCATCCGCTGCGGATACGCCGCAAACATTTCTTCCAACCAAGCATAAGCCTGGGGATGAAATACCAGTTCCGTACCAAAATATTGGGCCAAAACGGTTTTGGTTAAATCATCTTTAGTGGGGCCAAGCCCCCCAGTTACAAACACCGCGTCCGCAACGGAAAAAGCGCTGTCAAGCGCTTGCCAAATGGCTTGTTTTTCATCCGCCACCGAACTCATTTGCACCGTTTCCGCACCCAGTTTAGCCAATTCCCGTGCAATAAAGCGGGAATTGGTATCCAAAATTTGGCCTAACAAAATTTCGTCGCCAATCGTCACAATAACGGCTTTCATTTGCTTGCTCCGCTTTGAAAAAACTCCGGAAGATACGATGTTTCCGTAAAATATAATTTTTCCAGATAGTGATATTTTATCACTTTTACCGCACACGCCATCCAAAAAGTGTTATATAATGAGTTCATCCCAAAAGGAGAACGGACATGAGAGATTTTACTTTTTATTCACCGACGGAAATTATATTTGGAAGCCATGCGGAAGAAAAAGCGGGCGAAGCCGTCCGCAGATACGGCGGTTCGCGGGTATTGGTCGTTTATGGAGGAAAAAGCGCGGTAAAAAGCGGACTATTGGAGCGGGTGGAAAAATCGTTGCTCATGTCAGGCCTCTGTGTCGAAAAAATAGGCGGGGTACAGCCTAACCCCCTGCTCTCTTTTGCGCGCAACGCCTTATCCAAAGCCTTGGATTTCCGAGCTGACTTCATTTTAGCCATAGGCGGAGGCAGCGTTATCGATACCGCCAAAGCAGTAGCGATCGGCGCCGCCAATCCTCATACCGATATCTGGAACTATTGGCTTGGAAAAGAAACCGTAAGCAAATCACTTCCGCTAGGCTGCGTGTTAACTATTTCCGCATCAGGCAGCGAATCCAGCGATTCAGCCGTTTTGACAGACGACGCACACCAAGACAAACGCGGTCTGAATACGCCGTTTAACCGTCCTCGTTTTGCCCTTATGAATCCGGAACTCACTTTTACCCTTTCCCCCAAACAAATCGCCTGCGGGGTAACCGATATTTTAATGCATACCTTAGACCGCTACTTTACCCCCATGCAAGGCAACGAGCTGACAGACGCTTTAGCCGAAGCCCTGATGCGTACGGTCATTCACTATGGTCCGCAAGCCGTCCAAACGCCGAATGATTACCAAGCCCAAAGCGAATTGATGTGGGCAGGCACCCTTTCCCACAATAACTTGACCGGACTCGGCGCTGAAAAAGAATTTGCCATGCACCAATTAGGACATGAACTCA
Source organism: uncultured Elusimicrobiales bacterium (assembly GCA_944325055.1). Lineage (GTDB taxonomy): Bacteria > Elusimicrobiota > Elusimicrobia > Elusimicrobiales > Elusimicrobiaceae > Avelusimicrobium. Next base: position 12,619 of record CALUYP010000032.1, on the reverse strand, counting down.
GCGGTTTTTTTGGCGTTACGCACGGAGAAAGCTTATCAGCCGTATGGAACGCCTGGGCTGGCTACGTTTACAAGGAAGATCCCGCCCGTTTTGCACGTTATGCGTGCAACGTTTGGCAATTGGAAGTTCAAACCGACACCGAAAGCGCCGCTCTGGAAGCAATCAAAAAGACCAAACAGTTTTTTTCGCTGCTGGGAATGCCAACCAGTCTTTCCGAATTATTAGGCCGCCCCTTAGAAGCCGATGAGTTAATGAAACTGGCCGACAAATGCAGCCGCGGAGATACACGAAAAATCAGTAAACTAAAACCGCTTGGAAGAGAAGACTTACTCCGTATCTACACGGCGGCTAACCGCGAAGCCAAAGCGGAGCTTTGATAAAATTTATATAATACCATATAATTGAATTCCCGCCGGATGCGTGCCGATTCGGCGGTTTTTTGCCCGGCACAGGAGTATTATGAAACCGGAAACTATTTCCCCTAATCCCTTAGCCCTCGTTCCGCTGGCTGTATTTTTGATTTCTTACTTGGCAGTCTCGTTGGCGGCAGGCGACTTTTATAAAATGCCCATTACGGTGGCTTTTGTATTGTCATCGGTAGTGGCGGTTGCCATGAGTAAAGGCGGCTCGCTGCACAACCGGATTGAGCTGTTTTGCAAAGGGGCGGCCAATTCGAATATCATGCTGATGGTCTTGATTTTTATTTTGGCGGGCGCCTTTGCCCAAACCGCCAAAGCCATGGGAGCAGTCGATGCCACGGTAAATCTGACGCTGGCTCTCTTGCCCGGAAACGTACTAGCAGCAGGCGTTTTTCTGGCGGCATGTGTGATATCGGTCTCGGTGGGGACTTCCGTAGGAACGATTGTGGCGCTCACTCCGGTAGCGGCAGGACTGTCGGAACAAACAGGTATTTCCGCCGCTCTGATGAGTGCGGTAGTAGTCAGCGGGGCCATGTTTGGCGACAACCTCTCTTTCATTTCCGACACCACTATCGTCGCCACCCGTACGCAAGGATGCAAAATGACGGATAAATTCAAAACCAACTTTCATATTGTGATGCCCTTTGCCGTTTTGACGACTATCATCTATATCCTACTGGGCAGCAGCGCCCAAACAACGTTTGGAGGGGAATCCGTTTCTTGGATTCGAGTGCTTCCGTACTTCATCGTACTGACAGCGGCCGTTATGGGAGTCAACGTCATGCTGGTTCTTTTGGGAGGAACCGTCTTATGCGGCGTAATTGGGTTGCTAACAGGAGCTTTTGATGTATGGGGTTGGACTACTTCTATGGGAGCGGGAATCAACGGTATGGGTGAATTAATTATCGTAACCATTCTGGCAGGCGGTATGTTGGAAATCATACGTTATAACGGCGGACTGGCTTGGATTATTCAAAAAATGACCTCTAAAATCAACTCTAGACGCGGCGCCGAAATGAGTATTGCAGGAGTAGTCAGTTTTTCCAATCTCTGTACAGCCAACAATACGATTGCCTTAATTATGGCCGGTCCTATTGCCAAAGAAATCGCCCAACGCTTTCATATTCCCCCAAACCGTTCAGCCAGCTTGTTGGATATCTTTTCTTGTTTCATACAAGGAATTATCCCCTACGGGGCCCAATTGCTGATGGCGGCCAGTTTATCCGGGGTATCACCGGTAAATATTATGCAATATCTATATTATCCGTATTTGCTGGGAGCGGGAGCGCTGTTGGCAATCTGGCTGGGGCTTCCTCGGGAACATGTGGAACAAGAAAATATTCCACTCTCAAAAGCCTAGTTCCGTCACGCGTTTAATTTTGATAAAATAAAGGAAATAAATTTGCGCGCTCGTAGTTCAATGGATAGAGCGTCAGCCTCCGAAGCTGGAAATGTGGGTTCGACTCCCGCCGAGCGCACCAGTTTTAGACGACAGTGTAGTAAAAACTGCAGTAACTTTAAAAATCCCCGGATATATCCGGGGATTTTTTATATCAAATTTCTCTTTTACAAATAAAGTAATTTAAAGCCTACACCAAAACTCCAATCTTTCGTATCCCAATTTCCCCCGCCATGCGTACTGGCATTGGCGTAAAAAGCAGTGCCGTCATTTACTAAGGTGCCGATTTCCAACTCCGGAATAAATTCTGCCATACCGCTGTGTTCATAGTCCACATAATAGTATAGATTGGTCACTACCCACCATTCATTGGGAGATGTATAGCCAATATTCGCACGCCAACGGCCGATATTAATCTTCTCACGAGCATGATCTCCAGCAATGGATAGATACTGCTTATATCCAACTGCACTGTAAAATCCATCGGCAAAAGCCAGCAACACAAACGCCGAAGGACTGGCCTGTAATTTGCCGGTGCCAAGTCTCTTATCCGTAGCAGTAGGTAAGAAAAATTCCATTTTCGCGCCAAAACCAAATAAATTATCCGCCGGCAAGGTCCATGTGACATTTGCCAAAATATCGCCTAAACCGTTAACTGATTTTTCTGGCGACTCAGCCCGCGCCAGCGGTATTTCCACCCCCCAATTAAAACGCGGATTAATAACGCGGTAAGTTTTAATGGTAAGCTGATTTAAGGAAACGCCTCCGCTATTGTCAACAACAGTAATTGAAGGATTCACTTCAAAGGTAGTAATGTTTTCCGTAGGGACCACCCCATAATGATAGGTCCGCTGAATTTGGGCGTACAACGGTATTTCCGCCAGTAATAAAAAAACCAACACAATCCATTTTTGCATAGATTCTCCTATTCTGTCCGGTTTATTCTTACTTTACAGTTATTATTCTAAAAATCAAGAGCCCGTATCTTCCTTTATTTTTTCATGCGACATACACAATCATTTTTCGGACATGAAAAGGGCTTCTTGCGTTCCAAGGGGCGGGCGGAAAACAACAAAAAACGTCCGCCCGTAGAAAAAGAAGAAGTAATAATTTCAGAGCCGCAGACCCGCAGCAAAGAATCTTTTCCGTAACAGACTTGAGCGTCTTCTCCAAAAAAGACTTTCCCTCCAAACACATATAAAAACGTCGTATTTTCACTTGGCGCTTGATATTCGAACTCCCCTCCTGGGGCAAGCGTCACATCCAAAATAACGGTATCGAGCGGGTGCTGGGCAATTTTGCCTTCCCGGTGTTGAAATGAACCGCATAATACCCGCACTTGCGCGCCGGAAGTACGTACTAAAGGGACTTCTTCACTTTCAAATTCCCAACGTTTTCCGCCGCCATCGGCACCGGGTGCGACATGCATCCATAATTCCATATTTAGCACATATACGCTTTGGGTGGGATACATCTGTTTAAGTCCGCCTAAAACAGTAAGCCACTGGGATGAAGCTCCCAAACTCAATTGTTCATCTTCCAAATCGGGCGGATCAACCAACCCGGTAACCAAATAGTTTAAAGTTTCACGTTGAGGTTGTATCGGCGGCGGAATAATATCCGCCCGGTCAAATTCCGGACTGCAATAGCAAACAGCCAACCAAGAAAAAGGATCAAAGGCGGCTTGGTTATGACGGTTAATCAAACGCCTTAACAACATACAAGGTCCAGCGGAAGAAAGCTCCCACCAAACCGAACGTTTTCCAGTTTTTGCTTCCATAAAATTCCTCTTTTTAAGCACAGCCCAGACACCCTATTCTTCCAATCAGTTGGAAAAACCGAGTTTTACTGTTACTGTTATTTTACACTAACTGTTTCTTTCCGGCAGCTTGATAAATTGATTAGAAAAAAAAATTACAGAAAACGAGAAAATTAGCGTGGTTCCTCTGACAACTTACCGCGAATTTCTTGAATACGTTGTTGAATATAATTGGAAGCTTCCAGAGAAAGCGGTGAATTTTTTCCCTGTAAAATATGTAAAGATAAAGCCCTCTCAAACCATAAAAGCGCTTTTTCTTCGTTACGGGGAGCGCCATATCCAGCCTCATACATTTCAGCCGCTTGCAACATAACGCCGCAATCCTCCCCTTCATTCGCTACGGCAATAGTCCATTTAAAAGAAAGAGGATAATACTCCTCTGATTCTTCCCGATATAACATTAATAATTTATAACGGGCTTCTTTATCGCCGTTTTCAGCCAGCTGGTCCCATTTTTGATAAATTTCCCTTCTTTTGGCGGAAAAATCAAAAAAATGCTTTACGCGTTGCCACAAAGCAGCCCCATCCAATTTCATATTTGTTCTCCTTCTCAGATATTGTACACTATAAAGGTATTTTTCGCTAGGGAGACTCCGCTTATGATTACGATTGCTACGACACCTGTCAAAACCTACCTGTCTAAATCTAAGATTCCCGGATTTGATTATGTCATCAACCCATATATAGGCTGCCCGCATAAATGCGTATATTGTTACGCTGAATATATGCGGAAATTCACCGGACACTCCGAAGAATGGGGCGATTTTTTAGACGTCAAAGAATGCAACATCCCCCTCCGGCCCGGTAAACTTTTCCGAACGCGGGTTATGCTAAGCTCGGTTACGGACCCGTATAATCCTTATGAAAAACAATATCAACTTACCCGCCGGCTGTTGGAACAATTGCAACGCTGCCAAGCCCGCGTATATATTTTAACCAAATCGGCATTGCTGCTGCGGGACATTGATTTATTTAAACAAATGCCAGACTGTGAAGTCGCTTTTTCTTTTTCTTCCACAGACGAATCGTTCCGCCAGTTAGCAGAACCGGGCGCTTCTCCGGTGGCAGAGAGAATAAACGCTCTTAAAGTGTTGCATGAATCGGGCATCAAAACAGCCGTTATGGGCGCGCCGCTATTTCCGGGTATCAGCGATTGGAAAGAGATCATAGCGCAAACGCATTCCTTTGTGTCACGTTATGGGTTTGACGGTCTGAATATGCGTCCTGCATACCAACGCAAAGTACTTGCTTTTATCGAACAACACTATCCGCAAACGCTGCCGTTATACAGCGCTCTCTTTCTAAAGGATGAGCCAACGGATTATTGGAAAAAATTGGGAGATGAAATCCAAACATATTGCCAAAACCGTCAAATTCGTGCGGAAATCTATTTTGGTTCTTCCCGTTCTTATTCCGGGAACTAAGTATTAATTTTTCTGGCATCATGCTGTCTGTTCTTTTTCAAGGAAAATCTCCGGTGTTTCCGGATATATTCTAGACACAAAAACCCCGCTTAAAAAGCGGGGTTTGAAAATGAACACTTAATTTTCTTCATTGGGCGGATCGTCAAATCCCATTTTCCACGTAAACAAGAACCCGCACACCATTGCGGTAAGAAACCCGACGGCATAGAAAATAACGCTGTGTAAATCAGACAACGCCAAAAACAATACCACCCCGGAAACGCCAAACGCAATAGCAGACGTAACATGAAAGAATGCAATCACCGCTCCTCCTACGGCCGCTCCCAAACAAGCGCCGATAAATGGTTTAAAAAGCGGCAAAGTCACCCCATAAATCAAAGGTTCTCCAATCCCAAGCAATCCCACTGGAAGCGCATTTTTGACAATCGTTTTAAGTTTTGCATTTTTCGTTTTCCACAATACGGCAATACTGGCTCCCACCTGCCCGGCTCCGGCCATACAAAGAATCGGAAACAACGGATTATTTCCTAAAGTATCCAATAATTGCTGATGAATAGGAACTAAACTTTGGTGGATTCCCATCATTACCAACGGTAAAAATGTGCCGCCCAGCACCGCACCGGTAATAATGCCGCCATGCTTGAGTGCATTTTGGGTTTGCACAGCTAACTGGTCAGAAAGCCATCCAGCCAAAGGTTGAATCAAGATTAAAGAAGCGAATCCAACCAGTAAAATAGTTAATACCGGCGTCAAAAACATCTCTGCACTGCCTTTAATAAAAGAGCGAATCCTTTTTTCCAACCAACTGCCCGCCCAACATACTAACAACACGGCAATAATACCGCCTTTTCCCGGTACAAAAGTATTTCCAAACAGCGTCACATTCGCTAAAGCCGGCATATTCAAAATACCCGCAAAAGCCACTCCTAATGCCGGCGTGCCGCCAAATTCTTTATTCGCATTATATCCAACAATGGCATTCAAATAAAAGAATACTCCGTTTCCAAAAACCCCTAAGAGAGCCACTGTATTGGGATCTCCCGCCAGCAGCGTTTTGGAGAGGATATTGTTAATGCCCATAATCAAACCGCAGCCTATATATGCCGGGATCAGCGGCATAAAAATGTTACCGATAATCGCACAGGCGCGGCTCAAACGGCTGGAATATTTTTTACGTATAGCGGTTTTATTTTCTTTGACAGCTCCTACTTCCGCCGCGTTTTCTTTCTTTATCATTCCGGTGGGATAGGTTCCGGAAAGATTTAAAGGAGCAAAAGCATGCCGCTCATTAAAATAAGCCGCCAGTTTTCCAGCAGTGGAAGGCCCCACAATCAATTGGTGCTGCGAACCGGAATAAAAATAGCCCGCCACATCTTTTACTTGGCGCAAATTTTCAGGTGAAACCAACGCTTCGTCTTTTACGGTAAACCGCAACCGAGTCATACAACAGCCCAGCGTAACGATGTTGTCGGCACCGCCGCAGGCCGCTAAAATACCTTCGTACATTACTTTTAAATCTGCTGGCATTCTTCCTCCGTTGTAATAAACACCCACCGATGTTGTTTAGAAACAAATCGCTCTAAACGTCCGGTATTAATATGAAACAACATCCCTTCTAAATTCAGTCCATTTTTCTGCACCGCTTCTTGGATAAAATCAATTCGGCGCAATCTTTCCAATTGGTCCAACACATTATTTTTAATGGCCTCTTCATAAGTATCTCCGCGGTAAGCCGCCCCCGCTCCGCCTAACCAAGAGGCAATTTGACAAGGCAACTTTTCCAACTCTTTTAATTTTGCGACGGCATTGCAATTACTATGCCCCAATATAATGATATTCTGCACCTTTAAATTTTCCGCCGCAAATTTTAAGGAAGCCATCATGGAAGCATCGGCTGCATCCACTTGATTAAGCATATTTCGATGTACACAAATATGCCCGTCATTGGTGGCAAAAACAGCTTCCGGGCAAACCCGGCTGTCAAAACAGCTAATTACCATCGAATGCGGGTTTTGCGTATGAGCAATTTGTTCCGCATGAAGCGCACAAAACCCTTTACGCGGCGGATTGCCTTTAAAAAAACGACGGTATCCTTCGATCAATTGCCGCATTCCATCATTGGGATAATCTAATTGAACCATATTTTATTTTAGCAGTTTCACAGAAAATCCGTATGGGAGATTTGTGCGTTCTGAGCAAACTTGTTGGAAGCAGAAGAGATTTATCCTTCTGTACGAAGTATGATTTTGATATTTTACCGGCTTTTTAATTTAGCGCACAACTCCGCCAAACCGGAGGAAATATCTTCTTTTTGGACAATCACACTTGGCGGAACGGTTAAATTAACGGGAGCAAAATTCCAAATGGCCTTAATCCCTGCCGTTACTAAAGTATCTGTAATTCCTTGGGCGGCATTAGCGGGAACGGTTAATATGGCAATTTTCAAGTTTTGCTTTTCTATCACAGTAGCCAACTGCGCCGTATGATAAACCTGTACCCCATGGAATTGATTTCCTACTTTTTCGGGATGCGTATCAAATGCGGCCACAATCTCCAACCCGTGGTTTTTAAATCCGTCAAATCCAAGCAGCGCCGCACCCAAATGTCCGACTCCCACCAAAAACGCTTTATTTAAATTATTCCAGCCCAAAAATTTTTCTATGACGGCTATCGTCCCCGCCACCTTAAATCCGGCCCGCAGTTTGCTGGGCGCGCCGACGGCCTGCAAATCTTTTTTAATGACAATCGGCAACAGCTGCGTCTCTTCGGCCAAAGCGGTGGAAGACACCAACTCCCGTCCGTAAGCGTGCAAATTATAAAAGATTCGCAAATATTGCGGCAAACGGCGAATGGTTTGGATGCTGATTTCTTTTTTTCGATTAAATATACTCATAAATAAAAATCTACCGTCTGAAAATTGTGGATATTACAATATCTATGTTATATTTTTAACCTATAATTGTCAAGATTACATTAAAAAGAGCTATATAGGTATTATTGACATTATTTTATTGAATATATAAAATATGGATATAAAAATATCTATAAAATAATTTTATAGATTTAAAGGAGATTATTTATGGCGGAAAAGAAAACTGCTGCGCCGGCCGTAGCCACCCCGGAAGAATTGGCCCACTTAGACCAAATTGTTTCCAAGGTAAAAGACGCCCAGCGCATTTATGCCAATTATACGCAAGAACAAGTAGATAAAATTTTCCGTGCGGCAGCCATCGCCGCCGCGCAAAACCGTATTCCTCTGTCCAAAATGGCGGTGGACGAAACGGGTATGGGCGTAATGGAAGATAAAGTAATCAAGAACCAATTTGCCTCAGAATATATTTACAACCAATATAAAGACACCAAAACCTGCGGCGTGTTATCGGACGACGACGCGTTTGGTTTCCGCCAAGTGGCTGAACCGATCGGCCTCATCGCCGGTATCATTCCAACCACGAACCCGACCTCTACGGCTATTTTCAAAAGCTTGCTGGCTTTGAAAACCCGAAACGGGATTGTATTTTCTCCGCATCCGCGCGCCAAAAAATGCACGATTGAAGCAGCCAAAATCGTTCTCAACGCGGCGGTGGAAGCCGGTGCGCCGGAAGGCATCATCGGCTGGATTGACAACCCAACCATGCCGCTCTCCAACGCGCTGATGCACCACAAAGACATCAACCTCATTTTGGCCACCGGCGGCCCGGGCATGGTAAAAGCCGCTTACTCCTCCGGCAAACCGGCTATCGGCGTAGGCGCGGGGAATACGCCCGTAGTGATTGACGCCACCGCCAACATCAAAATGGCCGTCAGTTCCGTAATTATGAGCAAAACGTTTGACAACGGTATGATCTGCGCCAGCGAACAGTCCGTGATTGTAGAAGAGCCGGTATATGAACAAGTAAAAGAAGAATTTATCGCGCGCGGCTGCCACTTTGTAACCGGCAAAGACCGCAAGAAATTAGCCGATACGATTGTCATCAACGGGAAACTGAATTCCGCAATCGTCGGTCAAAGCGCGGAAAAAATCGCCGAAATGGCAGGCATTAAGGTTCCGTCCGGCACCAAAATTTTAATTGCCGAAGCCAAAGAAGTAAGCGACCAAGAACCTTTTGCCCGCGAAAAACTTTCCCCGGTCTTGGGTTTTTATCGCGCCAAAGATTTTAAATCGGCCGCGCAGCTTGCCAAAGACTTAATTCTCTACGGCGGCGCCGGACATACCTCCGTACTCTATACCGATGAGGCCAACGAAGATCACATTGATTACTTCAAAGATATGCCCACCGCCCGCACGCTGATCAATATGCCTTCTTCCCAAGGCGCCATCGGCGACGTATACAACTTCAAGCTCGCCCCGTCTTTGACGTTGGGCTGCGGCTCTTGGGGCGGCAACTCCGTCAGCGAAAACATTGGAGTAAAACATCTTATGAACGTAAAATCCGTCGCGGAACGCCGCGAAAATATGTATTGGTACAAAGTACCTTCCAAAATCTACTTTAAACGCGGCGCACTCTCGCAGGCGTTGGCGGAACTTTCCGACAAACACCGCGCTTACATCATTACCGACAAAACGATGGAACAACTGGGCCACGTGCGTGCGGTAGCCGACGTATTGGAAAGCCTGAATATCAAGTTCCGTGTGTTTTCCAACGTCATCCCGGATCCGAACATTTCCAACGTGCAGGAAGCTTTGAATATTGCCAATTCCTGGCAGCCGGATATGATCATCGCTTTGGGCGGCGGATCGGCCATTGACGAAGGGAAAATGGTTTGGCTGATGTACGAAAACCCGGATACCAGCTTTGAAGATATCGCGATGCGCTTTATGGATATCCGCAAACGCATCTACGCGGCGCCGCCTTTGGGCAAAAAAGCTGTGATGGTAGCCATTCCGACCACCTCCGGAACGGGTTCTGAAGTGACGCCGTTCACCATCATCACCGACGAAAAGACCGGCACGAAATACGCCATTACGGATTATGCTTTAACGCCCGATATGGCCATTATCGATCCGGAATTTGTGCTGAATATGCCCAAATCCTTAACGGCGTTCTCCGGGTTGGACGTGCTGACCCACGCCATTGAAGCTTATACTTCCGTGTACGCCACCAACTTCACGGACGGACAAGCCTTGGAAGCGATGCGTCTGGTATTTAAGTATCTTGAAAAATCCTATACAAACGGTGCGAAGGACATCAACGCACGCGAAAAAATGCATTATGCGGCTACCATTGCCGGTATGGCGTTTGCCAACGCGTTCTTGGGACTGTCGCACTCCATGGCTCACAAGCTGGGCGCGATGTACCATGTACCGCACGGTTTGGCCAATGCGCTCTTGCTCTCTTACGTCATTGAGTTCAACGCCACGGACAAACCGACCAAGCAGGGCTTGTTCCCGCAGTACAAATATCCGTTTGTCAAAGGGCGCTACGGCAAGATTGTGGACTTCTTACTGCCGCACAACAAACTGGGAGACGATAAGGACGCCAAAGTCCAAAAACTCATTGATATGGTGGAAGAATTGAAACACAAACTCAATATCCCCAAATCTATCAAAGAATACGGCATTCCGGAAAAAGAGTTCTTGGACAACTTGGATAAACTCTCCGAACTCGCCTTTGATGACCAATGCACCGGCGGCAACGCACGCTATCCATTAATCAGCGAAATCAAGGAACTGTACTTGAAAGCTTATTATGGAGAACCGGTCAAACACAAAGCCAATAAATAAGCTTTGCTTAAAAAGTGAAAACCCCGGGAGAATGAATTTTCCCGGGGTTTTTGTTGTAAAAACAGGTGGATTTTTTCATCCCCCCTTCTCTAAAAAGAGGGTATCGCTTCCTATCTGTTTGAAAGCCAATTTGATATAATAAAAATATGGGATTGGAAGAAATTGAAACGCGAGATTATTTCTCCATAGGCGACGTAAAACGCATTACCGGAGTACCCGAATATTCTATCCGTTATTGGGAATCGGAATTTGGGCTTATCCGTCCCATCCGGTTGGAAAGCGGACACCGCCGTTATACCAAAGCGGACGTATATACCATTCTGAAAATTAAAGATTTAATCTATAAACACAAACTGACGCTGGAAGGGGCCAAAAAACAGCTCTCCAAGTACCAATTCCCGGCGTCGGACGGAAAAGAGAAATCTCGGACGGATCTTAAACTTCTGACGGAAATAAAAGAAACGCTGGAAGAATTGTTAAAAGAATGATAAAATATAGATGTAGCCGGGAAATTGGCTGCCAATTTCGGGGAGTGGCTCAGAGGTAGAGCGCTCGCTTGGGGTGCGAGAGATCGCGGGTTCGATTCCCGCCTTCCCGACCATTTCTAGTATATTTATCGGGGCGTAGCGCAGATGGTAGCGCGCACGGTTCGGGACCGTGAGGTCGTGGGTTCGAATCCCGCCGCCCCGACCATTTAAAAAGACACCTTTTACAAGGTGTCTTTTTTGTTACCTTTACGCCGTGGGTTCCGTCGGAAATTCCCCACCATTTTTATACATTCCCGTCCCAGAGAGGTTTTAGAGATACCACAAAAAAGCCCAAACTGGGGCTTTTTCTCTAGCGGTCAAATAGCGAGGATCGTGTTTTTCGTTCTGAATCACTTGCTCTACGAAGATTTACACAAGAAATGTTATCTGGAGCCATGGAAAACAATACAATTCGAGGATTATTGATTATAACCTCTTCTAATACCTGTAAATGTTTTACTTTATCTACCCTCCGAGATTCAAAATCAATAGAAGAAAACACACCCGTTATGATATCAGGGTAGCGAGTAAAGGAATCAAAAACGAATTCATGTGTATTGGGGTTTTCAATACCAATTCTAATTTTTGGATACTTTCTACGACCCGCGATTGAATTTGTACATTGGATATTGGATAATTCTCTAATTATGCCATTCCCAACTGTCATAATACTATCTCTATCCGGAAACCAGTGAATCTCTTCAGTATAATGTTTGATAGTTAAGAATTCTACTATTTTCCCAAATATAAATGAAACTAAAGATAAGTTTTGCAACACTTTTTTTGGAAGATTTTTACTTTTTAAAGATTGTTCAAATTTTTTTAACCGTTGACGGGAAACTTCGGAAATAAAAGTATTAGACTGTAGTTTTTGTATATCTTCTTTTAAAAAGTCCATATTAACCAAATGTGTTTTATCTTTGATAATAAAAACTAAACTAAAGAATACTTTATGAGAAAGAAAAGAAAGCTCTTCATCTGAGAAATGACGTACTTGTTTGATATCTCGTGGTAATTTTTTAGATAGAAATTGAGCAACTTGTTGTGTTTGGCCAAATATGGGACTAATAGTAAAGGTAATACAATCTTGTTTGAGAGGGTTATCCAAACAGTAATCACTCATTACTGTCCATCCCAAAGGAAGAGGGGCTATACCTTTTTGATAAATTGCCCACTTTTTTGAAAAAGTAGGAAATTTGGATAAAAAAGTTTTTGTATTCATAAGTGTATTTTACAACACTTTCCATGCCTTTTCCTGCTCACTAAACTCCGTTTCCCCCTCCGCCAAATTCATTAGTTCCTTAAG
>CALUYP010000031.1 GCA_944325055.1 uncultured Elusimicrobiales bacterium | reverse complement strand
AGCGGCACGGAACCGAAACTCCGGATTTTGGTGGAAGGAGAAGAGGAAACGGTGGTGGACCGCGTGATCGATGAAGTGGAAACTTTATACCGGCAGAAAACAGAGGTGTGCAAATGAAACTGAAATTGGGAGTCAATATTGACCATATCGCTACGCTGCGTCAAGCGCGTCGGGAGCCGTTTCCGGATCCGGTGGACGCCGCCGCCGTTTGTTTAGCTACCGGCGCCGATTATATTGTAGTTCATTTGCGCAAAGACCAGCGGCATATCAATGAAAAGGATGTCGCGGCCCTATGCAAAACTTTTCCGGGCAAGATTCATTTGGAATGTTCCTATACGCTGGAATTGGAAAAAGCCGCTTTAAAATACAAACCGTTTTCAGTATGTATCGTACCGGAAGAACCGGGCGAAGTGACTACTACAGGCGGACTTAAATTTACGCCAACCGTAAATAAACGGCTTTTGGAGATGATTGAAAGACTCCATAAAAAAGGGATTTTGGTCAGTTTATTTATCAGCCCGGACGCCGATTCCGTACGTACGGCCGCTAAATTGGGTGCAGACATTGTAGAATTGTGTACGCGCGATTACAGTGAAGCGACTTCTGCCAAACAAACCCGCAAACTCTTGCAGGATTTGGCACTTTCCACGCTGCTGGCTAAAGAGTTGGGATTAGAAGTACACGCCGGGCACGGGTTAGATTATCACAATGTGTTGGCCGTAGCGGATATTGGAGGAATGGCCTGCATGAATATTGGATTTTCCATTATTACCCGTTCGGTTTTTGCCGGACTTCCTACCGCGGTAAACGAGATGAAAGGATTATTATAAGGAGTCTCTATGTGCGGAATTATTGGATATGTGGGAAACAATAACAGCGTTCCTTATATTATAGATGGCCTGAAGAAATTGGAATACCGCGGATACGATTCCGCCGGTATTTCCATTTTACAGGGTCGGGAATTGGTTACGGTCCGCTCGGTAGGGAAAGTGGCGGAATTGGAAAAAGCCGCTTTAATTTCTAATCCTAAGGGGAATACAGGGATTGGTCATACCCGTTGGGCTACGCATGGTAAACCGAGTGAAGAAAATTCACATCCACATACGGATTGCACCGGCGATATTGTAGTGGTGCATAACGGGATTATTGAAAATTATCTTACGCTGCGCGGTAAGCTGGAATTATTGGGACACCGCTTTAAAAGTGAAACGGATACGGAAGTCATCGCTCATTTGATAGAGGAAAATTTACTGCATGTCCGGGCGTCCAATGATCGGGACCGGTTGCTTAAAGCCGTTCAAAAAACAAATAAAGAAATTGCCGGGGCGTATGCATATGTGGTTTTGTGGGCGCGGACGCCGGGATTATTAATAGGGGTAAAAAATCAGAGTCCGATGGTGGTGGGTCTTGGGAAAGACGAAAATTTTTTAGCTTCGGACGTACCGGCATTCCTAGCGCATACCAATAAAGTGTTGTTTTTGGAAGACGGCGAGATTGCCCTTTTGCATGTGGACGGAGTAACTTTGTTGGATAAAGACGGGAAAGAAAAAGCGGTTAAGCCTGTTAAAATTTCCTGGGACCAAAAAACAGCTGAGAAAGGCGGTTATCCGCATTTTATGCTTAAGGAGATTTATGACCAGCCGCAAGCCATCGAAGACACGCTGCGCACCGCCCGTACGGATTTTGGCAAGATTTTAGGATTAAATACGGAAGCAATCCGACAATTACGCAATATACATATCATTGCTTGCGGGACGGCCTATCACGCTGGATTGGTGGGGAAATATTATATAGAACAGTTGGCCGGAATACCGGTTAGCGTGGACTTGGCCAGCGAATATAAATACAGACCGGTTCCGCAGCTGCCGCATACCTTAGCGGTAGCGATCAGCCAATCCGGGGAAACGGCCGATACGATTGGCGCCATTAAAAAAGCAAAAGAATTGGGATTTCGCACTTTGGCTATTTGTAACGTATTGGGTTCTACGTTAACCCGTACTTGCGGCGCCACTTTCTTTACGCACTGCGGGCCGGAAATCAGTGTGGCTTCCACGAAGGCCTTTACGAGCCAGATTACTTCCATGTATGCCTTGGCGGTGTTTTTGGGGCAGGCAAACGGGAATTTGCGGCCGGCGGCGTTTGAAAAAGCGTACCAAGAGTTATTGTCTTTGTCCAAAGCGATGGGGAAAGCCGTTAAATTAGAATATGAAGTGCGTCATTTGACCCGCAAAATTTATAAAGCAGGCCGTTTTATTTTCTTGGGTAGGAACGTCAACTTTCCCATTGCCTTGGAAGGGGCCTTGAAACTAAAAGAAGTATCTTACCGCAGTGCCGAAGGTTTTGCGGCGGGAGAAATAAAACACGGACCGATTTCCATTATTGATAAAGGAACGCCTGTTTTTATGATTATGCCACATGACGGCTTATTTGAAAAGATGCTTTCCGCCTGCCAAGAATGCCGCGCGCGCGGCGCGTTTGTGGTGGCGATTACCACTTCTGCCGGCGCCAAACAAGCGCAGGAAGTGTCTGATAAAGTGATTATAGTGCCGCAGACGGATGATTTATTGCAGCCGGTGGTAAATGTGGTGCCTTTGCAATTTTTGGCTTATTGGATTGCCAAACGGTTGGGGTGTGATATTGACCAGCCGCGCAACTTAGCAAAAAGCGTAACGGTGGAATAAATGGAAATTGTCGGGCTGGGAACGGATATTGTGGAAGTGGAGCGAATTGCCGAGTTTGCCCAAAAAAAGGGTGCGCTCGAGCGTGTTTTTTCCACGGAAGAGATTGCTTATTGTTTGGCTCGTAAGAACCCATACCAACATTTAGCGGTCCGTTTTGCGGCGAAAGAGGCGGTATACAAGGCGCTTCCTTTTGGAGGGGTGGCGTTTAAAAATATACAAATAACCAATTTGGAAAACGGGCGTCCTGAAATAAGCGTGGCGGATGAGCGTTGCCGAGGTTTGTCTATTTTAATTACGTTGTCTCATACCGAGAAATATGCTACGGCCGTAGCGGTGGTGCAGCGATGAAACAAATTACGCGTGAAACGATGAGTTTGTTTTTGCCTAAACGTCCGCGGAACGCGCATAAAGGTTCTTTTGGACGGGTTCTCGTAGTAGCGGGTTCACGTAGTATGTGCGGTGCGGGATTTTTATGCGCCAAAAGCGCACTTGCCAGCGGTGCAGGAATGGTTTTTTGGGCTTTGCCGCAAAGCATGCAGCCGGCCTTTGCCGCGGCGTTGCCTGAAGCCATCACTATACCCTTGCCCGAAACGGAAGCGGGCGAAATTTCAGAAGACGGATTTGCTATTTTGAATGATCTAATCCAAAAAAAGAATCCTTCCTTGGCGGCGGTAGGGCCGGGTATGGGGAGCAGTCCGTTATTGCCCCGCTTATTATGGGAAACGTCCTTGCCTTTAGTGGTGGATGCGGATGCACTGAATATGCTTTCGAAGCAAAAGGGTTGGAGCCAAAATTGGCCGCGGCAAAGGCCGGCTGTTTTTACGCCCCATCCGGCTGAAATGGCTCGTTTGTTGGATGAAAAATCTGTCGGGAATGACGAAGAGTCCCGAATCTCCCAAACGGAAACTTTGTGCCGTTTGACGGGAGGGATCAGTATTTTAAAGGGGTCAGGCACTTTAGTGGCGGCCTTGGCAGAGGAGAAAGTACAAATTTGGAAAAACACTACCGGCGGTCCGGCCTTGGCGAAAGCGGGATCCGGAGATGTTTTATGCGGGATGATATCCGGTTTATGGGCGCAGCTGGGCACGGCCGGCGGATTTAATATACAAACAGCTTTGCAAGCGTCTTTATGCGGGGTTTATTTACATGGACTGGCAGGCGATTTGGCCGCTTTAAAACGTACGGATTATAGCGTATTGGCCCGTGATACGGCGGATCATATCGCGCAGGCGTTTTTGGAAGTGTTACAATAATTTTTGAAAAGCAGGAGAAAATATGTATTCCGTCTTATATATCATTTTATCTATTTTGGTGCTGGCGCTGTTTCTAGCATTGGGGACGGTTTATTTTTGCATGCGGGCTGCAAAGAAGGTTTTGCATCCCGTTTCCAAACGTAAACCGTTGGATGCGTGGCCGGATCAGTTTGGATTGCCGTATGAAAATGTTTATTTTAAGACGGATGATAAAGTGCAAATTAAAGGTTGGTTTATTCCGTGTGAGGAATATTCCAATAAAACGATTATCCTGATGCATGGTTGGGGGATGAACCGGTCGGATATCCTTAAAAATACGTATTTTCTGCGTGATTTGGGGTTTAATTTATTGTATTTTGATTTCCGGGCATTGGGAGAGAGCGGCGGAAAAACCAGCTCGATTGGGTATTTGGAAATTAAGGACGCTTCTGCCGCGGTGCGGTTTCTGAAGGAAACGCGTCCGCAATTTTGCGAGAAAATCGGACTTTACGGTTTGTCGATGGGGGGAATGGTGGCTATTTGTGAAGCGGCGCATAATCCGGAAATCGCCTGTGTGGTGGCGGAAGCGTCGTATTATTCTTTCCGACGGGTGGTTTCCCGCTGGGCGTGGGTGCATCATAAGGTGCCTTATTTCCCGCTGATTCCGATTATTTTACATTATATCCGCAAAAACTTGGGCGTCAATCCGGAACGTTACAGTCCTAAATATAATATTCCCAAAATTGCACCGCGCCCGGTGTTGATTGTACACGGCCGTTATGACAATTTGGTTCCGGCCGCCCAAGCGAAAATGCTTTTTAAAAAAGCGGGAGAACCAAAAGAAATATGGTTGGTGCCCGGTGCAAAACATAATAAATGTGCGGAAGTGGGCGGGTTTGAATACAAACAGCGATTGGCCGATTTTTACCGCCAGTATTTATAATTTGCACCCACCCGAACGGTGGGTGCTTGGCGTACGGGATTGCCGGATATGGATGAAGGAGTATGCATGAATGTAGCAGGATTGGTTATTTTTGATTTGGACGGAACGTTGCTGGATACGATTGAAGATTTGGCGGCGGCGGCAAATGCCGCGCTGAAAGAAAAAGGGTTTCCCGTACGCACCCGGCAGGAATGCCGGAGCTTTGTGGGAAACGGCGTGAATAAACTGTTGGAAAGAGTCCTGCCGGAGGGCGCTAAGACGGAGCGGCATATCGCAGAAATCCGACCGGCTTTTTTTGCCTATTATGATAAGCACTTGGCGGATGTGACGCGTCCTTACCCGGGCATTGAAGCATTGCTTGAACGTTTACAGCAAAGAGGAATCAAATTAGCGGTAGCTTCCAACAAATACCAAAGCGCAACCGAGCGGCTTGTAAAGTATTTTTTCCCAAACATTTCATTTACGGCGGTCCTCGGGCAGCGGGAAGGAATTGCGGTAAAGCCGGATCCAACCATTGTGCAGGAAATTATGTGGGCCGCCGGCGAAAAAGCGGAAAATGTTTTATATGTGGGCGATTCGGATGTGGATATGCAAACGGCAAAAAACGCTGGGGTCCGTGTCTGTGCCGTAACGTGGGGATTCCGCTCCAAGGAGCAGCTGGAGAGCTACCGGCCTGATTTTATAACAGACAACCCGGCGGAAATATCCGCCATGATTTAATTGCGCGGGGTAAGATATTATACCGGGGAACAGCTTAGCCGTTCCCCGGTTTTTCTATATGCTTTGGCAAATCTTTTTTAAATAATGGGATGCGTTTCGTATAGAATCGCTTTTTCCAGTTGCATAGTCAGTTAATACGGCCAACTGGCTGGGTAAATAATTTTGACGTTGCAGGCCCTTTTTGTCGAGATCCCCGCAAATAAATAAAACGGGCTTTTTATATTTTTTGGCTAATTTTAAAACGGCCAGAGGCGCCTTTCCATAAAAAGTTTGTCGGTCCAATTTTCCTTCAGAGGTAATGATCAAATCAGCCCAATTAAACAAAGGTTCCAGTTTGGCTTTTTGAAATAAAAAATCTGCTCCCAAAAGGAGTTTGGCTCCAAAGCAGCCGTATAATCCGGCCGCAATCGCACCAGCGGCTGCAGTAGAGGGAACATGGGCGGTATTTCGCCCGGACGCTTTTAAGATAGCCTTGGCCCAGCGGCTCATTGCTTGATCCAATAATTTTACTTGCTCTGCGGAGGCTCCTTTCTGCGGACCGAATACTTTGGCGGAACTATGCGGTCCTAAAAGTGTGTTGGTAACGTCGGCTACGGCATAAATTTGGACGGGTTTTATTTTTTTTTCAAGGGGAGTTAAATCCAAGTTTTTTATTTGTAATAGAGGAATCGCTCCTAAGGAAAGGGTCTTTCCTTTTTTATCGGATAAGATAGCTCCGCATGCTGCAGCCATTCCCGCACCGCCGTCATTACAGGCTACGCCTCCTAATCCCACATAAATCGTTTTGGCTCCTTTTTCGATGGCCTTTAAAATCACTTCCCCTACCCCAAAAGAAGAAGCGCCCAGCGGGTCTAATTCGGCCGCGGGCGTATTTCCTAACCCGCAGATACGAGCGGTTTCGATGACGGCGGTTTTTGCGTCCGGAAGCATTAAAAACGAAGTGCGTTTCTGTTTTAAAAAAGCGTTTTTAGCGGTAACCGGTATTTTGCGGGCAGCTGGATAAAGAGCGGAAAAAAAATCGATAAATCCGTCTCCCCCGTCCGAAATAGGATAAGCTCGCACGGCATGCTTTTTCTTGAGGGCATTTTTCAAAATACGTGCCGTTTTTACCGCGCTTAGAGATCCTTTAAACGCGTTAGGCAAAATTAAGATCTTCATTAGAATTTCCAGCTTAATTTAATTTGGGCAACGGTATTTGAAGTGGCTGATTCTTTTAATTCTCCGCTGCGGGGAGCGAACACTTGGCGCGCTTCTAAGCCGATCATTACATCGTCCACCCAAGTTTCTACGCCGACACCCACCGCTCCGGAGAATCCGTTTGAAGAAAGAGAATCGCGGAAGGGGATTTCATCATTATTGCTGTCGGTAATAGTACCTCGGTAATTGAGCGTAAGCATTTCATAAGAAGCGTTGGCCGTTAAGTAAAAGGAAAAGCGGCTTTCCGGATTTAAATAATAGTTGGCGGCTGCGCCAACCGTCAAAATATTTCCGCTGCTGCTGGCGGATACGTTTGACGCCGAGGAGGGGAGCGTAAAAGCATAATCATTGTTAGATATACTGGCAAAAGAAAGCATAGGCCCCAGCCACAGATTGCTTTCTTTCAAACGCCAAAGAAATTTGGAAGAGATCACGACGCTTGTCCCCCCGGCATCGGCGGTTTCTTCTCCCAAATCGATCGTGGCCGTATCCCCTAGATTAAGCAGTCCGGCCAGTTTCAAATCCAGCGCCATAGCGCCTGCTTCGATGGCAAAATATTTATTAAAATCCTTTTCTTTAAAAGAAGTCTTTTTCGGTTTTTCTTTTTGTGTCGGCCGCTGAGAAGACAATTCTTCTTTGGCGGCGGCTGCGTAATCCTGTTGGCTGATTTGTCCCGTTTTTACGCCTTTTATAAAGGCTTCTTCATCCGACAAAAGCCGCGGGGCGGTTTGCTGGACGGTTGCGGAAGGCGTAACGACCGATCCGTTGACGATGGTAGCTTGTTGGGCGTCAAAAACTTGGTTGATATCAGAATCAAAAGTGAGTCCGCCCGCCGCTTGCACGGTTTGGGGCGTACCGGCCAGGGCGGCCGCTTGCCGCGCCGCTTGGGCAGCTTGCTGTTCTATATTTTGCTGTACGAAATCTTGTTGGGCTTTTTCCCCTTGGTCGTAATCGTATACTTCGATGGATACAATCTGCGGCATATCCACGTTGACCACGGCGCCGTCGTCGGTCTGAAGTTTTAAATTAAATTCGTCTAAATCTAAAATAACCCCGATTAACTGGGTGCCGCCTTTTAGAACAATGCGGTGTTTGTCGGGAAGAATCTGTTCGATTTCGCGTTGATTGAGTGTGATATTTCCGTAAGAGGTGGCTAAATTAAGCGTGTATTCTGTTTGCGACAAAATAGACCCGCTGATGAGTTCTCCAGTTCTCATCTTAATGGTCTCAGCTGTAAGTAAAGAGCTTCCCAAAAGGAAACATAAGGCGACAATACTTTTTTTCATGAACTCTTTAATCAAAAAGACAATACGGCGGCGCGGACTTGCCGCGCCGCTTCTATTATTTAGATTCGTGTTCCACTACGTCTGCAATGGTTTGGCCGGATTTTTCTGCCGGTTCTTCCATGGAGCAAGCGCACGGAGCCACTGCTTTTTTAATTTTGCGGATGGCCTGTAAGATTTTAGCTACGGTTAAAAACCCGATAGCTGCAGCTAAATCGCTTGCTACATAGAAAGCAACTGCCAGCCACATTTCGGCGCCAGTCAGCTGCGGATGCGTAAACAGCGCATAGGCTTGGAATACTGCGTAAGCCAACGCCAGATAAAAAAGCACCAAAAAAATGACTGACAATCCCTTTAAGCACAACCAATTGTGCGGCCACCATTTGGCATGTTTGCAACATTTGGACATATTTCTCTCCTTGTATATATACGGGGGAAAAAGGAATACCCCTATGCACATATTGTATCAAAAAGAATACGGTTTAATAACTATAAGTTCTGGCAAATTATTTGGCTTGCTTTTCTTTTGACGCCGTTTGACGCATTAACGTATTAAGTGCCCGGCAGCCGGCAATTAACACCCACCAGCCAACACAAACAAGTAATGCTTGGATAGAAGCCAACCCATAAATCCGGCGGATGGGTGCGGAGGCCGCTTGGAGAATAGCCGGGTCTGTAAAAAAGGTCGCAGCCCAGCAGCAAACGGCATACAATCCCACTGCGCCGGTAGCGTAAAATAATAAGATAAACAAATTGGCCAGCCCCGACAGTCCCAGCCAGTTATGCGGCATCAACGGAAAGACTCTTTTATAAACGTTTCGCATCTTTTAACAACTCCTCTGCATGTGAAAATGCGGCTGAACGTTTATTCGTTCCGCCTAACATGCGGGCAATTTCCTGAGTAAGGGTTTCTTTTTGCAAAAGAGAGATTTGTACTTCCGTATTGTCGTTGGCGGATTTCTTGGATACATAAAAGTTTTGGTCTGCTTGAACCGCCACTTGCGCTAAATGCGTAACGCATAAAACCTGCCGTTCCTGTGCCGCTTCGTGTAGTTTTTGCCCGACTAAATGGCCTGTTTCCCCGCCGATGCCGGCATCTATTTCATCGAAAACCATTACCGGGACGGTAGAGGCAAGCACGGTTTTAAGCCCCAGCATAACCCGTGAGATCTCGCCCCCGGAAGCAATGTTTTTAAGCGGGCGAAGGGGTTGCCCCGGATTGGGGGAAAATAAAAATTCCACTTTATCCGCGCCGGTCGGACCGAGGTTTTCTTCGTCCATTTCTACGGCAACGGAAAATTTAACCGCATTAAACCCCAGCGGACGTATTTCTTCGGTAATGCGGCGGGAAAGGCGTTGGGCTGCCGCCATACGCTTTTCGTGCAGTTCACCGGCCAGCCGGAGCAGTTTTTGGTGTGCTTTTTCCAGCTCTTGCAATAGTTCTTGTTCGCGTTCTTCCCCGTGCTGCAACTGGTCTATTTTCTCACGCAGACTGCGGGCGGTGTTTAACACGTCCGCCAGTTCCGGGCCGTATTTGGTTTTTAAGCGTTTGATCTTTTCGTGCCGGGCCAGCATACGGTCTAACGCGTCCGGTTCTATGTTGATGTCGTCTTTGTACGTGCCTAAGGTGGAGGCGGCGTCTTCCAAGGTTACCAAAGCACTGTTTAAATCTTGTGACAGGGCGTTTAAATTTTCGTCCAACTCCGCCATATTTTGCAGGGTGCGAAGCGCTTTGCCCGCACGGGATGTAGCGGAGTCTTCCGCCGCGTACAATTCATAATAGGCTCCCTGCGCCATTTCCAACAGCCGTCCGGCGTGTTTCATTTTGGGAAGAGTTTGCTCCAGCTGGAGGTCTTCTTGCGCGGTGGGATTGACGTCCTCAATCTCTTTGAGCTGGTATTGGCTCATATCCAGCAGGCGTTCTCTTTCTTGTTCGCTCATGCGGGCGGCGTCCAGCTTGGCTTGTATGGCTTGGCAGGCTTGGTAGGCTTCCTGGTTTTTTTGCACCAGCGTTTCGTGTCCGGCAAATTGATCCAAGAGCATTAAGTGTACGGACGCGTGCAATAAACTTTGATGGTCGTGCTGTCCGTGAAAATCTACCAGCACGCGGCTTAATTGCGCTAGGGTTGATACGGTTACCGGATGTCCTTCTACAAAGGCTTTGCTTTTGCCTTTTTTGTCCAGTTCTCTTTTTAAGGTAAATACGTCGCCGGCGATTTGGTGTTCGCGGCGCAGCGTAGTCGGTAAATCGGCGGCGGAAAAGAGGGCGGTAACGGTCATTTTGTCCGCGCCGTCTTTAATGGCGCCAACATCTCCGCGCGCGCCCAGCACAAAGCCTAACGCTTCTATTACGATGGATTTACCGGCACCCGTTTCTCCCGAGAACACATTCAAACCCGGTGCGAAGTGCAAAGATAAATCTGAAATAATGGCAAAATTTTGTACGCGCAGGTGCAGCAGCATATTACCGGTTCCCCCATTTTAATTTACGGTTTAAAATTTGAAAAAACCCACGCTCCGGCGGACAAAGCAGTTTGGTTTTAAGCGGACTGCGGGTAATTTGCACTTGTGCGCCCAACGGAAGGGTAAGATTAATTTGTCCGTCCAAACTGCAGGCGGCCCGGTCGGATTCATTTTTAAAAGAAGGAATCAGCGTGAGCGTTCCGGAAGCTGACAAAATAAGCGGGCGCTGGTTGAGCGTATGCGGGCAGATAGGCGTAACCGCTAAGACGTCGACCCCGGGTTCTACAATCGGCCCGCCGGACGCCAGCGAGTAAGCTGTGGAACCGGTGGGAGAAGCGACAATGACGCCGTCTCCAAAATAGGAAGGGATTTCTTTCCCGTTCCACAGTGCTTCCAATAAAAATGCGCGCGGCGAAGCGGCGCGGAGTACGCAATCGTTAAACGCCAAAAATTCAAGCGGCCGGTCTTTTTTATGAAGAATACGCGTCTGAAGCATAAAACGTTCATTGATGGTGCATCCGCCTTCCAGCAGGCTTTTGAGCGCACCGGCGTATTCCTCTTTTTCGCAGGCCGCTAAAAAACCCAACGTGCCGCAATTAATGCCGAAAATCGGTACTCCCAGCGGCGCGGCGGCGCGGGCGCAATGAAGGATGGTTCCGTCTCCGCCCATTCCTACCAACAGTTCTGTTTCCGGGGAAAGCTGTTGTAAATCTGTGATTAAATCGCTTTGTATGCCGTTTTGACGCAGATAATTGCATACCTCTTGGGCTAAGGAAGCGGTATGAGTTTTATGGGCGTTATAAAAAACGGCGGCGTGTTTAAAAGTCATCGTATTTTATTTTACCAAAAAGAGCCGTTTTGCGCGCGCCGGAACATAACCTTTTTTGTCGCTTTACTCGGAGTGCTGTTTCCAGTCAAAATGATATAATAATATATATAGAACAGGGGGCCGCTATGTGGGACTATACAGACAAAGTAATGGATCATTTTAGAAATCCGCGCAATGTGGGGGTAATTCCCAATGCCGATGGGACGGGTCAAGTCGGCAGCCTGGTGTGCGGAGACGCCCTAAAGCTGACCATCAAAGTAAACAAAGAAACCGACGTAATTGAAGACGCTAAATTTGAAACGTTCGGCTGTGCCAGCGCGATTGCTTCTTCTTCTATTTTAACGGAAATGATTAAAGGCAAAACCATTGCCGAAGCTTCCAAAATCACCAACCAGGATATTGCCGACGCCTTAGGCACGCTGCCCGCCGAAAAAATGCATTGTTCTGTGATGGGGATGGAAGCGTTGGAAGCCGCGGTAAAAAGTTACCGCCAAGGCGGCGCGCCGGTGGTGTTTGAACAGGAAGAAGAAAAAATCGTCTGTCATTGCTTTAATGTATCCGAAGAAACCATTATCAAAGCCATTCGCACCAATCATTTAAAGACGGTGGAAGACGTAACGCATTTTACCAAAGCCGGCGGCGGCTGCGGGCGGTGCAAGGGGGAAATCCAGAAAATTTTGGATAAGGTAAACGGCGCGGCGCAAACTTCTGCCGCCGCACCAAAACCTTTTGCTCAAATGACCGTAGTGGAAAAAATCAAAACAATTGAACGCGTGTTGGAAGAAGAAATTTGCCCCAAACTTAATATGGACGGAGGATCCGCCGAATTGGCCGATCTGGACGGGAATGTGGTCAAAATCCGTTTAACCGGGATGTGCAGCGGCTGTGCGGGCGCTATGGGGACGCTGAAAAATTTCATTGAAAAAACACTGAAGGAAAAAGTGGATTCTTCCCTCACGGTGGAGCAGGCTTAATATGAAGGTAATTTATCTGGACAACAACGCCACCACGCAATGTGCGCCTGCAGTTGTGGAAGCGATGCTGCCTTATTTTTCCGAAAAATACGGCAATGCTTCCAGTATGCATACTTTTGGCGGCAGCAACCATCATGCCATTGAACAGGCGCGCCAGCAGGTGGCCGATTTAATCGGAGCGGCCTACGCCGACGAAATTATTTTTACTTCCTGCGCCACGGAAAGCGATAACACGGCTATTTTTTCCGCGGTGCGTTCTTTTCCCAAAAAGAAACATATCATTACTTCCGCGGTGGAACACCCCGCCATTATGGAACCCTTTAAATACTTGGAAGCGCAAGGATATCGGGTGGATTTTATCGGCGTAGACGAAAAGGGCCGGTTTGATATGGCGCGCTTTCAGAGCGTGTTGGACGAAGATACGGCGCTCGTATCGGTGATGTGGGCCAATAGCGAAACGGGAACGATTTTTCCCATTGCCGAAATCGCCCGCTTGACGCACGCCAAAGGAGCACTTTTTCATACCGACGCCGTACAGGCCGTAGGGAAAATTCCGGTCAATGTACAGGCGGCTGATGTTGATATGCTTTCTTTGTCGGCGCATAAATTCCACGGCCCCAAAGGCGTCGGCGCGTTGTATGTGCGGCGCGGGACGCGTTTTATGCCGTATCTGATGGGCGGACATCAAGAAAGACATCGAAGGGCCGGTACGGAAAATGTGCCTTATATCGTGGGCTTGGGGAAAGCGGCCGAACTAGCGCAAAAGCGCTTGGCGGACGGCGCTTCCGCGCGGATAGCCGCATTAAGAGACCGCTTGGAACAAGGGATTTTGTCCTCTATTCCCGATGTAAAAGTAAACGGTGATCCCCAGCATCGCGTCCCCAATACTACCAACATCAGTTTTGGATACATTGAAGGGGAATCTATTTTGATGTATCTCAACGATTTGGGAGTTTGCGCTTCTTCCGGATCGGCGTGCACCTCCGGCTCATTAGAGCCGTCGCACGTATTGCGTGCGATGGGCGTGCCGTTTCAGTTTGCACACGGATCTATTCGGTTTTCGCTTTCCGACCAAACGACCGAAAAAGAGATTGATTTCGTATTGAAAGAGTTACCGCCGATTATTGAGCGGCTGCGTAAGATTTCGCCTTTTTCGCGCCTAGCCGCTTAGTTTACCGCGCCGGGAAACCGGCGCGTTTTTGTATTAAGAGAAAAAAATGAAAAAACTTCTTGTATGTGTTCTGTTTTTGGGAGTTGTTTTTCCCGTTTTAGCAGAAACAATAACGATTTACCATACCAGCGATACGCATGGTTTTTTTTATCCTAAAAACGGGCAAGGCGGCGCGGCGGCCTTGGCGGCGGTATTGAAGTCCGGACCGAAGGAGTATTTGTTGTTGGACGGAGGCGATTTTGCCGAAGGCACGGTGGAAACCCAGCGTTCCAACGGGCTAAAAGCCGTGCAGCTGATGAACCAATTGGGGTATCAGGCGGCTGCGGTCGGCAATCACGAATTTGCTTTCCAAGACGAAGGGTTTGACGATATCCTTTCCGCCGCGCAGTTTGATGTGCTGGCGGCCAACCTGGTGTCGGCGCAAGACGGTACGCTTCCTAAAAATATCCTTCCGTATCGGATTTACCGTCTAGGCGGTCTAAAAGTGGCGGTCATTGGACTTGCCAACCGCAATCCTACAAAAAAAAGCCAAAAATATCGGTTTACCAAACCGCTGCCCGCTTTGGAAAAAACATTGGAAGACGTGGAACGCCAAAAGCCGGATCTGGTAGTGGTGTTGGCGCACGATTCGCTGGCGGATGACAGACCCGGATCGCCGAACTACATCGGAGACATTGGCCGTCGTTTCGGCGGCCGGGTGCACTTGGTATTGGGCGGACACGCGCATAAAATTTTCCAGAACGATTTCCGCGGCGGCATTCTATTTGCCGAGAGCGGCTGCCATTTTCAGCACGTTACCAAAATAACCGTGCAAACCGATGACAAAACTGGGCGGATTCAATCTCTCCAATCGGAGTTGATTCCGCTGGAAATCGTTCACACGGGGGAAGATAAGGCGATAAAAGTCTTTGCGCAATCCCTGCGCGAAACAGATGTGGACGAATCGGTGGGAAAAACTTCCGCCGCTTTCTCCAAAAAATCATTTATTCCCGGCCATATGGATGCCCCCGTGGACAACTGGGTGGCGGACGCAACCTGCCGCTATGCGCCTTCGGACGTATGCATTCATAATGTAGGTGGAGCGAGGGTGGGTTTGCCCAAGGGTGCGGTGTCCCGCCGCGAAATTATGGATCTGTATCCGTTTGACAATACGGTGGTTATGGCGTCCGTCAGCGGCGCTTTTTTGAAAAAATTGATTACGGGAGGGCTTTTCCCGTGGAATCGGCTGGCTTATTCGGGCTTGACGCTTTCTTATAAAAAAACGAAGAAAGGAAAAATTAAAAATTTAAAAATTTGGGTACGCGGCGAACGCCTGCAAGAAGATAAACAATACACGGTTGCGCTCAACTCGTATATTGCGGGCGGCGGCAGTGAAGGAAAACTGTTCAAAACCTTACCGCCCGGATCGCTCCGTCCCGTCGGAGAAAAAACGATACGCCAAATTTTGGAAGAAGATTTTAAACAGGGCGTTTTGATCCCGCCCGAAACGGGACGCATTCTGGAAAGATAAAAGCCTTGCTCGTCTTGAATAGACGGGATGTTTTTGTTACCATAAATTTATCCCCACAGGAAGGAGAGACTTGTATGAAAAAAACTTGGTTGCTAGTTGCCCTGTTGCTGTTGCCGTTTTCCTTGGCGGCCAAAACCACTACAATTTATCACACCAGCGATGTGCATGGTTTTTTCTATCCCAAAAACGGGCAGGGCGGTTTTGCCGCACTGGCGGCGGTGATCAAAGACGGGCCGAAAAGTTACCTGTTGTTAGACAGCGGCGACTTTGCAAACGGCACGGTGGAAACCCGTAATTCCCAAGGGCTCAAAGGCGTGCAAATGATGAACCGTATGAGTTATGATGCCGCCACCATTGGCAACCATGAATTTGATTTTAAAGGGGAAGGCGTTGCGCCGCTTTTGGCTAATGCCCAGTTTGCCGTGTTGGCGGCGAACTTTTTTGAAACGGCTACCGGTAAATATCCGCCGTCTGTGCTTCCTTATAAAATTTTTGATGAAAACGGCGTAAAAGTGGCGGTCATCGGCTTAGCCAACCGCGAGCCTACTAATCCTTCCAAATTATATACATACGGTAAACCGCTTGCGGCTCTGGAAAAAGCCCTCAAAGAGGTGGAAGCCAAGGACCCTAATTTTGTGGTGGTGTTGGTGCACGATTCATTAAAGGATGAAAAACATGGAACCAAGGATTATGTAGCGCAAATTGGGCGTAAGTTCGGCGGGCGGGTGCATGTTGTGTTGGGAGGGCATGCACATAACATTTTCCAAAATGAATATATCGGCGGCACCTTGTTTGTGGAAAGCGGTTGTTATCTGCAAAACGTCAGTCGGATCAGCGTGGAAACGGACGACGAAACCGGGCAATTCGTTTCAGCCAAATCGGAACTTATCCCGTTAATCATTGCCAAAACCGGCGAAGATGAGGAAATGAAAACATACGCCGATTCATTGCGTGAGCCGGGGGTAGATGAAGTGGTGGGAGAAGCCTCTGAAAAAATGAGCCGGCTGCCTCAACAGGATGACCGGCAGGATGCCCCTTTAAACGATTGGATTGCCGATATTGTCCGCGATTATTCCGGCGCGCAGATCGCTATTCACAACAATGGCGGCACGCGCGTGGATATGCAGAAAGGCCCGGTTACCAAACGCGATCTGATTGATATCCATCCGTTTGACAATACGATTACGTTGGTTACGGTAGACGGTAAATTTTTGAAGAAATTTATCAAAACCAGTTTTGCGCCTAACAGTTTGTATACTTATTCCGGCTTAACGATTACCTATAAGCAAAACAAGAAAGGCAAAATCAAAATCCTTAAAATTTTGGTGGACGGTAAACCCGTGGAAAACCGCAAAAAATACACGATTGCCACCAATTCCTATATCGCGGGCGGCGGCAGCGAAGGCTGGATGTTTAAAAAGATTTCGGACAAAGATAAAAAATTGGCCGGCAATAAAACCATCCGTGATTTAATGGAAGAAGCGCTTCGGAAAGGACCGGTCGTTCCGCCGCAGACGGGAAGGATTCTACGGAAATAGTATGAATATAAGAAAGACCGTTTGGGTGTTTTTTCTGTTGATTTTGGTGGGGGGATGCCGTCATAAAGATTTAACGCATATCGATATTTATTATACAGCCGATATACAGGGATTTTATTGGTCTCGTCCGGAACCGCGTTGGGATAATCAAGAATGCGGCGGATATGCCATATTAAAAAATTTTCTTCAAAAAAAGGAAGCGCCTTTTTTGTTATTTGACGGGGGCAACTGGTTTGGTTCGGCCCCTGAGGGAACCATGACCAAAGGAGCTTATGTGGCTGAATTGGCCCGGACGCTTCCTTATACTGCCGGGACAATCAGCGATAAAGATTTGGCATACGGCTGGCCTTCTTTGCGGAGCATTGTACGCGAACTGCCCTATCCGTTTGTGGTTTCTAATCTGCGGTTGGAAAACCAGATGCCTTGGCCTTTGCACGACTATCAAATCCGCACCATAAACGGTATAAAAATCGGCGTTTTCGGACTGATTGATTCAGCAGCCGTTAATCAGAACAAATCCCGTTTGCCCGGGTTGCGCGCTTTGGATGCGGTTCAAACCGCTCAGGAAATGACGGCTTTGCTCAAAGAGAAAGGAGCAGACTATATAATCATGCTTAGTTCTTTGGGGGGCGCCCAGAAAGAACGGGTCAGCGATCCAATGATTGCGGAAGAAACAGAGGGAATTGATTTGATTCTAAGCTCTAATAAAGACCGTGAAAATGCCGAGACAGACCAAATCAACAATACGTTTATTGTTTATCCCGGTTCCAAATTAGACAGCGTGGGTTATATCCGGGTTTCTTTCGATAAGAGCAAGCAGGTAAAGGATTTTTCTTTTGAAGATATTCCCCTATTAAAAGAATCGTTTGGGGAAGATGCCGCTGTCGCCGCGCAGGCGGCTTCTTTGCGTGCCGGCACGCGTAAAAAAATGAATGCGCGCGTGGCGGAATTGCCGCGGGAAATTTCCCATGCGCTTACACAAGAATCCGAATTGGGGAATTTACTTGCTCAATGTCTGTATAAATGGTCGAAGTTGGATGGAGCGGTGATTAATTCGGACTCTATCCGAAACGCTCTTCCGGAAGGAATTCTGACGGAATATGATTTGTATAAAGCCTATCCCTATGGAGACAATATTACATTCATTACGATAAAGGGAGAGTCGTTTATAAAAGCAATGGAGCTTTCTTTAAACGCCAAGGATAATTTCCCTCAGATTGCTGGATTTACCGTTTCCTATACAGATATGCCAGACGGTAAAAAAATCCAGCGTATTACGCTCGATAACGGACGAGTGATCCGTCCGCAGGAAACATATCGTTTTGCCGTTACAGACCATATATTAGCCGGCGGTTTCGGGCATGACGGGTTTATTGATTCATTGGAATTTAAAAATACGTTTGTGGAAGCGCGCCAGATTATGAGGTCCTGTCTGATGCGCCAAAAGACCATACAAGCCCCTAAGCCGGGCCGTTGGAAAAAAGTGTTATGACCGATATCCATCCGCTTGCGATTGGCGCGTTTACCGCCTCCAATAATTTGTTGTTGGCTCCGATGGCGGGGATCACGGATTCGCCCTTTCGGGTGCTGTGCCTGAAGGGAGGGGCGGGGGTTGTATGTGCGGAAATGGTTTCCGCGCACGCCTTGCATTACGGCAACGAAAAAAGCGGCAGAATGCTGCGCATCAATCCCAAAGAACATCCCGTTTCTATGCAGATTTTCGGTTCGGATGAAACGACCATTGCCCAAGCCGCCAAAAATGCCGAAGCGCAAGGGGCGGATATCGTGGATTTAAATGCCGGATGTCCCGTAAAAAAGATCAATAAAGCGGGCGCCGGCTGCGTACTGATGAAGGATGAAGCCAAATTGGGCCGGCTGGTGGAAGCGGCTGTCAAAAGCGTGAAAATCCCGGTTACGCTTAAAACGCGCATTGCCTTAAATCACAAAGAACTATTGGGCGCGCGTTTGGCCAAACTGGCGGAAAATGCCGGCGCGTCCGCGGTGGTTTTGCACGCCCGCGCCGCCGTGGATGTACACAGCGGGCCGCCCAATATTGACGCATTGGCCGAAGCGTGTGCGGCGGTAAAAATTCCCGTCATTGGAAACGGCGGCGTAGTGAATGCTGATATTGCCCGCCAATTTTTTCAAGCGGGGTGCGCGGGCGTGATGATTGGACGCGGGGCCGTTGGAAATCCGTTTATTTTTCGCGACATCATAGATGTTTTTAATGGGAAAACCCCTTCTTCCCAAACGCCCCACGCCCGCTTGGGTATTTATCTGGATTTAGTCCGCGAAAACGTGTCCTATTATGGGGAGCGCATTGGTGTAAACCGCAGCCGCAAGACCGCGGGATATTGGATTAAGGACTTTCCCAACGCCGCTGAAGTGCGCAGTCGGTTCGTTCGTTTGGATACGCTAGCAGACATAGAAGACCTGTTTTCCAAGACGTTGGCGCGGTTGGACGCATAAAAACCGTAAAAAATCCGTAAATTTTGATATAATATATGAGAAACCACGAGTCATTAAGACAGCGGCCACCACTCCGCTGCGCATTAATTACAAAAGGTAGAAACAAAGAATTATGACAAAAACTTTTTTGCCTTCCGTCAAGGAAGTAGAAACCTCCCGCAAATGGCATCACATTGACGCCACGGGCCAAACCTTGGGCAGACTGGCCACCCAAATCGCCGTCTTGCTGATGGGTAAACATAAAAAAACCTATACGCCTCATATGGACTGCGGCGACTTCGTCGTCGTTACCAACGCCGGCAAAATCAAATTGACCGGCAATAAAATGGAACAGAAGGTTTACTTCTCCCACTCCGGCTATGCCAAAGGCGCGAAAGAAACGCCGGTCAAAAGAGTGTTGGAAAAAAACCCCACCAGAGTTTTGGAACTGGCTGTAAAGAGAATGTTGGATGAAAACAAACTCCGTGCGTCCAGAATGAAACGCTTGAGACTGTTCGCCGGCGAAGAACACGCCTTCACCGAACGCTTTGGTAAATAAGAGGGATAAGAATTTATGAACAATACGAAAGAAATTAAAACCGGAAGAAGAAAAACCTCCGTCGCCCAGGTAGAACTTTTAAAAGGCAAAGGCGTCATTACCGTCAACGCCAAATCCCTGGATGAATATTTTGGCAACCACGCCCGCTGCAAAGCCGCCGTCAAGGCGCCGCTGGTGGTAACCAACTTGGAAAAAGAATATGATGTGACCGCTAAAGTAACCGGCGGCGGCATCTCTTCCCAAGCCGGTGCGTTGCGCCACGCGATTGCGCGTTCTTTGGCCGCGATCAGCGAAGATATTAAAAAAGCCGTGAAAAAAGCCGGTTATCTTACCCGCGATCCCCGTATGGTGGAAAGAAAGAAACCCGGTCAGCCCGGCGCCCGCAAACGCTTCCAGTTCTCCAAACGTTAATCGTTGGCTGGAAACTTGCAGGAGATATTTTTACAAAAACCCCGCTCAAAGCGGGGTTTTTATTGTTAGAAAATCTATCAAGCTGTTATTAGATTATGTGAGGCGTATTTCAAAAAACAGGACTGTACCCAGCCCTGTTTTGAAAATATGTTTTGAAGGATACAGAACGTTTAGTCCTTTTTCTCCTCCAATGCACAAGGCACCTTAGGGCTTTGGGCCACTAAGTCTTTAATCGGCTTAATGACCGCCGCTTGCTTTTTAAGGGTACACGGGCCGCCGATACAACCGCCTTTGCAGCTCATTACTTCCAAAAGCTGGAAATCACCCGCTCCTTTTGCATAAGCGTTAAGCACCATCATTGTCTTTTTGTCTAAACCGTTAACAGCCATTTTCTTAAATGTCCGTTTGCCGGCAATGGCGTTTTCCACCGCTTGGGCGACTCCTCCCGTTACACCATAGTAGCGTGCTTCGCCGGAAATTTTAGGATCCAGCGGCGTTTCTTCGCATTGGGCCGGGTTAATGCCTTTGGCGTCTAACAGAGCTCCCAATTCTTCATAAGTCATCACAAAATCGATATTGGGATCTTCCATCCCTTCTACGCGTTTGGAGACGCACGGCCCCACGAAAACCGTTACAAAACCGTTTTTCTTTTCAATTTCGGCGGTGTAAGCGGCCGGTGTTTTAGTGTGGGAAACAAATTCTTTCAAGGCAGGCAGATGCTTTTTAACAGCTTGAATCCACGCCGCACAGCAGGAAGTAGTCATAAATCGTGCGCCGTTTTCCAAACGTTCCACCAGTTCGCGCGCTTCGTTGGCGGTGGTGATATCCGCGCCTTCGGCTACTTCAGTTACTTTGTCAAAGCCGGCTTTTTTGACGGCGGTTATCAACTGCGGCAGAGTGCAGTCAAATTGTCCCACAATAGAAGGAGCAATCATCGCGCAGACCTTGTTATGGCTTTGTATCTGGCCCAGGATATCAATTAACTGGCTTCGCTCCATAATGGCGCCGAAAGGACAGGCGTCCATACAGTGTCCGCAGGAAATACACTTGTCAAAATCAATTTCGGCAAATCCGTTTTCGCCTTTATGAATAGCGTCCACCGGGCAGGACTGCTCACAGGGAACAGGTACATAAGTGATGGCGTTATACGGACAGACCGCTTTGCATTGGCCGCAGTTTTTACATTTGTCGGGGTCGATGTGGGATCTCCCGTCTGAAAAAGAAATGGCTCCAAACTTGCACGCCTGTTGACAGGGCCGCGCCAAACAGCCTTGGCACGCTTCAGTAACAATATGGCGCGCTTTTACGCAGCCTTTGCAGGCAATATCCATAACGGTTAGCGGCACTTCGGGTATCGATTTACGCAAAAGAGCCTGCTTGGCGTAATCATTCAAAGAAGTGGCTTCATCGTCTTTTTCCACGCTGCAGCCCATCGCCGCTAAAGTGCGGGCGCGGAACACGGCCCGTTCTTTATAAATACAGCAACGCACTGCAGATTTAGAATCCGGCGGGATGACTTCAAAGGGAATGCGGTACGCATTTTTTTCCAAGGTGCCTTTGTCAAAAGCTTCTACGACTCTTTTGAGAGCTTCACGTTTAAAATATACGGCCTTATTGTCTGATGTGTTCATAATTACTTATATTTTACCATATTTGCGATTTTCTATTGGACGTATGGAGAATGAATTATTCGACTTCCAGCCGCGCCAGCAAGGGGTTATGATCCGATCCGTCGCTTACACGCACCCCGGAAGCAAGTACTTTTAGACCGCGCGTAAATAAGTAATCTACCGGACGTCCCATCCATTGGGAACGGTTATCCGGTTCAAAAATGACTTCCGTGAGTTTGGCCGATTGGGTCATGCGGCAAAGCAGCCGCCGGCGGGTGGCGTTCCAAGCATTGAAGTCGCCCCCCAATAAAATCGGCCCGTTGTAATCTAACAGCAATTCTGCCGCACTGTGTAAATTGTGTTCAAAGGCTTTAATTCCGGTAAAATTAATGGCGTGTATATTAATAACCAGCAGTGGTTGCGGAGACTTTTCAATGGGGAACAGAGCCGCCAGCGTCATTTTAGGTATCCGTAAGATGGGTTCTCTTTCGGCGGCGGCAAAAGAAACCCGTATCGGCTTGGCAATGCTTCCCGTCGCTACGCCAATGGGATTTTTTCCGCGCAAAGAAAAAAAACTGATTGCTCCCGTCCAGTGATAAGGCGTTTGTTCCATATTTGTTTTAACCGCAGCCGAACGGTGTACTTCCTGTGCAAGCACCAAATCTGCCGTTTGGGCAATTTGCTTGAACTCAGCACCCCAGTTTTTTTGTTTGCATTTTTGCCAGTTCCATACGCATACCGTAAAACGCCGCGGCAGTGCTTCTTGCGTCGCGAGGCCATGTTCTACTAATACGTTTCGGGAGTCCGGTTTTTGATATAACATACTAATAATAGGGGGTCAGCAGGCGCAGGGTATTGTCCGCCAGCGTGCGCCATAGCGAAGGAGGAAGCTCTTTTTCGCTGTGTGCATGGGTTTTTTTATGCTGAATAATGTGGTTTACCTCTGCGGCCAATTGTTTATCCAAGCATTCCATATTGCATTCAAAATTTAATTTAAAACTTCTTACGTCCCAGTTAGCAGATCCGACAAACAGCCAAGCGTCGTCCACCAACATAATTTTACTGTGGTCAAAGGGCGGCTGCGTGCGGTAGATTTTGACGCCTTTCTTAAGCAAGCGCGCAAAGTTGGCCCGCATGGCGCCGTCCATTCCAAAGATATTGCTTTTGGAAGGAAGAATAATTTCCACTTCTACGCCACGCATAGCGGCTACTTCCAAGCTGTTTAAAATATCGCTTTCCGGCAGGAAATAAGGCGTTACGATTTTAACGTTTTTTTGCGCGCAAGCCAAAGCCCCTAACACCATCAGTTCTATTTTTCCGTAATCGGCGTCCGGTCCGTCCGGAATAATTCGCGCGGGCATGGTTCCGGGCAGAGGTCCGGATGCGTGAAAAGAAGCGGGAATAAAATGCTTTTTACCGGAAAAAATCCAGTCCTCTTCAAACACGCGCGACATTTGGTCCACTACCGGCCCTTCTACCCGGAAGGTAATGTCTATGATGGGTTCTTTGGGGTAGGTGTTGACCAAATTTCCTTCCGCCACATTCATCCCGCCAAAAAAAGCGGTTCGTCCGTCTACAATTAAAATTTTACGGTGGTTGCGTAAATTGACAAACGGCAGGTTGATTGGCGTCTTGGAAGGGAGAAAAACGGAAAATTCCACTCCTTTCATATGCCGCAGTACAGAAGCGATGGTCGGTTTGGAATAGTTGATGCCTACGCCGTCCACCAACACTTTTACCTTTGCCCCGTTTTTGACAGCCTGTTTAAAGGCTTCTACAAACAGCCGTCCCGCGCGGTCATTGTCAAAAATATAGCTTTGCATCAGGACTTCTTTCCGGGCCGAAGCGATTAGGCGGCACATTTCCGGGTAAGCGCTGTCTCCGTTTACAAAAGCTTGGGCACGGTTCCCAAGAGAAAAACGTTGGGGGTGTACTTTATATCCAAGCCGCAGTAACTGAAGAAAAGGACGGGGAATTTCTTTTTCGATTTCTTCTTCGGTTTTACCGGTTACGGTAAAAATGTCCGGCCCTTTGTTTCGAAGAGATAAAGCCTTTCGGCGAATTCGGTTGATACCAAAAACAATATAAATAATACAACCCAGCAACGGCGCCAGCCACACTAAGCCAATCCAGCCGAAAGAACTTTTTACATCGTCTTTTCGGCAGATAATATGACCGGTTACCACTATCTGCAATATCAAATAGAGTATACCGGCAATTCCAAAAGAGGAAATGGAAACGGGATCCATAGGCATACCCTTATTATAAAAAATCTGGACGTTTTGAAAAGGCGGAAATATAGGTTAGTCCCAAGTGGGGAGCGTTGTTTGCCGGGAAAGAGGGTTTTGCCCTTCATCTGTGACGGAATATAGACCGAAGTTAAGGTGTAGGGAGCGGTGTGCCGGCCGGGATTTTGCTTGGAGTTAAAGCCGGCAGCGGCGTAGCATTAACGGCGCGGGGCATATACATCTGGTCTTC
>CALUYP010000030.1 GCA_944325055.1 uncultured Elusimicrobiales bacterium | reverse complement strand
CTAAACTATACATGGTAAGCGTATTTTGGGTGTAATTATCAAAATGGGTGCGCTTATTACAAAAGGAGATAAAAATATGAAAAAAGGTTTTACGTTAATTGAATTGCTGGTGGTCGTATTGATCATTGGTATTCTGGCCGCAGTGGCGTTGCCGCAATACACCAAAGCGGTTGAGAAATCACGCGCAACGGAAGGGATGAGTCTGTTGGGCAATTTGGTTACGGCAGAGCAGATTTACAAGATGGCATCGGGTAGTTTTACGAACGACCTAAGCTTGTTGGATTTGCAGCTGCCTGGAGTTGGGTCGGCTACAGTTTCAACGATTACTACTAAAAATTTTACCTTAACTATTCCGACTGCGACTGCTACGAATTTTGAGGCGCAGGTGCGTCGTGTAAATGCGGATGGAACGAATACTTCCGGCGATATGAGTTATGCTTTGGTGGTGGCGATTGATGCTAATGGGAATGTAACCCGTACCTGCAAAGGCTCTGAAACCACGTGCAAATCCATTTCCAATGGAGCGGCAGCGTGTCCTAGTACTGGAACCGGTAAAGATTGGTGTTATGCTGGCGATTTAAGGTAGTTAAAGAAAGAATCCTTCTTTAGAAACCCGCTTGGGAACAGGCGGGTTTTTGTATGTGGTGAACCCCCCGGCTACGCCGGGGAATATATATTTCTAAAAACGCCTTAAGAAGTAAGAAAGAAAACTTATTGAGTGATAGTTGGTGCTTGAGAACGCAGGGAAAATTGCCTAGAATAGCTTCTATTTGAGGAATTGCTTTTTCCTGCTCATGTTTACTTAAATATAGAGCAAGAAGCAAAATATCGGTGAAAATACGATATAAATATATGTTTTAGACTATTGGCTTTTCTGAAGAAGAGGTTTCTCATAAACCGCAAAGATATAATTCATTTGTTGTTTTGGAAAAAGAACGGCCCCTGAATATATAGGGGCCGTTAGCGTAAGCTTGCTCAAGTAGAACGGCAAATTACATTTTAATTCTTCGCGTTACGTTATCTTTTCGGAAACATTCAATGACGTCTCCTTCGGAAACGCCTTTGAAGCCTTCAATCAGAATACCGCATTCATAGCCTTTTTCCACTTCTTTGACGTCGTCTTTGAAGCGTTTTAAGCCGCCGATTTTTCCGTGTCCGATTTCTTCTCCGTTACGCTTGACGCGTACCTCATAACCGCGGATAATGGTACCGCTGTCTACTAAAGAACCCGAAATTAATCCGGAGCTTAATTTCATTACTTTTTTGATGGTAGCCGTTCCTACGACAGTTTCCACTACGTCCGGTTCCAATAATCCTTCCATAGCGGCTTTTATATCTTCCAACAGTTCAAAGATAATCGTGTAACGGCGGATTTCAATTCCTTCGCGTTCGGCTTCGGATTGGGCTTTATTTTCCACATCTACGTGGAAACCGATAACGACGGCATTGCTGGCCTTGGCAAGCAAAATATCCGATTCGTTAACGTTGCCCGGAGCAGACAGGATGATATCCAATTCCACTTCGTCAGACGGAATGCGCAAGAGAGCGTCTTTGATGGCTTCAATGGAACCCTGTACGTCGGCTTTCAAAATAAGCTGCAATTTCTTAACGCGGTTTCCATTTTCGTCGTTTTTACCCAGGCTCATTAAAGACATTTGCTTGCGGTGTGCCTGAGAATCTTCTTTTTGGGCCAATTTGCGTTTTTCGGAAGCATAGCGGGCCTCCTTTTCGCTGGGCATAATATAGAGCGTATCACCCACCTGCGGCGGTTCCCCGTTGATACCCAAAATTTCTGCCGGTACGCTCGGACCGATTTTTTGGTAACGTTGGGAGTTTTCATCAATTAACGCGCGGATTCGGCCGTAGTTCGTTCCTACGATAAAAGGATCGCCTACTTTCATCGTACCTTTTTGAACCAATACGGTAGCAACTACGCCGCGTTTGCTGTCGCGTTTGCTTTCCAAAATGACGCCCACTCCCGGACGATCCGGATTAGATTTCAGTTCCATCATTTCAGCTTGCAACGAAATCATTTCCAACAGTTTATCAATGTTGATGTGTTTCTTGGCGGAAATTTCTACAAAAATAGTGCTTCCCTGCCATTCTTCCGGTACCAGTCCGCGGGAGGCTAAATCCTGTTTTACGCGGTCTACGTTGGCACCGGGCAGATCAATTTTGTTTACCGCCACAATAATCGGTGCTCCAGCTGCTTTGGCATGTTCCATAGCTTCAATAGTTTGAGGCATAATTCCGTCGGTAGCCGAAACGACCAGCACGACAATATCCGTTGCTTGAGCGCCGCGGGCGCGCATAGCGGTGAAAGCCTCGTGGCCTGGAGTATCCAAAAAAGTTAATGTGCCGCGCGGCGTGGTAACGCGGTAGGCGCCGATGTGCTGAGTAATTGCACCGGCTTCACCGGCCACTACATTTGATTTGCGGATAGCGTCCAGCAAGCTGGTCTTGCCATGGTCTACGTGACCCATAATCGTAATAACCGGGCTTCGAGGCTTTAAAGAAGAAGGATCATCGGGCGTTTCCATTAAGGCGACGGTTTCTTTTGCCAAATCTTCTTCTTCCATTTGCGCTTTAAAGCCGCATTCGTCTACGATTAGCTCAATCATATCTTTTTCAAGACGTTGGTTGATTGTAGCGAAAATACCCATCATCATGAGCTTTTTGATGAAATCATTCGTTTTGATATTCATCTTTTCAGCCAATTCTTTCACAGTGGGCTGCCCTACAATTCGGATTAGCTTTGAATCGTTCTCCGGTTGTTTAGGCGCGGGTTGTTCCCCATGATGATGTCCGTGGCGCGGGCCTTGCGGACGGGTATGTTCCGGCTGGGAAACCGGTTTGGGCTGCTGCGGCTGTTGGGCCGGTTTCGGCTGGGCCGGTTGGCTTTGCGGCTGTTGAGGGCGGTGAGCAGGCTGCTCCTGCTTTGCAACAGGCTGAGCCGTCGATTCCGGCTTGGAGGCGGGGGAAACGGACGGCTTTGCCGGCTGTTCCGGTTTTTCCGCCGCCGGTTGAGTCGCTGGCCGGTGTTGAGAGGCGGCAACGGGTGCTACAGCTGGGTTTGCCGGTTCTGGGTGTGTTTCAACCGCGGTTTTTTCTTCTTTTTCCGAAACTGTTTTTTTAGCCGTCGCTTTTTTAGCCGTCGTTTTTTTTGCGGCCGTCTTTTTAACCGTTGTTTTTTTGGCGGTTGTTGTTTTGGCGGCCGTCTTTTTAACCGTTGTTTTTTTTGCGGTGGCGGTTTTAGCCGTCGTTTTTTTCTTGGCGGAGGATTCCTCTTCGGTATTAGTTGTTTTCTTGGTTGTCATTTACGTCCTCCTGCCCGTTGGCGTCCTGTTTGTCCGCCAAGTATTTTTTTGCGCCTTCAATAATTTTGACGGCCGTTTTTTCGCCGATACCTTGTACTGTGGAAAGGTGTTCTATGTCCAGTTCGGCAATCTGTTCTACACTGGTAAAGCCGGATTTTTGCAATACTTCCGCCATTTTCGGGCCGATGCCTTCTACGTCCGCTAGGGTAGCCTGTACCGCATCGGAAGCTTCTTTTCCTTCTTTATTCTTTTGAGATTCGCTCTTTACTTCCAAATTCCAGCCCGTCAGTTTGGAAGCCAGTTTGATATTCTGCCAGTCTTTTCCAATGGCGATAGCCAGTTGGTCGTCCGGCACGATAACCGTGGCTTTCTTTTCGGCCAAGCTATCAATCTTTACGAAATCAGCTTTGGCCGGGGCTAAGGCGTTCATAATGACGGTAGAAATATCGTCGGAATAATTGATTAGGTCAATGCGTTCGCCGGAGAGTTCATTCATAACCGCGCGGATACGAATTCCGCGCATCCCTACGCAGGTGCCAATGGGATCAATTTTGCTGTCAATGCTGGACACCATTACTTTAGCGCGGAAACCGGGATCGCGCTGGATGTTTTTGATTTCTACGATGCCTTCGTTGATTTCCGGCACTTCCACTTTAAAAAGTTCTTCCAAGAATTTGCCGTTGGCGCGCGAAAGAATGACGTAAGGCCCGCGTTGCCCTTTATCCATTTTGTAGGCGGCGGATTTATAGCGGGAGAGGATGGGGTCATCTCCTACGGCTGCCAAATCATTTTGGTTCATGACTTTGGCAATAACCGCTTTTACGCGCGAACCGTTGACGTATCGTTCTTTTTTAATCTGTTCGCAATACGGCAGGATGGCTTCCACTTTGCCCAAGTCCACAATGATGTCCCGGTCTGAAAAACGGCGCACCGAACCCGTTACCACTTCGCCTTCGCGGGGTTTGAATTCTTTGTAAAAGTTGTCGCGTTCAATTCCACGCACTTTTTGAATGAGTACTTGTTTGGCGATTTGGGCCGCGATACGTGAAAAATCTTCTACTTCCAACGTGATGGTTACCACATCGCCCACTTTCGGGTTTTTAAGATGTTTTTTGGCATTTTCCACATCTATTTCCATTTCCGGGTTGGTAACGAGTTCCACCACATTTAAAGTTTGAAACGCTTTAATGGATCCGTTTTCAACGTCAATTTTGGCGCTGATTTGGGCGGTTTTTCCCAAATTTTTGCGCAAGGCGGAAACCAGCGCGTCTTCAATTGTTTTTAAGATGTCTTCGCGTTTAATATTTTTTTCTCTTTCCAGTCCTTCTAACGCCAATACTAAATCTTTAGCACTTCCTTCCATTTTTTATTCTCCTTATATTTCCGGGGTTGAGCCGGAATCGGTTTAAAATTCAAGAACGGGGTCCAAGTTGGCCTTCTTGATGTTGTCGTATGAAAAGCGAAATTGGTTTGTTCCGTCGTCCAATACGAAAGCGTCGTCATCGGCGGAAGCGATGATTCCGGTAAAAAAGCCGCGGCCTTCTAAGGGTACTTTGAGTACGATTTTCACGCGCTGCCCGGTAAAACGTTTAAAATGGGCCGGCTTTTTAAGTACGCGCTGTACACCGGGAGAAGATACTTCCAGAATATACGCGCCGTCAATTAAATTTTCCATTTCCAAAACGGAGTCGATTTTGTCGGTCAGTTCGCCGCAGTCATCCAGCGTAACGCCGCCTACTTTGTCTACAAAAAACTGCAAAAGTTTCTTTTTTCCTTGGTTTTGGATGACCAAGTCCACCAGTTCCACATTTTGGGTTTCCAGTGCCTTGGCCACGGTTTCTTCGATGGTTTTAGGATCTCGCATGGCTGCTCCTTTGAAAAGGCTTACTTAAGGAAAGAGCGACTTGTTGCCAAGTCGCTCTTTCTAGTACATTAATATCTTAACATTCTGGAAAATATTTGTCAATCAAATTTATCCGTGCGGAAGGAAGTAGAATTTTAATCATAATCATTCTGTTAAAATTTCGTGTGATACACAGGAAAGAAAATCTATACGCGAGCAAGAACTAATCACTTTTTTATGTTGCGTGTGTGTAAGACGTTATCTAAAATGATTACATGTTCAGACAGTTTCAGTCTGGATTAAAAACCAATAGGGGGAAAGAATGAGAAAAACATTAGTTTTAGCGGCCTGTGCATTATTAAGTGCCAATGCCGCCTTAGCCCAAAAAGTAAATACCAATTCCGCGGCTTACCAGCAACAAGCCGGTGCCGCCGCCACACTAAAAGCAAATGAGGCTTCTTTAAAGAAAGGTGAACCTCAGCTGAAGGTGACCAAGACAACTACTACCACAAGCGTATATGATACGTCTATGCGCAATAAAAAAGGTACTACCGATTCGGTTATTGTAGAACAAAGCGTGACAAACGCCCAAGGCCAGACCACCACAGACGGCGCTATCTATGAATCCTATACGCCCAGCAAAGCCGCCCGTACGAATGAAAACCGTATGGAAGTTTCCATTGCGGCTGGTGAAACCTATAGTTTTAACAAAGACACCCGCAATGACCGCTACGGCTCTAATGGTTTAGCCGGAGACGTAAATATGTTGTGGCACATTTCTCCGAATTTTGCCCTAGGGGCGGATTACATGATGCTCCACCCCAGCAACAAAACGCATAACCGGGATGGGGAATCCCGCAATTATGACGATATTTATCTGCACGCCATTTCATTGGCGGGTAAATATACCTTAAATGCGTGGGATAATTGGAGAATCTATATTCCCATGGGATGGGGTATGATGAATGCCCGTATGAAAACCAATTCTGACGCCGCCAAATCCAGCCAAGATAAATGGGGTACCGGTTTCTATGCCGGTCTTGGCGTACAGTATGATATTACCGCCAGCTTATTTGCCGGATTAGAATATCGCTACACATATGCTTTTATCAGCGATAAAGACCTTTCCTCTTATGGGCGCGATAAAGACTTGCAATACCACTCTGCTTTCTTCCGGGTGGGGATGCGGTTTTAGGAAAATTGCTATGATGAAAAAGGCCCTCTTTCAGGAGGGCCTTTTTCATGTCTTTATAGGGCGTTTAAAAGATTGGCTTAAATCCAACGGGTATATATTCGGGCCGCTTCTTTTCCGTCGGATTGGCGGATGAGCGTATGCCAGAAGGCATTTTCCCCACAGGGGAAGACGCCGACGAGGATTTTTTCCCCGCTGCGGCATTCATTTTTAAACGAAAGTAAAATGCGGTCCAATCGTTTGCCGGCCCGTATTTGAGGCGGCACGCTTTGAATGGCCCAAGCGGCATAATGCGTGTTGTTTACGTGGGCGTTTAGATCCAGATCTTCTTCCCGTGTGATGATTTCCAGCGTGTGGGAAGGTGTATCACCCGGCAGGGACGCTTTAAAATTTTCTTCCGGTTCCAATTCTTCTGGTTCCGTCGGATTCATATCCAGCAAATGCTGCGGGGTTCGAATCAAACGGCGTTTTTGAATGTCCATAATTGCCCACCAAGAAGATCCTTCAAAAAGAGAGCGTCCGTCCGCCCCGTAGATGATAAATTGGCGGCGGCTTAATAAACGATCGGAGAAAACGTGTTTTGTTTTTACGGTTACATCTTGCAAAGGGATATCCTTTTGGAGTGCCCTCGCTTGCATATGGGTTAAAATCCAAGCTTGATTGTCTTTGATCAGGTCTTTCCAGCCAAATCCAAGCTGGGCACTGTCCAGCGCTGCAGCTTGCTGAAAATATCTTAAAAAGGTTACGGTCGGGATATAACCATTTTCGTTTAATTCGTCAAATCTGACGTGAAATAATTGTTCTAACATACTTGTATTGTACTTTTTTACAAAGAAAAAATCTTCAATAAATGGCGGATTGAGGGTCGTTTTTGTAAGAGCGCAGTATTTCTGGAGCGGTGTGGCTTAAACCAATCAAATTAACGGGCATAGAGTCGGGGGCCAAGCTTAGACTTGTCGTCTTGTAAGAGTGCGACAAAACAGAAACAGTGTGGCCTAAACCAATCAT
Source organism: uncultured Elusimicrobiales bacterium (assembly GCA_944325055.1). Lineage (GTDB taxonomy): Bacteria > Elusimicrobiota > Elusimicrobia > Elusimicrobiales > Elusimicrobiaceae > Avelusimicrobium. Next base: position 140 of record CALUYP010000030.1, on the reverse strand, counting down.
GTTAATGGGTATTGAGTTGGGCGGCCAAGCTTTGGCCGGGGGTACTTTTTCTTACAAAAGAAAAAGTACGAAAAAGATTGCCGCCCCAGCGTCCTATAAAAATCACTTCCAAACGGGCCATTTTATAACTCGCTTTGCTC
>CALUYP010000029.1 GCA_944325055.1 uncultured Elusimicrobiales bacterium | reverse complement strand
ATCAGCCCGATTTGGGAACCGGTAAGCGATACGGACGGAACCCCTATCGCACGTAGCGCAATGGATAACAACGCTACGCTAACGCGTTCCCCGGTAGTAACCAACATATCCAATTCCCTTTTTTCGGGAGAAGGCGTAATGCTAAAAGCATGATCTAATAATACGTCCGTCAAATTTCCGTTGGCGGAAGCCACCACTACCGGAATGAAATTATCATCATAGCGGGATTTGATTAAATCAGCCGCCATTAATAATTTTTGTTTATTGGCCAGCGTATTGCCGCCAAACTTCATGATGCAAATTTTTCTCATAACTTATTCCTCATAACCACGGCGCAATTACATGTCCGCTCAACATTTCTTCATACGTGGTACGCTTGCGTACCACGGCAAATTCCTCTCCGTTTACCATCACTTCCGGCACCAACGGGCGGAAATTGTAAATAGAAGACATCGCCGCCCCATAGGCTCCAGCGCACATAATAGCCAGCAAACCGCCGGCTTGAACGGGTTCAATAATCCGCTCATGGGCAAACACATCGCCTGATTCGCAAATCGGGCCAACGATATCCGCAATAATCGGCGCTATTCCTTGCTTGCTCACAGGTAAAATGGTATGCCAAGCATCGTATAGGGCCGGACGCACCAAATCGTTCATGCCCGCGTCCACAATAATAAAATTCTTTTCTCCGTTTGATTTGGCGCAAATTACTTCTGTTACCAAAATCCCCGCATTGCCCACCACGGAACGGCCCGGTTCTACAATAATATGTTTCCGCATATCGCCCAGCGTTTCGCGTACGATCTGGGCATAATCTTCACAAGTGGGAGGCAATTCCACATTATAATTAATGCCCATTCCGCCGCCCAAGTCTACATTTTCAATTATGATTCCGTCATTTTCCAACGCACGGACCATAGAGGCTATTTTCGTAAACGCCAAACGGAACGGTTCCAAATCTAACAATTGCGAACCTATATGTACGGCAATCCCCGCAATACGGATACCCGGCATCTTCGACGCGGCCAAATACAACTCATGTGCTTCCTGCCACGGAACGCCAAACTTGTTTTCTTTCGTACCGGTGGTAATTTTGACATGGGTTAAAGCGTCCACGTCCGGGTTGACCCGCAGAGCGACATTGGCTTTCTTACCTTGGGCCATGGCAATTTGGTTAATCATTTCCACTTCAGCGGCAGATTCGGCGTTAATTTGCAAAATCCCCAACCGGACGGCTTCCGTTAATTCTTCGGCGGTCTTGCCTACTCCGGAAAAAACAATTTTGTCTGCGGGAATACCGGCCTTCAACGCTACATACAACTCTCCGCCGGATACCACATCCGCCCCACCGCCCAACCGGGCTATTGCCGCCACTACACTTAAATTGGGATTAGCTTTTATGGAATAACATACTGTACCGTTTAAATCGGACAGGGCGTTTCGGTAAGCGTTAAAATTTTGGCTCAGCTTCTGGGTGGAATAACAATAAAAAGGCGTTCCTACCTGCTTGGCTATTTGTTGGAGAGAGACCCCTTCCGCAAACAGTTCGCCGCCTTCATAATGGAAACACATATATTTTCTCCTTGTGTTATCTTTCAATATTCCGTAAAAAACCTCCGCTTACAATTAAGCGGAGGTTTGGAAAATTTTTCATCTGGCTGTTTTTAGTCCGCAAAATTGTAAGCAAAGCCGCAAGCGCTTTTTTTGCTCTTGATCTGTTTGCTCTGACACTTGAGAAATAAAATACTAGCCATAGAAAAAGTATAGAAAAAAAATAAAACCTGTGCAAGTTTTTAATGCATTTTTTATATTTATCCGTCAACTGTATTTCCCATATACCTTTGTTATTATTTATCAATCCACGGATACCCCCCTAAACTCTTGCACAATGCCGCATCTCCCGTACAATACCTTCTATTCGGATAGGCTGAATTGCGCAGATAATATCTATAAGTTATCGTCTTGCCGTTAATTGGAATTAGGGCTTCTACAAGAGAATCATAACTATTTGAAGTGGAAATATAAGCAGCATTTGTTAACAAATCCAACACGGTTCCATCTGGCAATTTAACATAACCCGTATCGTTCCAGCCTTGCAACTTAACTCCCGGTGGAAAATCAATCGACAAATCGTGTATATAAGGGGTATATTTTCCGTTTGCCGACCAATATAATTCTTCTGCATTCACTAACGCTTTTAGTAAAGGAACCATTTTCATGACACGCGCTTTTTTGACAGACATCTCATATTTCGGAACGGCTATTGCCGCCAAAATACCAATAATTAAAACCACTACTAACAGCTCTAAAAGCGTAAATCCGGCGTTTTTTCCGAATAGAATGATTTTTGATGGATATTTTTCATATGCATAGCTTAAAAAAAAAAAAAAACGAGTCAATCAATCCTCTTAACCGCTGATTTTACTTCATTTACGAACGCGCATTTTATCCTGATTTTTTCTCACAGATGATTTAAAGGCTTTCTAATCTCTTTTGTCCGCTTTCCGGAAACCAAAAATAAAGTACCATAAAATCCATACAGGGGGAATTTATGAAAAAAATCGTATTGCTAAGGCACGGTCAAAGCCAGTGGAATTTGGAAAACCGGTTTACGGGATGGACGGATGTCGGACTGACAGAACAAGGTCGATTGGAAGCGAAAGAGGCAGGCAACTTGCTGCGGGAAGCGGATTTCCATTTTGACCAAGCCTACACTTCTTATTTGAAAAGAGCCATCGAAACGCTTCATTACGTACTGGATGTGTTGGAACAAGATTGGATAAATGTGGAAAAAACATGGCGGCTTAATGAACGGCATTACGGCGCGCTTCAGGGATTAAACAAAGCGCAAACCGCCGCAAAATACGGAGAAGGGCAAGTGCAAATTTGGCGGCGCAGCTATGAAGTACGCCCGCCCGCTCTTTCCATAAAAGACCCGCGGGCTCCCCAGCGGGACCGCCGCTACGCGCAAGTTCCTCCGGCAGATTTGCCGCTTTCCGAATCGCTGGCAGATACCGTTGCCCGCCTAATGCCTTATTGGGAAGGGGTTATTCTTCCCCGAATGGTCGATTGTCAGGAAATATTGATTGCAGCGCATGGAAACAGTCTTCGTGGAATCGTCAAACATCTCAAAAATATTTCCAACCAAGACATCGTTTCGCTCAATCTTCCCACCGGCGTACCCTATGTATTCGAGTTTACAGATGATATGGTTTTGCAAAAAGACTATTTTTTGGGAAATCCGGCGGAAATCAAAAAGAGGACGGAAATTGCAGCAAGCCAACCCAAATCGTCCGATTAGCGCGATAATCCCACAAAAAACCCCAACGAATGTTGGGGTTTTTTGTAAGAGTTTAACTGATTAATTCCAATTTTTACGCAATTTTTTAATTGCCTTTTTAAGTTCCGGTTTTAACGCCGGATCTACTAAATCGATAAACAATTTCCCGTCCAGATGGTCTACTTCATGCTGAAAAGCTTTAGCCAACAGCCCGCGGGCGCGTTTGGTTTGTTCCTGCCCGTTCTCATCTATATATTTAATGGTTACGTCCGTAGCGCGTTTGACCTCGGCCCATAAACCGGGCAGGGAAAGACAGCCTTCCTCTTCTATTTTTTCCCCGCGCATCGAGATAATTTCCGGATTGATAATGACGTAACGTTTAAGCGGTGCGTTTTCTTCGGCCGATTCCGGAATTAAGATAACCGCCATCCGGTATTCAAGTCCGATTTGGTTAGCCGCCAGACCTACCCCTCTCACGGCCAGACAGGTTTCTTCCATATCTTGGAGCAGCTTGGGCAGAATAGGTTCAAGCGTCTTAAAATCAACGGGTTTTAACTTTTGGCGCAAAATATTTTCGCCATATTTCGTCACGCGCAGAATAGCCATATTTTTATTTTACCATATTCGCCGCCGGCAAACATCCTAACGGGTAAAACGATAAGAAACTTCCCGCCCTTCCCATAAAATCCGTAAGGTAACGGGATGTTTTAACTCGCGGTCTTTAACGGCGCCCCACGTCATTACGGCGCGTTCAATTTGCGGGTTGGCGCCGTGGCGGCCGGAAACGCCCATCACAATCTCCTCGGCATCCGCTACGGCCGCAGCTTGCGCCATGGCATAATAAGCGTCATTAGAATGGACCAGCACCGGCGTAACGGGAAGTCCGTATTTTTCCGCCAGCAAAATGACCGCGGTAAACACTTCCTGTTCGTCCACCGCCGCCGAACGCATATCTTTGCGGTACAGTACATTTTCCACTGGTTTACAGTAAAGTACGATTACGTCCGTTTCATCAGCGTTGGCTTGGCTCAGTACTTCTTCCAAGTGATACAAATTTTCCGGATCTTTTACCGCCACCAAAATTCGGTGCGGGCGGTCTAAATCGGCAAAAGCTTCTTTCAAATCATCCACCGTTTCGGCGTTGATGCGTTCGCGGTAACCTTCTTCAAACATCGTATTGGCCCGCTTGGCGTTCAACCGTTCCGACAAAGAAAACACCGCAAACAAAAACGCCGTAAATCCCAACCCGGCAATTGTGGCAATCTGCTTGGTAAACAAGTTCACGCACGCCACCGTTACCAAAATGCCGCACAGCAGGATAAGCCCAATGGGAATATAGTAATTTTCGTATTTGATATTCAGCGGGAACATAAAATCGCGTTTTTGGGCGGCTTTCTTCCATCTCAACCGTATAATGGCGGAAACTTCAAACACAAAACACCACATCACCCCAAACGCATACGCTTCCCCCAGCAGATACACATTCCCGCGCGACAGAATAATCACCGCCAATTGCACGGCAGCAATCAAGTGAATAATATGATAAGACGTACCAAAACGGCGGTGAATTTTGCGAAACCAATCGGTTAAAATGCCGTCTTCGGCAATGCGGTTCATCAGCGCGTTAGAGCCGATAAGCGAAGTATTGACCGCGCCGGAAAGCATTGCCACGCCGCAAACCACAATCATCGCCTGCATCAAAAGTTTCAAAAAATTAGGCCCGGCCATACTCATTGCCAATCCGGCGAGCAAATTATCATTGTATTTCGTCGCGATGAGCTCCGGCGGAATAATTACCGCCGACAAAAACGTCAGCCCCCCGGTAAACAAGAACGCAAAGCCGAAAATCAGCCACGCGGCTTTTTTTAAGTTTTGGGCTTTGGGATATTCAATCTCGCGGTATACCTGGGACAGCGTTTCAATGCCGGAAAGCGCCAATACGCTGTGGCCAAACGCCATAATCATCCCCACTAGGCCAATGGTCTGCATCCAATCTATACCGCCCGCCCAGCCCAAGGATTCTTCCGAGAAAGACAAATCCGTCGGCGGCAAATGCGCGCCGTGAAGGGCAATCGTGATAAACGACCATATAGCTAATAGAAAACAGACGGCTAACGAGAAAGCAATAATTTTAGCGCTTTTGGAACTGGATTCTTCTATTCCCTTTACGTTTTGACGCCAGAAATAAGCCGTTACCATAAGCCCAAACAAAACGGAAACGCCCCCCTCCGGCAAGGCGAATCCTGCGCCGACCCATTCCAAAAAAGAGTTGAGCAGCCCGCATAAATAATGCCCGGCGGTAACGGCGCTGATAGGCCCTGTCAGAATAAAGTCAAAGATCAAGGCGGAAGCCGCCAGCTTGGCAGCCGTATCGCCTAATCCTTCCCGCACAATCTTGTAAGCGCCGCCGCGCACAAACAGCGAGCAAGCTTCCAACTCCAACATCAAAAGCAAGCCGGAAAAAAGCATCACCGCCAAAATATACCACGGGAAAGCCGGCCCAAACGCCCGCATGGCAATGCCGCCGGCATAAAAAGCGCTGGAACCAAAATCGCACAGCACAACAGCCGCCGCTTTCCAAAAAGGAATAAACGTCAACATAGCAGTGGTTAGTACGACTACTTTTTTTACACGGGAAGAACCAGCAGAAGTATCGGCAGAATTATTCATGACAACCCACTATTGCGCCAAGCGCGCAACAATTTCCTCCGCGTTTTTAAGCGAAACCAATTCTTCAATAAATTCCGGCTTAAACTTTTCAGCCAATGCGGAAAGAATTTGTAAGTGTTTCTGGAAAAAAGCGGGTTTTGCGGGAGATAAAAATAAAAACATGACCTGAATAGGCAACTCGCCCTGCGCCGTCGCAGACAACGGTTTGCGTAACACCGCGACCGCGGCCACAAAATCCGTTAATTCTTCTAAACGGGCATGTGGAATAGAAAGACCGGTATCAAGGGTGGTGCTAATACCTTCTTCGCGTTTTAAAACCTGCGCGGCGACATCCGCCGGATCCAACTGAGGAAAATCCCGGCAGACCCTCTCTACCAACGCCGTTATCAATTCTTCTTTGCTCGGATAAGCATCCGCTACCAACACCCGGGACGCACCCACCAAACTCCCCAAGCATATTTTACTTTGTTCACTTAGTGGCATATTTTCTAATTTTTATGGTAGCAAAAATTCTAGCCACTGGCAAGCCGCCTAAAACCTTTTATTCCCTGCTCAAAAAAGCTAGAATACTTTATAATGACAGAAAACGAAATCCTTTCTTTATTTAATACGTTATCAGCCGGACGAACACCTGGAAAACAGGATTTTAACGCTTCCAAAATGTTTTCACTCTTAGAAGATCCGTTTAGCATCTGGTGTTCTTTTCACGCTCCCAAAGAAGCAGCCGTAGCCGAACTCAACCGTTACGAAAACTTAAAGATCCGCACCGACCGCAACACCCGCGATCAATGGATTAAAAATGAATTTCCGGGTGTTGTATTTGTATCGGGAGAAGATGAAACGGCCCGTTTCAAAAATACTTTGTCTGCCATGATCCGAGGAGAAACCGCTATCGCTAACGCCCTCTTGTGGAACTTGCCCGAAAATACTTACGGCAGTATCAATTTGCTCGTCCGTTCGGACTCTGCCCCCAGCCTTTTCGGCTCATACCACTACCACATTTTTCAATTTAAACGCGCGCATGACCTTAAAGAACACTATGCGCTGCAAGTCAGTTTGCTCAATCAAATTCTGGGCAAAGCCCAACGTTACACTCCCGCCCAAACGCGCGTGTTTCTAAAAGACCGCACCTTGGATGTCCTGTATCAAGACCACCAAGAACGCTTAGACCGGGAATTAACGTTTTGGCGAAGCATCCGCGACGGATTGGCTAAACCCGAAGCCCATAAACCGCCCAAAGCCGCCAGTGCCCCGTGGCGCGTTTATGCCAATAAAATAGTAGCAGAAACCAAAGATCTGCTGATGTTGCCCGGCCTAAACACAGAAATGCGCCAATGCTTAAAAATCAACGGCATTTTTAATACGGACGACGTCGCACACGCCGGGCTGGAAAGACTGTGCGGCATTCTGGAAGAACCTCACGCCACCGATTCCTATTACAACGCCTTGGCTTACTTGCATCATAAACCCGTTCTGCGCGAAGCGGGGCATTTCCCGCCACCCGCAAAAAAATACAATCTCTACTTTGATTTTGAAGCCACCGAAACCTTTACCAAAGACAACGTCTCTTTTGTTTATTTAATCGGTATCTGGGATAAAGAAGAAAATAAATACGTTAGCTTTGTGGCGAAAACGCCGGAAGAAGAAATCCGCATTTTTGAACAGTTCTACTCTTATATTAAAGACTTTTCCGATACCGCTCTGTACCACTGGACGGAATACGAAGTAAAAAAGATGAAAAATCTGGCCGCCAAGAACCCGCAGGATGCGGATAAATTAAAAGCCTTATGTAATATCTGCTACGATCTAAAAGTGGCAGTAAACAAGCAGTTTTATTTGCCGGCGCCCAGTTTTTCCTTAAAGGCGGCCGCGCCTGCTTTTGGATTTAATTGGCGCCAAGACGACTGCGGCGCCATGGACAGCATGGTCTATTTTACCAACTGGCTCAAGACCGGAAATGAGGAACTGCTCAACAAAGTACTGATGTATAATGAAGACGACTGCAAAGCCATGTTATATTTGGAAGACAAGTTAAAAACAGCTGAAATACTGGATTTAAAAAAATGAAGCAAGAATTCATCCTATTACAGCAATGTTTACAAGCCGCAGCCACGGCGGTACGCAAACGTTTCGGGAAAGTAGGCTATCAATTAAAGGGAAAGGCGAACTTGGTTACCAAGGCGGATGTCGCCAGCCAAAAAACAATTCTGAAACTCATTACCAAAAATTTTCCCTCTCACGACTATTTGGCGGAAGAAAACGACATCAAGAACACCGGCTCGGATTATGTTTGGGTAATTGATCCAATCGACGGAACCACCAATTTTGCACACACCTTTCCCCAAATCGGCATTTCCATAGCGCTTTTTTATAAAGGAGAACCCGTCTTGGGCGGAGTAACAAACCCGATAAGCGGGGAAACTTTTTTAGCCCAAAAAGGCAAAGGAGCCACTTTAAACGGTAAAAAGATTCATGTTTCCAAAACCGCGAAACTGGACCAATCCCTTCTGGTAACCGGATTTCCCTATAACCGTTTTACACGGATGCCGGAACTGTTGAAACGATTTGAAAGTTTCTTAAATTCCTGTCATGATGTACGCCGGTTGGGATCGGCTGCGTTGGATTTATGCTGGCTTGCCGCCGGCAGGACGGACGGATATTGGGAAGACAATCTAAACCCATGGGATGTAGGAGCCGGCGTGCTGATTTTACAAGAAGCCGGCGGAAAAGTAACAGATTTCAACGGTAAAAAATATCAAAATATACTCGATTACGGAAATACATTGCTAGCCAGTAACGGCAAAATACACCAGCAAATGCTAAAAATTATCCGCCAAATTCCGCATAAATGCCAGAAATCAAAAAAATAAATTTTATTTTTAGACGGGAAATATAAAACTGACATTATTTTTTCGCCGATCGGTTGTAGGTTTGCTATAATCTTAGAAAGAAGAGTTTCAAAGGGGTTTAAATGGCTATCAGTGTGGTAAAGCAATATAGCGTATTTTTGATTAACGAACCGGGCGCATTGAAAAATTTTGCCGATCTGTTCGTACGCGAAAACGTGGATGTTATCGCCATTTCGCAAGATGTGCGTTACGATGCGGCGGTTGTCCGGTTGGCCGTAAAATATGATGAAGAAATCAGCCACGCGTTGACCAAAGCCGGTTTTACCAGCGTCAAAACAGACGCCATTTGCTTAGATGCCTCCAACCGGATTGGATTAATACGGGATATTGGCTCGGTCCTATGCAAGCACGGAATTAACATTACCACTATTTACGGAACCGCAGGTGCCGGACAAACTACCCGCTGGATTATCGTGGTAAACGATATTACCAAAGCATTAAACGCACTGGAATCTTCCGGTTTGTTTAACTAATGGGTTCAATTGGTTTTTCTAATCTGAACAACATTTTAATAAACCCCCCGGCATAGCCGGGGGGTTTATTAAAAAGTCAATTTTTATTTTAGTTCTTTCTTGGCTTCTTTCATTTGTCGTTTCCATTTTTTTTGGGCCGCTTTATGCTTGCGTTCCGCTTCCCCGGAAATCAGCTCTTCCACCCGGCGCGCTTTGATTTGGTCTAGATTTTTTTCATCCGCCTGCAATTTAGCCTCCCAATTATCCAAATTGGCCCGTTCCGCCGCAATACGATTTTTTACATATATAATGGAAGAGTCGATACTTTGAGATACCACTTGATATAATTCTTCTTTTATGATAATTTTCTCTTCATTGGAAGCTTTGCGGTATTTTTTGAGCAGCTTTTTAATTTTTTTCTGACGCACCTTAAATTCTTTTTTCGGATCAGCCGACTTTTTTCCCGACGCAAGGGATTGCCCGGTACCCACTGTCGCTTTTTCTTCGGCAGCTTGGTTCTGCTGCCCTGACATTTTTCCATCAGGAACCGGTTTCTCTTGCGCTGCAAAAGATACCGAACAAATACATAAAACCATCAACGACAAAAATATTTTTTTCATAGAATCTCCTTTAATGGGAAACCGTTTTAGAAAATAAATTCATCACGGTTACCCCAGCTATAATAAGCGCGATCCCCAATAAAGCAGGCAGATCCGGCTTTTCTTTAAAAATAACAAGTCCAACTAATACCGTAAGGACAGTTCCCACCCCAGCCCAAACGGCATAAGCCACTCCTAAAGAAATTCCTTTTAACGTAAGCCCCAATAACCAGAACGACCCCGCATACGCTGCAGCCGTCATAACCGCCCAAACAGGTATGCTAAATCCCCGTGATGCCTTCAGGGCGCTGGTGCCTATTATCTCACATACAATGGCTCCCGCTAAAAACAAATAATATTTCCACATATCAGTCTAAAGCGGTATCGTGTACGCCGGCTTCCGCAAACCCTTTCGCACGCAATTTGCATGAATCGCAGTGTCCGCATGGCTTCTTGCCGCCGGCATAACAACTCCACGTCAATTCAAAGGGAACCTTTAAACTGGCGGCTAATTTTACTATTTGTGCCTTGGAATAACGCATCAGCGGCGCCAATACTTCTATTCCTTCACTAACTCCCGTCTTAGTACCGCGGTTAAGCGCTTCGGCGGCAGCTTTAAAAAATGCAGGCGTACAATCCGGATAGCCGGAGAAATCAATTGCGTTAGGCCCCGCAATGACAGCCTCCGCTCCCACCGCATCCAGCAAAGAACCTGCTATAGCCAGGAACATAAGATTCCGTCCCGGCACATAGGTAGAAGGAATTCCTTCTTTGGGAATGTCTTCTACCGCCACATCCGGAAGTTTTTGCTTTTTATCCACCAACGAACAACAAGAAAGCCATGGCAAATCAAGCGTAATTAAATGATGTTTAATTCCTAAACGGCGTGCAATCTCTTGCGCCGCCAATACTTCTCTTTCATGACGCTGTCCGTATGAAACCGTCAGCGCTTCACATTCATATCCTTGTGACAAGGCCCAATACAGACAGGTAGTGGAATCTAATCCTCCCGAAAAAAGCACAATCGCCTTTTTGGGGTTCTTGTCTTCAAAACCGGATTTTTGACCGGAAAAAGTAACTTCTGAAGAAGAATCTCTTGGCTTTAGATCCGATTTTTCTTCCTGCTTCTCTTGTTGGGGAGAAGAAGCGGACGAAGTCACTTCTTGTGAAACAGGCTCCTTAGGTCTAGATGTTTTTTCTGCTCTTTTCAAAACCTGGTCAAGCAGATCTTCTGACTGGTGAGTAACCGCCTTACGGGGCTGCGCTTTTTTAGGAGCGATTTCCCTTTCAAATTCCGCTTTTTCTTCTTTTACCGCTTGTAAAATACCGCTAAAAAATCCTTTCAAACGCGTCGTGGCAGTCTTTTTAGCGGCGGCTAGATTTTCTTTTACAGCGGGCGATTCCTTCTTTAGCGAAGACTCTTCCGTCCGGTCCGCCTGTTGGGACGCCGAAGGCTTCTCTTTCTGAAGATTCGTTTGTTCTTTTGGTATTTTTGTTTCAGAGCCCTTTGTTTCCGGGTTGGGTGCTTTTACCTCTTGTGTCAATGGTTGCAGCGGAATGTCATCTGGCGGTTCAGCCGGCAACGGAGCCGTAACGGGTTGGGAAGATTCCGGTTTCTGAATAAACCATTTTTCAGAAGGCACCTGTCCATACGGATGACATACCCCGTATTCTTCATTTGAACGGCTGATTTGCGGCACCACCGGCAAAGCATCCAAATTAAAAGCGATTTTCAGATCTTTTTGGGCGGTTTTAGTGCCTTGTGCTACAAACTCTTCATAGCGCATTGTATTATTAAACTCAATAATCGCTTCCTGCGGATTGCCAATCCCTTGAATACAATCTTTTAACGCTGCGGCGCAGAAATTATCTTCCACGTCATCCTTTCCCGTGTAGAGGGAGCTGGGAATCAGCAATATACTTTTATTTTGTTCTTCCAGCTTTTCTGCCAATGCATGAAAGTTACAAAATCCTCCCAAAAAAAGGAGTGAAGCTTGGCTGGAAAAGATAAAATGTCCTGTAGAAGAAGAAGCCACCAAAAGTGCAGGTTTCCGGGCGTTGGATTTAGAAGCCAAAAAAGGAGAATTGTCCTCGTGCGCAGCTTGAAAATCGCCTTCGCAGTAAATTTCGAATTCTCCATGCTCTTTGGCAAAAACAGCCGCCTGTTGGACATTTCCAAAAACCAAGAGTTCTTTTTTCCCTTTTTCCAACAGCGCACAAACCGTGGTAGCATCCCGTAATACATCTATTATTACAGCCACTTCGGTCCATTGTTTACATTCTTCGATGGTTTTAGCTATCAGAACGTTCATTTAAAATCCCCAATACCTTAAAATCTTCAATCGCTTTTTGGTCTTCTTCCGTCAGCTGATCGACGTATTTAATGGCATAAATAATCAACGTCACGCGTGGTTCGGAGGCTCCATCCTCCGCGCTGTTATATTGTCCAATTAACATTGCGTCAGCTCCTTTAGAGGCTACAAAGCGGCGTCCTTTCTCAACGCCCATTTTCAGCACATCGCGGTCTGGTTTTAAATTTTTAATACGCAACAGCCCCAAGTTTCCGTAAGGACGGGTTATTTCCGCTTTGCTTCCCAAAATTTCCACTTTTTTGGCTTTAGTAGGAGGAAAATCCGGCCCGATTGGAATCCAATCCAAATTACTCTGTTCCAATGTAGCGCAACCGGCTAAAAGCAGTATAACCGCACTTAAAATTTTTAATTTTCTCATATGCACTCCTCTTTATTTCTTTTGGGAAGCCAACTGTCCGCAAGCAGCCAAAATATCGTTCCCCATGCTTTTGCGGATGGTTACCCCGATTCCCATGGCTTTAAGTCCGGCGGCGAAATCTTTAACAATTTTGTCATCGGTTTTTTCGCCGCGTCCTAAATTACACGCAATTAAATTCACATGAAGCAAATAATTATCTTTAATACTATAAATCCAATCCGCCAATTTGCGGATATGCTCCGGACGGCTGTTTACGTTTTCAATGACGGAGTATTCCAAAAAAACCTGCCGTCCCGTCATGGCGATATATTCTTCCAACGCTTTTTTCAAATCATCCAACCCGTAACGGCGGTTCACAGGCATTATCCGGCTTCGTTCGGCATCATCGGCATTATGAAGTGAAACGGCTAAATTAGCCTGCGGCAAATCGACCGCCAACTTATGGAGTTTATCCGCGATACCGGAGGTGGAAACGGAAATATGCCGCGCGCCTATGTTCAAATAATCGGGATTGGATAAATCTTTAGCCGCTTTTACAACATTCAGATAATTCAAGAGCGGCTCCCCCATCCCCATAAATACCACGCTGGAAATACGTTCTCCCAGTTTTTCGCGCCGTACGTATTGATACCACATCAGCACTTGGTCCGTAATTTCCTCTTGGGTCAAGTCGCGTTTAAACCCCATTTTTCCCGTACTGCAAAAGGAACATCGCAGCGGGCAGCCCACTTGGCTGGAAACGCACACACTCCAACTTTCTTGGGGTTTTAAAAGAACAGTTTCAATACGCCAGCCGTCTTTTAACGTTAAAAGCGCTTTGGCAACTTTATCTCGTTGGGAGCAAGTAATTTCCGTTACTTCAAAACTTAAAATAGGGCAATCCTTTTTTAACTGTTCCCGCAGCTGAACAGGCAGGTTAGTGGCTTCGTTCCATGATGAAATTCCTTTTTTAAAAACCGCTTCCTGTACTTGCGCGATACGGAAATTAGGCAGTCCGGCCTCTTTAATATATTTTTTAACCGATTCAAAATTCATATTTCTTTCCTTATTATAAAGGATATAAATATTTTATCATTTTACAGCCGGTTCTCTTTTGATTTTCTACCCTCTTTTCCGCGAACGTGAAAAAAGCGGTTTTTTTTAGTATAATACCAGCACGATGAGTGAAGATATTAAGTTTAGCACCGCCGGCTTCCGGGCCGTTACCGCAGACGGGCTTACCGCCCAGTCCGTACAACGTTTGGCTTACGGGATTTCCGAACATATTTTGGAACATCCCTTCTACGGTTTTGAAGGAGAAGGATACCGAAAGCATTGCGCCGCACAAGGCAAAAAACCCCAAAAACCCCTTGTTTTAGTGGGTTTTGACACCCGTTTTTTCTCTAAACAGTTTGCCTATATCGCCGCCAACGCCTTAGTACAAAGCGGAATCACCGTAAAAGTGGCGGAACTCCCCCTACCGACCCCGGTAGCGGAATGGGGCGTACTGAATGAATGCGCGGTAGGAGCCATTGTAATTACCGGAAGCGAAGCGGAATATTATGTGAACGGAGTTAAATGGATTTCATATTACGGGGGCATCGCCAACAACGAGATTGTGGAAGATATTGAAAAACGCATTCCGTCCCCCAGCGCTCAAATTTTAAAGGCGTCCTCTACCGAGTTTGGTTATTTAAACGCTGCGGCCGCGATTACTAAAGATTTGCGCAAAGGTTATTTGGCGCGGCTGGAAAAAATGGTGGACGTAAAAGCGCTTAAAAAAGCAAAACTCAAAATTGCGGTGGATCCGCTGTTTGGGACAGCAAAAAATTATTTCCGCGATTTTTTGGAAAAACATGGCGTTACCGTAGAAGGAATCCACGAAGGAGACGATGTACTCTTCGGCGGGAATACGCCTAACGCCGGGCCGGTAAGCTTGACGGATTTAAAGAAATTGGTGGTTTCCAAAAAGATGCACTTGGGGATTGCCTGCAACCCGGATTGTGACAAATTCGGCATTATCGACGCGGAAGGGAACTGGGTTTCTCCCAATGAAATAGCCCCTATGCTGTTAGAACATTTAGTCCGCAATAAAAAAGTAAAAGGGCGCGTCTGCCGCAGCGTAATTACGTCTAACCTGATAGACCAAGTCGCCAAAGCCAACGGCCTGATGCTGCGCGAAACGCCCGTTGGGTTTAAATATATTACGGAGCTGATGACTACCGGACAGTATATTATGGGAATGGAGGAATCCGGCGGTATAGCCGTAGCGAACCATATTCCGGACAAAGACGGCCTGCTGGCGTGCTTGTTGGTGGTGGATATGTTAGCGGTGGAAGGGAAAAGTTTGAAACAGCTGAAAAAAGATTTTTATAAAAAATACAAACAGCTTTTTGACCAGAAAGTCAGCATGCCCAAGACGGAAACGAAAATCAACCGCATTATGGAACGGTTGGATATCCGTCCGCCGTTGTCTATCTGTAAAACATCGGTTTGGCGAATTGATTCTACGGACGGGTTCAAATTTATTTTAAAAGGGGGCAGCTGGCTGGCGATACGCCCATCCAGCACCGAAAGATTGATTCGTATGTACGCGGAATCGCAAGACGATAAATTGCCTGCGGCACTTATTAAAGAAGGTAAAAAAATTATAGACAGTATCATTTAAACAGCGGCCTCGGTCGGCCGGAAGGGGGTTATTATGGCTCGCATCAGAAAAATCATAGCTAGAGAAATTTTAGATTCGCGCGGTTATCCGACCGTCGCGGCAGACGTTATATTAGACGACGGAAATACCGGCACAGCCGCCGTTCCCAGCGGCGCCTCTACCGGCTCGCACGAAGCTTTGGAATTGCGGGACGGAGGCGACCGATATAACGGAAAAGGCGTATTAAAGGCAGTTAAAAACGTAGAGCGCATCTCCCAGCAACTGGCGGGGATGGACCCGTTTGATATCCGCTTAGTGGATGACAGCATGATCGCTTTAGACGGTACGGAAAACAAATCCAACCTGGGCGCCAATGCCATGCTAGCTGTTTCGATGGCGGTTTTACGCGCCGGGTGCCACAGCGCCAAATTGCCGCTGTATGAACACATCCGCAACGTCTACGGGCTTCAATACGACAGCTATGTCATTCCGGCCCCCATGCTGAATATCATTAACGGCGGCAAACATGCCGACTCCGGCCTAGACGTACAGGAATTTATGATTGTTCCTACGGCGCCTAAAACTTTTTCGCAAGCGTTACGCGAAGCAAGCGAGACGTATCACGCGCTGCGCAGTCTGTTAAAGAAGGAAGGCATGGTGATTGCAGTTGGAGACGAAGGCGGTTTTGCTCCTAAAATTTCCAAACACGAAGACGTCCTGAAAACGATTTTAGCCGCCGCTCAACAAGCCGGGCACGCGGAAATGTCCTTGGCGATGGATTGCGCCGCCAGCGAGTTTTTCCACGAAGGCGCATACCGTTTTGAAGGGAAAATGTACTCTGCCGAACAGATGACGGATATTTATACCGCCTGGTGCAAGTCTTATCCGCTGATTTCCATTGAGGACCCCTTGCAGGAAGACGATTGGAACGGCTGGAAGCTGATTACCAAAAAGCTTGGCAAAAAAATCAATCTGGTGGGCGATGATCTCTTTGTAACCAATTTAAAACGCTTGGAAAAAGGGATTGCTGAAAAAGCGGCTAATTCCATCTTAATCAAGGTAAACCAAATTGGCACCGTATCGGAAACGATTGACGTAATGGAACTGGCCAAGCAAAACGGTTATTCTCGGATTGTATCGCACCGGTCGGGCGAAACGGAGGACACTTTTATTGCAGACTTGGCGGTAGCTACCAACGCCGGCGCCATCAAAACAGGTGCCCCCGCCCGCGCGGAACGAACGGCCAAATACAACCGGTTGCTTCAAATTGAAGCGGAATTAGGAGATAAAGCCGTATACGCGCGAGACGACGCATTTAAAAAATAATGACGCAAGAAATAAAAAAAGTTTTACTCCGCAACAAAAAACCGCTGCTGCTGGCTTTAGGGTTGGCAGCAGTGGTTGTGTTTTTTCTGGGCAGCAGCTTCTTAAGTTTGGTGCATAATAAACTGGAAATGCACAAACTGGCAAGACAAAGCGTCGAATTGGATAAACAACACGAGGAACTCACCGCCAGAATGAAACGACTCGAAAAACAGGATTTAGGATACATCGAAGAAATCGCCCGGACCCAATACAATATGGTGAATCCCGGCGAAATACAATTCCGATTTACCGAAAAATAAGAGGTTTTTTATGAATATAGACGTTATAAATCTGGGGCCGATGGATAATTGCACCTATCTGGTTACGGAAGGGCGGGATGCTTTGCTGATCGATCCGGCTTGGGATATGAACTTTCTGGAACACACGCTTGAAGAAAAAAACCTAAACTTGCTAGCGGTATTTTTCACGCACGGACATTTCGACCACGTTAAATTTGCCCAAGAGTTGCTGGAAAAACACCATTTGAAAGCGTATATAGAAAAAAATGATGTGGTTCTGAGTGGGATAGATCCGCATATGTTAACGGCTTACGAAGGGGCGCAAAACCTGCAAATTGGACCGTTTGAAGTGGCAATCATTCCCACGCCGGGCCACACAGCCGGCGGCGTGTGCATTCAAATCGGCAATGCCGTATTCACGGGCGATACGCTTTTCCCCGGCGCGTGCGGACGGGTGGATTTGCCCTCGTCCAATCCGCGCGAAATGCGCAAAAGTTTACTCAAGTTGTCGCAGCTGCCTGAAGATACCCAAATTTTCGCCGGACACAGCTATGGCGGAAAATGCAGCTCTACCATCGGGTATGAACGGATTAAAAACCCTTTTATGCGTAACGCCATGAGGGACAAGGATTCTTTATAATGCATCCGGTACTTTTTCAGATTGGTTCCTTCGAACTGGCCAGCTATGGGCTGATGACAGCGCTGGGATATGCGGCGGCCTCACTTTATTTATTGCCGCGGCTGAAGAAAATTGGAATTGATAAGGACACCTTCTGGAATTTAATTTTTATAGCCTTTGTCGGCGCGTTGGCTGGAAGCAAGCTTTTATATATTATTGTTTCTTGGCCTGAGCTGGGTACAACGCTGGCCGAAAAACTCGCCAATATCGTACGGGATTTTCGGTATGGATTTGTTTTCTTTGGCGGAATGATTGTATCAGTCGGCACACTGGTTTGGTATATTAAAAAGAAAAACTTGCCGCTGTTAAAAACGGCCGATTTTTTAATTGTCGGCCTGCCGCTGGGACACGCATTCGGACGAGTTGGCTGCTTTTTGGCAGGCTGTTGCTATGGGAAACCGACAGATCTGCCTTGGGGCGTTGCATTTACCGACCCGCACTCGCTGGTGGCGCCGGAACTCTTGGGCGTACACGTGCATCCTACCCAGTTATACGAAGCGGCTGGAAATTTGATTTTGTTCTTTTTACTGCACCGTGCCTCTCAGAAACCACACCAGGAGGGGAGCATATTGGTGGAATATGTATTGGGATACAGTGCAATGCGGTTTATAATAGAATTCTTCCGCGGAGATTTTCGGGGCGAATATATTTTAGGTTTTTCCCCTTCCCAAGCCATTGCGCTTGTCGCCGCGGTGGTGGCATTTGCTTTGTGGCGCCGTTTAAAAAAGGAATCATCATAATATGGCTGAAAACAAAAAAATTATTTTTGAAGGATACTCCCGCCGTCTAGACGTATTCGCAGCCGACGAGCTGGCTGATTTTTCGCGCGCTCTTGTCCAGAAAATGATTAAAGACGGCAAAATTACCGTAAACGGCAAAAAAGTAAAACCCTCCTGGCCTCTAACATCGGGCGAAGTAGTGGAAATAGAAATGCCACAAGCGCAAGCCAATACCCAATTGAAAGATTTAATTATTCACGACGCAAAAGATTTTTTTGTCCTCATCAAACCAGCCGGCATGCTCGTGCACCCGCAAAGCCCTGTATGGGAGGAACACCCCGAAGCAGTTTTCTCGTCGGAAGAAACGTTGGTTTCCGTTATTTTGGCTAACCCCCCTAAAGGATTTGACGTTTCTATGCCGCGGGCAGGGCTGGTACACCGTCTGGACCGGGAAACCAGCGGCATAATGTTGGTAGCGAAAACGCCGGAATTTCAAGCGGAAATGATTGCTTTGTTTGCCAATCGAGAAGTGCATAAGACCTACCACGCCATTGCCTGCGGAGAGGTACCTGACGACAAAGGGACCATCGACGTACCCATTGGGCGCATTGCCGGCGGAAAGATCAAAGCCTCAGACGTCGGACGCGAAGCCGTAACCGATTATCGAGTACTGAAACGCAAAAACGGTTTTACCTATATTGAACTCTACCCCCGCACCGGGCGCACCAACCAGCTGCGGGTGCATTTAAACTGGCTGGGATATCCCGTACTAGGAGACTGGCTCTACCGCGGCGCGACGGCAGACCGGTTAATGCTCCACGCCAGACGGATTGAATTTAAACATCCGCTGACAGGCAAAAAACTGATGTTTGAAGCACCCGTCCCACTAGATTTTAAAGCGGCCTGGGAACGCGTAACCACCCAACCGGCGGATTAACTCTTCGCTCCCAATCATACCCGGCGCGGTTGTTATGCGGTTTGGAATGTATACTTCGTTCTGCTCCATAAAAAACAGTTCTTTAGGATGAACTAATTAATTTTTCCACTTCCTTTTTTATATCAAATCCAGTATGTTATAAAAGAAACATCCTGTGTATCCAGATTCTTTTCGGTTTTGCTTCTTGTTTCTCCGCTAAAATTTCTATCGGTTTTTATCCGTCCGGACGAGAGAGGGGACTCCACTCCGGGCAATTGATACAAAGGCCCTGTTTCCGTGGGAAGAACAGGGCCTTTATTTACAACAATATAGCAATAACACAAGCTTGGCGGAAATTTTTGCGAATTTCTTATAAGCTTTTTTGATACAAACGGTAACGTTTACTTAAATGGCAGCCGCATTCCGTAATACCGCGGATAATACCTTCGTTATCTTCCAACACCCACGACAATTCCGCCTCGTTCCATACGGCTACGCCATAGTCAATAATATGTTTAATTAAAACCAAATCAATTCCACGCTGACGGAATTGGGGCGACACGCCTAACATAATCATCCGCGCATCTTTGATTTTCCGCCACGCCCATAACGCCTTTATAACGCGCCAAGGATTGACGAGCGACCCTTTCAGTTCTTTTAACACGTGATTCATATTGGGAATTAAAATATAGAATCCCGCCGGTACGCCGTCCACTTCCAGCACGCAAGTACCTTCCTTGCGCACCACCAGCTTTAATTCTTTGACCACATCGGCCATTTCCCGTTCGGACATCGGCACAAATCCCCAGTTTTCCGCCCAGGCTTCGTTATAGATTTTGCGAATAATTTCAGCTTCTTCATCGATTTTTTTCAGGTTGAGTCTTCTTAGCGTAATTCCTTTTCCGCGCGCGCATCGCGCACAGACTTTGGTAAATCGTTCGGAAAACTGATCGTCTTTGGTGCGGTGAAAAGCCAACAAATCTTTTATTTTTCCAAACCCGGCTCCTTCAATCAGTTCGGCGTAATACGGATAATTGTACGGCATCATAATGGAAGGCATACTGTCAAACCCATCTACCAGCAAGCCATATACGTGGTTGCTGGAGGGATTGGCCGGCCCGCGCACGGCGTTTACGCCTTTTGCACGCAGCCAATTTTCAGCCGCCTCAAAAAGGGCGTTGGCGGCTTCTTGGCTGTCTATACAGTCAAAAAAACCGAAGAAACCGATATTTTCCTTTTGGTATTCATTGTGCGCCCAGTTGACAAGCGCCATAATCCGTCCGACCGGTTTGCCTTCTTGGTACGCCATAAACAACGCACGCTCTCCATGCGTCCAGAAGATATTCTCTTTTCCAATCAAATGTTGGGTATCTGCTTTCAAGTCCCCCACCCAATACGGATCGTTCTTATAAAGTTGAAACGGAAAATCCACAAAAAGGTCTAACTCTTGTTCGGTTAATTGCCGTACTGTAACTGTAACAGCCATATATTGCCCTCCCCAAAGAAAAACCCCGCTCTTTTTAACAACTCTCAGAACGGGGCTTCAAACAAGAACTATTTTATGATGCCAATGGAACGGCCTGCTTGGGCGAATGCGTCAATGATTTTTGCCACATGCTCATCGGTATGCGTTGCCATTAACGTCAAACGCATTAAGGCCCGTCCGGGCGGCACGGCGGGGCTGACCACCGGGTTGGAGAAAATGCCCAACTCATGCAAAGCCCGCCACATTTTAAAACAATTTTCATTGCTGCCCACATGCACCGGCAATACCGGCGTAGTACTGGTACCCAAATCGTATCCCAAGTCTTCTAATCCCTTTTTGAGCTTGGCGGTTAAACGGAACAAATTATCACGCCGGGAGGTGTCGTTTTCAATCAGCTCCAGCGCTTTGGTAATGGAGGCCACGGAAGCCGGCGGCAGCGCAGCGGAAAAAATTTGACTGCGGGCATTATGGCGAATATAATGAATCACATCCGCCGCACCAACTACAAAACCGCCCACGGTGGCAAACGTTTTAGAACAGGTGCCTACCACTAAGTCCACTTCGCCGTTTTCCAAGCCAAAATATTCACAGGTGCCGCGTCCGGTCTTGCCGATAATTCCGGTAGCATGCGCATCATCCACTATAATCCGGGCACCATATTTCTTGGCAATCTTCACGATTTCCGGCAACGGGCAGATATCTCCTTCCATGCTAAACACACCGTCCACGATAATCAACTTCCCCGCTTCTTCGGGCAATTTAGATAATACGCGGTCCAAATCCGCCGGATCGTTATGTTTAAAACGAACCATTTCTCCTTCAGAAAGTTTGACTCCGTCTAAAATGCTGGCATGGTCCAGTTTGTCTACAATAGCATAATCGCCTTTTTTTACCAAACAAGACACCACGCCCAAATTCATCTGATATCCAGTAGAGAAAATTAATCCCGCTTCCTTGCGTTTGAATCGTGCCAGCCGCGCTTCCAATTCTTCAGCAGCTTTGGTATTTCCATTTAAGAAGCGTGACCCGGCGCAGCCGGTACCATATTGGAGTGCAGCTTCACTGGCAGCCTTCTTCATTTCGGGATCATTCGCCAACCCTAAATAATTGTTGGATCCGGCCATGATAAATTTCTTGCCTTCCAAAATTACCTCCGGCCCCTGCGCAGATTCTATCGGCTGAAAATAGCCATAAATACCCATACGCATAGCCAACTTGGCGTCTTTATAATTTCTGCATTTCTCAAAAATATCAGACATGTTTTTATCCTCGCGGCACAACAACACGCCTCGCCGTTTCCCTTCAGGAAAACGCTCGGCGGTCTATTTACTTACCTTTTTAATTATATTTGTGGTGGAACGCCCCTTTAATAAAGGAAACCGAACCACTTTCTTTGCAAATTCACGACCGACAATTTCATCGGTTTTATAATCGCCGCCCTTTACCAATACGTCCGGCCGAACGATTTTTATCAGTTCATACGGCGTATCCTGCTCAAAAATACATACGGCCGACACGCTTTCCAACCCCGCCAACACCAAAGCCCGGTCCGCTTGGGCGTTAACAGGGCGGCTCGGCCCTTTTAAGCGGCGTACGGAAGCATCGCTGTTTAAACCCACCACCAGCACATCCCCTTTGGCGCGCGAAAACTCCAGCACGCTTACATGCCCGGCGTGTAAAATATCAAAACATCCATTCGTAAAAACAATTTTTCGGCCTTCACGTCGCGCCGATTCCACAAATCTTTTCAGCGCGCGCGGACCTAAAATCTTATTTTTTGCTTTCACTGCTTTCCTGCTCTTTAGCCATCATCCGTTCAATCAGGCCCGTATCCATATTGCCCCGGATGAAATCATCATTGTTGACAATCTTTTGATGAAACGGAATAGTCGTTTTGATTCCGCCTACGACAAATTCTCCTAAACAGCGGCGGCTGCGCGCCAATAAACGTTCCCGGTCGGGGGCGGTCACAATCAGCTTCGCGATTAGACTGTCATAGTAGCTGGGAATCGTATAACCTGGATACATATGGCTGTCCACCCGCACGCCTAATCCGCCGGCGGGAATCCATTCTTCAATTGTACCGGGGCAAGGCGTAAAATTCATTTCACTGTCTTCCGCATTAATACGGTGCTCAATAGCGCGGCAATTAATCACAGAAGCTTCTTCTTGGGTAATATGCAACGGTTCTCCTTGCGCAATTTGAATTTGCATTTTGACCAAGTCCTGCCCGCATACAGACTCTGTTACCGGATGTTCCACCTGCAAACGGGTATTCACTTCCATAAAATAAAATTCCTTGTTCTGCGCCATTAAAAATTCCACCGTTCCCACTCCGCGGTATTTGGCGGCTTTGACCAACTTGCATGCCGCTTCCTGCAGTTTCTGACGCGTAACCGGATCCACAAACGGAGAAGGCGATTCTTCCACCAGTTTCTGATGGCGGCGCTGCATGCTGCAGTCGCGCTCGGCAAACGCAACCACATTCCCATAGTTATCCCCAGCCACCTGCACTTCAATATGACGCGGGTTCAAAACCAGTTTTTCAAAATACACGCGGTCGTCGCCAAAATTAGCTTTGGCCTCGCCCTGCGCCGTTTTCATCATTCGTTCTAAATCTTCTTCTTTTAAGCACGCGCGCATGCCTTTCCCGCCGCCGCCCAAAGAAGCTTTAATCATGATGGGAAACCCAATTTTACGGGCCACTTCGCGAAAATTTTTACCCACGACCCCATCCGAACCGGGTGTAATCGGAACACCGGCTCTTACCGCAATTTCGCGGGCAGTCGATTTGACGCCCAACATTTCAATCGCTTCAGCGGTCGGGCCGATAAAAGTCATGCCGGCTTTCGTTACCGCAGAAGCAAAATCCGCGTTCTCGGATAAAAATCCGTATCCGGGGTGTACCGCATCCGCACCGGTAATCTTGCCGGCAGTTACAATGGCGTCAATGTTTAGATAACTTACCGGAGAAGGCGCCGCTCCAATGCACACGGCTTCATCGGCCATGCGAACATGCAGGCTGTTCCGGTCCGCCTCGGAATAGACGGCTACCGATTGAATTCCCATTTCTTTGAGGGTCCGGATGACACGCAACGCGATTTCTCCGCGGTTGGCAATCAAAACTTTTTTAAAGGGGGTAATAGTAACTTTGGCAGGCATGAACACTCCTATCTCTCAATAAAAAACAGCGGCAGACCAAACTCTACCGGCGCACCTTCCTGCGCCGTTACAACACGAAGTTTCCCAGATACAGGTGCGGTAATTTTATGTTTTTTAGAGACCGTTTCCACCCATCCCAAAGGATCATTTTCTTTGATCGTTTGGCCTTCTTTAAGCACCAGATTCTTACCTTTATCCGCCGCCCGGTAAATACCCACAGCAGGGGCCGTAACCGCCGTAAGCGAGCAGGAAAAATGCGCCGGCTCAGGCAGCGCTTCACTGGTTTTGACTTCAATGCAATCGCCGTCTTTTTCGTAGCAGAACTCAGCCAAATCGGTGGTTTTAAGCCAATCGGTTACTTCCGTAATCAGTTTTGTATCCATAGCATCCTCGGATTAAAAGGTTAAAATACATTTGAGTTATTTTACCATTTTTGAAGCCCAAACGATATATCCCGTCTAAATTTTAACCCTTTTTAAAAAGACAAAAAGAAGTCAAAAAATGCTAGCTTTTGCTTATGAAACATTTATTATTGAATATACTCAAAATATTATTTTGGCTGTTTCTTTGCCAACTGCCGGGGCTCGCCGGCGCCGGAACGGTGCAACCTAATTTAGCGTGGTACCATTCGCTGCGGCTGCCTCCGCTGATACCACCGGACAGCGTTTTCGGAATTACTTGGGGCATTCTTTATATTCTTCTGGGAATCAGCGCGTTCTTGGCGTTTCGCCAAGGACTCTATGCCGCACGAAAACCGCTTATTTTGTTTATCGTACAGCTGGCGCTTAATGCGTGGTGGACTCCCATCTTTTTCGGCAGCCATAACCCCGCCGCGGCATTGCTTATTTTGCTTTTGATGTTGGCGGAAGGGATTTGGCTGTACCGCGTCCTACAACGCAGAAACCGCATCTCCGCCTGCCTGCTGGTTCCCTATCTGATCTGGCTGATATATGCCGGATATTTAAATGCAGGGGTATGGTATTTAAATTAACAACGGATTTAAAAAGGCCCTCTATATAACAGAGGGCCTAATCTTTTAACTGGCTAAAAATTATTTTACACGGTAACGTTTCACCAAATCCATTCCCAACTTCATTACTTTATAAAAAGTAGAATCTAACAAGGTAGAAACATTGTCAATCAGATCAAACGCACTTTTGGCTTTGTCCACGTTTTCCGCCGTAGAAATAGCTAAATATTCCACCGCTTCGGCCGTGCGCGTGATCTGCAAAAAAGCACGTACCGCAAAGATTACAAATACGATAAAGGCAACAACCGCCGCCAGCACACACCATTGATAAAAATCCATAGCTCCCCCTTTGCTTCTTTTTCTTTTATTTTAAACACTTCCAGCACTTCCGTCAAGTCCTGAAAAAGGTGTTTTTTCAAATCGTGCTTCCAAAAAAAGACCTAGTTCCGTAAAAAATAAAGACTTAGACATAAATGGGCCTTTGAAATTTTTTCCCTTATTTTTTAGACAAATATTTTTATAGGTCCTGAAAAAGTTTGACAAACTTCTCTTTATTAGTAATAATTACTAATAAGAAAACCGCCAATTTATCATTTAAAAAATGCAAAAAAAGAGATTTTCTCCGACGTAAAACGTATTTTTTTAAGATCAATCGGTTTAAACATTCAGACGGGATTTGCAATTTTAGTCTGTTTTTGTCAAAATTTTAAAAGCCGTTGGTTTTTCAAACGGACAATAATCACTACCAGGACAACACATTATGGAAAACTCTGAAGTCATTACCCATATCGTCAAAAGGGACGGTACCACCCAACGATTTGATTCTAAAAAAATTACCAAAGCCATTTTCAAAGCCGCCGAAGTAACGGGCGAGTTTGATCTGGAAACCGCCAAAAAATTGACGATCCGCGCCATCAATATTATCCAACAACTTTACTCCGACACCGTTCCGAACGTCGAAAATGTACAGGATATTGTAGAAGATGTGCTGCTTACCTCCAATTATCATAAAACGGCTAAGGCCTATATTCTGTACCGGGACCAACACGCCCGCATGCGCGAAATTTCTTCCAAATTTAATGTGGATTTGGTGGACCAATACTTGCAAAAAATAGATTGGCAGGTAAATGAAAACAGCAATATGGGTTATTCGCTGCAAGGGCTTAACAATTATATTTCTTCTGAAATCAGTAAAGTTTACTGGCTCAATAAGATTTATCCGGAAAATGTCCGCCGGATGCATTCGGAAGGAGATTTTCACTTGCATGACTTAGGTCTCTTGGGCGCCTACTGTGTGGGCTGGGACTTGCAAGACTTATTGCTTAGCGGCTTTACAGGCGTCGTTGGAAAAGCGGAAAGTAAACCCGCCAAACACCTGCGCACTGCGTTGGGACAAGTGGTCAACTTCTTCTACACGCTGCAAGGCGAAAGCGCCGGAGCCCAGGCCTTCTCTAACTTTGATACGTTGCTTGCTCCTTTCATCTATTACGATAAATTATCTTACGACGAAGTGAAACAAGCCTTGCAGGAATTTTTATTCAATGTCAACGTCCCTACCCGCGTTGGTTTCCAAACGCCGTTTACCAATTTAACGCTGGATTTAACGGTTCCTTCTTATTATAAGGACCAACCGGTAATCATCGGCGGCAAATTGCAGGATAAAACCTACGGGGAATTCCAAGATGAAATGGATATGTTCAACCGCGCCTTCTGCGAAGTAATGCTCGCCGGGGACGCGAAAGGACGCGTATTTACCTTCCCGATTCCGACTTATAACATCACAAAAGATTTCGATTGGAACAACCCGAAACTGGCCCCGTTATGGGAAATGACGGCCAAATACGGCATCCCGTACTTTGCCAACTTTATTAATTCGGATATGAACCCGGAAGACGCCCGCTCCATGTGCTGCCGCTTGCGCATTGACAACCGCGAACTGAGAAAACGCGGCGGCGGCTTGTTCGGTTCCGCTCCGTTGACGGGATCCATCGGCGTGGTAACCATTAACTTGCCGCGCTTAGGGTATTTATCTAAAAATGAAGACGAATTCTTTGCTAATTTGAAAGACCGCATGGAAGTAGCCAAAACCAGCTTGGAAATTAAACGCAAAGTCATAGAACGCTTCACAAGAGGCAATCTCTATCCGTATATGAGCTTCTATCTGCGTTCCATACGCCAACGGTTTAACGAATATTGGAAGAACCACTTTTCTACGATCGGACTGGTGGGCCTCAATGAATGCGCCGTGAATCTGATTGGAGAAGATATCGGCTCGGAAAAAGGCCGCGCCTTCGCCGAAAAGGTGCTTACTTTTATGAGAGAAACCTTGGTCAAATTCCAAGAAGAAACCGGCAACAATTATAATTTGGAAGCCACCCCGGCTGAAGGTACTTCCTACCGGCTGGCCAAGCTGGATAAGGAACGCTTTCCGGAAATTAAATGCGCCAATGAAGAGCTGTATCAACAAGGGCACCAGCCTTTCTATACCAACTCTTCGCAGCTTCCTGTAAATTATACCGACGACGTCTTTGAGATGTTGGATCTGCAGAGCGGCATCCAGTCCAAATATACCGGCGGTACGGTACAACACATCTTTACGGGTGAAAAAATAAAAGATTTGGAAGCGATGAAGAAATTCATCAAAACCGTGTGCGAGAAATATACCTTACCGTATTTTTCTATCACACCTACGTTTAGTATCTGCCCCAAATGCGGCTACATTGAAGGCGAACATTTTGAATGCCCCAAATGTAAAGCGGAACGGATGCAGGAACTGGAACGCCAAGTAAAACTTTTAGAAGAGCAGCTCTATAGCAAATAGCCCTTCAAAAAATATCTTTTTTGGGTTAGTTTTTAAAGAAACCTAACCCAAAAAAGCGGTTGAAACGGGTATGGCAAAGTGCCATAATAAAATAAAGGGTTTTCACGGGCCCGATTCCCGTTTTAAACGGCCATTATTTAGGAGATAAACCATGACAGCACAGGAAAAACAAATCGTTGAAAATAAAATCTCGGAACTGAAGAAAGAAATGAATGAAGTACACGGTTCCAAATGCGAAGTCTACTCTAGAGTAGTAGGCTATCTGCGCCCGGTACAAAACTGGAACAAAGGCAAAAAAGAAGAATTTGCCTTGAGAAAAAATATGCGCGTCGGCTGTGGCTGCGATTGCGCCAGCGACAAATAATTTATCCGCTTTGGGCAACAGGCTTCCATGAAAATAGGCGGGCTGATTAAGTTTACACTGATTGATTTTCCGGGCCGTCCGGCAGCAGTGATATTTACGCAAGGATGTAATTTCCGATGCCGTTATTGCCACAATCCGGAATTAGTGTACCCGCATTTGTTCACGGAACCTGTTGCCGAAGGGGAAATTGACGCTTTTTTAAAACGCCGCCAGGGAACCTTGGAGGGCGTTGTTGTTTCTGGCGGAGAGCCGACTTTGCATGATGATTTGCCTGCTTTTCTGAAAAAAATCAAATCCATGGGCTATGCCGTTAAGCTGGATACCAACGGTACCCGTCCGGAAATGCTGAAAAAACTCATTGGCGAGCATTTGCTGGACTATATCGCTATGGATTTAAAAGCGCCGTTGGAGAAATATGCCCTCATTACGGGAGTGGAATTTAATCCGGCCGTATTGCGCGAATCGATGGATTTAATCTGCCAATCCGGCTTGGCCTACGAATTTCGTACCACTTACGATAAAGAAGTATTGACTGATGCAGATATAGCCGCCTTGTCGAAACTGGTAGAAGGGAAAAAGTACCGGGTACAAGAGTGTTTACCGGTAGCCAAAGAAAAGGCGGTTCTGAAAGTGCTTCATCAAGAGATCTGATCTTCGGTTTATAAATAAAACTGCCCGGGCTGCCCCTGGGGTTTATGATGAAAAGTATTTTGAAAAAATCCGGGTTAAACGCCCGGATTTTTTATAAAAACCTTTGCTCTTAAAATAGACCGGAACTAATACCGAAACTGTCCTTTCTCGTAAATAAGCTGGGAAGAACCGTCTTTTAAGCGGGCGGTAACGGTTTTATCTTCCGTGTTAATTAAATCCCAATGCAGGGAAGAAGTATTAAAACCGAGTTTCTCCTTCAGTTTTTTATCCAACTTCGCCTGCGGACCGGAAAAAGTATCGGCATAACTGGCTCCTATCGCTATGTGGCAATTGCCGTATTTTCCGCCAAAATTTTCATCATATAAAATATCCGCCATAAACTTGTTAATCTTTGAAAAGCGGCGGTCGGTTAAAGAAAACTCGCCAATTTGAGCGGCTCCTTTATCCATAGCCAACATCTTGCGTACGAAATCGGCGCCCTGTTCCGCATTCGCTTTGATAACGCGTCCTTTCTCAAATTCCAGACGCACGCCCTTGACATAATTACCGCTGCGGTAGGAGGATAAATCCGCATAATATATTCCGCGCGTGCCGCGCCAATCAGGAGAAGTAAAAATTTCAAAAGAGGGAATATTACAGCCCCCTCCGGCCATAAATCTGCGTTTTTCTCCCAACAACACTTCAAAATCCATATGCCTGGAAACAACATGCAGAGTATTTATAGGCAAAGAAGACAGCCACTTTCCGATTTCGGTAATCTGACGGGTCACTTCCTGCCATTTTTTAACCGGATCTTTTTCGTTTAAAAAACAAGCCCGTGCCACTTGATTGGCGTATTCTTTTGGAGAAAGCCCGGCTTTTTGCGCCAACTCCAAGGTGGGATAGTTGCACATCGTCCAAGAAAAAAATCCTTTTTGTTCCCGCATGTCCAAAATTTCGCGCAAAGGTTGATGGGCTACAGCGGATTGAGCGATACGGGATGGATCCGCCTTCTTTAAAAACATTAAATCTTCCGGCGCGCGGATAACAATCAGCCCGTTGAGAGATTGCTGGAACTCTTTCTCCCCCCCGGCTATAAACGCAAGTTGTTTGTCATCCGCGTGGAGATAAAATTCTTTCGAAAAATCTTCCGGCGCATTGAAACGCAAAATTACCTGATAGCGAAGCGCAATTAATTTTGCATAAACAGCACGTACCAACGGCATGGCTGATAAATCACTGCGCAACAGAACCGAATCATACGGTTTTACCTTTCCGTTCCGGCGTGCAGTCTCAAGCGCCCAAATCAAGACATCGGCATATTTTTCGTTTTGCGTCTTAGTAAAAAACATTTTATTTCTCCTTTTCTCCATTAATGTTATAATAGCAAATAAAGACAACGGGTAAAAAAATGAAAAAGATTCTTATTCTTCCACTTTTTTTCTGTTTGATTTCTCCTCTGTGGGGAAATATTGCTCCTAAGCCGGAAATGGAATTTTCCTTTGTCTACCAAACGGATGAGAAACCGGCTATTTCCCCGTTGTTAAGCGAACAAATCCAGTGCGAGGACAACCAATGTTTGCGAAGCAGCCCTCTAGGAGTATACGGCATTCAAAAATTATATTGTAACTCCGAAGGATGCTTTTCCATCGCCTACGCCTATGCCCCTTACCAAAAACTGATTATTGCTTTTGAAGACGGCACCAAAAAGGAAAGCAATGTTTTCAGTGCGCCCGACACATTACGATCCCATTTTACGGTATATGTGGGCAAAGAAAACCTAAAAGTTGAACCGTCTCTTTCGGAAACGGTTAACCGCTCTTGGGCGCGCAAAGATGCGTGGGTATCATTGGGCATTGTGTTGTTCCTAGAACTGCTTGCGGCGGCGGCTTATCTTTCGTACCGGAAAAAAAGTTTTACCATCTTATACAGCGTAGGTATCGCTAACTTAATTACCACCACGGCTTCATGGTTGTTTTTGGCGCTTTATGTGAAAGAGACCGCTTTCTTATGGATTTTCTGCCTGTTGGCGGAAACGTTAATTGTGCGGTTTATGAACCCGCATAAGATATCCATCCAAGACGCTTTTATGCTCAGTGTGGCCACGAACGTCACCAGTTATTCTTTGGGAATGATTATTTCCTTCCTGCTGGCCCCTCTTCTCTTTTAACGGGTTTTTGAATTGGGTGTCTGCAAATCGCCATTCTTTAAAACAAAAGCAGCGATACCGCCATGATCATCATTCCGCCCAATACGCCCCAAATTACTTTGTGTCCGTCTCCATATTCATGAGCAGTAGGAAGCAACTCGTCTAATGCGATATACACCATAATACCGGCAATCAAAGCAAATAATACTCCAAAAGCCGCTTCATGAAGAAACGAGCGCAATAAGAAAAAACCCAATACCGCCCCCACCGGCTCCGCCATCCCAGATCCAGCACTATACCAAAACGCTTGCTTCCGGTTACCGGTTGCATGATAGACAGGCAATGCAACCGCTACACCCTCCGGTATATTATGAATCGCCACCGCCACCGCGATCGAAATACCCAAAGCCGTATCCTGCATGGAAGCCATGAAAGTAGCCAATCCTTCCGGGAAATTATGTATTGCTAAGGCTAAAGCGGTAAAAAGCCCCAAATGTTTAAGTTTCGCCGACTTATCCAAGGTATGTTCTTGGACATGATGAGAAGGCAGCAAAGTATCAATCAGCCAAGCGATTACAATTCCCAAAAAAAAGAATCCGGTTGCCGCCCATGATCCGATATTTTCTCCATATAATCCCCCTAAAGATTGGGTAGCTTGCGGTAAAATTTCCATAAAAGAAACATAAATCATCACCCCGGCAGAAAAGCCTAATCCCAACGAAAGGACGGATAGATTTTCCTTTTTGATAACAAACGCGAGCGCGCCGCCAAAAGCGGTAGCCGCCCCGGCCAAGAAACTAAGCAAAAAAGCATGTAAAATTTTTTGTTCCATGATTATAATATACTAAAAAGACCGCGACTTCATTTCTTTTTTTAATTGCTATAATGAGAGTATGCCCGCAGGAAAAACTGACATCATTTTAACCGATGAATTTAAAGACGCCCTGTCTTTACTGGAAGCCAAACCGCCCATACAGCCGTTGATTTTCATTACAGGCCGTGCCGGAACCGGCAAAACCACTCTCTTGCGTTATTTTGTGCGCCATTCAGCGCAGAATACGGTGGTGTTGGCTACCACCGGGTTGGCCGCCATTCATGTAGGCGGTCAAACGGTCCACTCGTTTTTTCATCTCAAGCCGGGCAACTTGCTTGATAAAAGCAATCTCAAGCGCTTACCGCGCAAAACGGTGGATTCGATAGACACCCTGATTATAGACGAAGCGTCTATGTTACGAGCCGATTTATTAGACGCGATTGACTATATTTTGCAAATTTCTACTCACAGCCAAGAACCGTTTGGCGGAAAGAAAATCGTTTTGTTTGGAGATTTATTCCAGCTGCCTCCAGTGGCAGAACAGACGTCCAGCGGATTATTTGATTATTTCCGGTCGGCCTATGCAAGCCCCTATTTTTTTGAAGCGCACGTACTGCGGCGTCTGCCGACTGAACTGTTTGAACTGAAGCGTATTTTCCGGCAGAAATCCGATCCGGATTTCGCCCGGTTGCTTAATTTGATCCGGGAAGGACAAGTTACCCAGCCTGATTTAGATTCACTGCTTAATGCCCGCAAAACCTTTGAATTGCCGGAAAAATTTGAAAACAGTATTATTCTGGCGCCTACTAACCGAGACGCTTCCTGGCGCAACACACATTATCTGTCCCAACTTCCGGGCCAAGAATTTACCTACACGGCTACCGCAGATGACTCCTTCCAAACCAAAACACCGCCTGCCGAACCGGTTCTCCGGCTCAAAAAGGGCGCCAAAATCATGATGTTAATCAACGATGAACATTGGGTAAACGGAGACATCGGTACCGTTTACGACTTGGGACCGGATTTCATTCAAGTGGAGCTGAAAGGCTGTATCTACCAAGTAGAACCGCACGTATGGGAAGATATCCGCTATGAATTTAACCCGCTTTTACAAAAACTGCAACCTAAAGTAAAAGGTTTTTTTAAACAATACCCGCTCAAACTGGCTTGGGCCATTACCATACACAAATCCCAAGGCCTCACTTTTGACAGTATCTACTTGGATATTGGCCGCGGCGCCTTCGCGCCCGGTCAAACTTACGTTGCATTGAGCCGCTGCCGAACTTTAGAAGGCGTTCATTTAAAAAAAGAAATCTCCGTCAAAGATGTTCTATGCGACGGACGGGTAAAACAATTTATGGACTATGTCCGCGGCCCGCAGGCCCGCCGTTAAAGTTCCCGTAAAACAGGCGCGTTCCGAAGAACGCGCTTATTTATAAAGCCGCTTTCAGCAGTTTTTACCGGCCAAATAGGCTTCTTGAAAAGCCGGCGTATCTTTAATTTCTCCCTTTTGCCAAGCCCCCGTACCGTAAATAATGCCTTTCTCCCGCGCGCCGTTCAAACAATCTTCGGTAAATCCGCGCAGGGCTTCCACCGTACGTGCCAGATTTTTTTGATTGGTGTCCGCCGCCGCCAAAATAAAGTAAAAATCTTTATTGGAAATTTCCGTATAACGCGGAACGGTGCGGTCAATAAAAGTCTTGAGCTGGCCGTCCATAGAATAAAAATATACGGGCGTAGCCAGCACAATCACGTCCGCCGTTATCATTTTTTCCAATAAACCCGCCATATCGTCTTTTTGCACACAACAATGCGTTTGGTTGCAAACGCCGCAGCCGGTACAATAATTGATTTGATGTCGGCCTAAAAAAACTTTTTCGGCCTGATGACCTGCTTCTAATGCGCCTTTTAAAAATTGATCGCATAATACATCGGAATTACCGCCCTTCCGGGGACTGGCGGAAACAATTAAAACTTTTTTAGACATACCATTTCCTCATTTTAAAAGTTTCTTTTCACACGCAGTGATTTTTTGCTCATAGACGGATATTTTATAATTCAGTCTTTTTAAGGTTTGCTGCATTTGCCCAATACGTTCTTTTAACCGGTCCCGCTCGGCGACCAACAAACTCTTACGCTTTTGCAAGGTCCGGTTTCCTCTGGCATATAACTCAATATATTGCCTCAGCACTTCAATGGAAAGCCCGGCTGCGCGCATACACTTAATAAATTCCACCCAGCCGCAATCTTGTTCTGTATAATCGCGGATGCCGTTTTCTTTACGGTTGACCGGCGGGATTAACCCCGCTTTTTCGTAATAACGAAGCGTATCTACCGAAAGACCGTACTTTTTACTTACTTCAGCAATCGTCATACCAATCCTCCGTATTTTATGTATATTGTAATATCTGGAGTGTACTCTAAGTCAAGCCCGGAAAAAGATTTTTCCGCAAAGGGGTACTTGATGAAAAATTCGGTTTAACCGATATGACTTTGGACGGAAGAAATTCCTTTTGGCTCCGAACGCACCGCCAAACAACCAAATGCACACGAAGCGGCACTGCAAACAATAAACGTCATACCGGAAGATAGAAGAATATTGCCCATCCCCACCAAGGGCGAAACGATGCTGCCGAATAAAAAACCGACTGCTCCCAAAAAAGCGGAAGCCGTTCCGGCGTTTTCGCGGGCGTTTTCCATCGCCAAAGTAGTAGAGGCGGTAAAAGTAACGCCCAACATCAAGAGCAGAACAAACAATAAACTTTCAAATCCCCACACGCTGATCCCAGCCGGTAAAGCAATTCCTATTAATAGGCTAAACAGCAACATTCCGGCGCAGCCGGTTAAAATCGCCTTTTCTTGACTTTTGAACTTAACGCTCCTTCCGGCGCCGCTTATAATAGCAAGTGAATTGAAGGCAAAAAACAAACTGAACGCCAATGGGCTGAATCCGTAATATTGTTGAATAATAAATGGGGAAGCCGCAATATATCCGAACAAAACAGCCTGTGCAAAAGCCATTTGCAAGACGCAAAACATATATTTACGTTTAGCCAGTATGTTTTTAAACAAGTTCAAGGTATGGGTAATTTTTTCATGGGAACGTCTTGCCCGGGAAAGCGATTCATTAAAATGGATACAAGCCGCCGTCAGGCAAATTCCGAGTACAAACAAAACGGCAAAAATGCCCTGCCAACCCGTTAGTTTTAACACCGCTCCCCCAATAACCGGAGCCGTTACCGGAGCAATGCCGTTGATCGCGCCAATTACCGCTAAAGCTTTCGCCAAACTGGCTCCTTTAAATTTATCGGTTGCAATAGAACGGGAAATCACAATGCCCCCCGCCCCGGCCGCTCCTTGGATAAACCGCAGCGCAATAAATATTTCAATAGTAGGCGCACAGATACAAGCCACGGTGGAGAACAAAAACAAAATCATAGACACCAATAAAGGCTTGCGCCGCCCGAACGTATCGCTCAATGGGCCAAACAAAAGCTGACCTATCGCTAATCCAAGCATTGAAAAGGTAAGCCCAAGCTGCACCATGGAAGTACTGGTCTGGAAATAAGACGTCATTGCGGGGAGACTGGGCAGATACATATCGGTTACAAACGGTCCAAAAGCGGTAAGCATGCCCAGAAAAACAAATAAAAAAAAGGCCGAGTTGCGCCTTTTTATGGAGTGTCCCTGCCAGGTTTTCTGTTTGTGTTTCATTAAAATTATTGTATCTTTTTTATAAAAAATTTTTCAAATCTACTCTATTTTTCTCTAAAAGAATTCCCAAACGCTTGCTGTTTCTGTACATAAACAGGTAAAATATATATATGAAACTATTTCTACGCCTTTTTTCGGTTGTTACTGCTTTGTTCCTAACGGCATTTCCCTCAGAATTATATGCCCAAAACAAGATCTTCTCTCTAATATTAAAAGAAGGATTCCCGGCTAAAAGCGCATATCCCCAAACTTGGAATAATCTGCAAAGAGTCACTGCTTTGCCAAACATAAGTCCGGCCCTTTTCGAAAGGAATTTAAGGCAAAGGCCAAGGCCAATGCCAATGCCGCCGCAGAGGCAGCTTCAAAGCGAAATACAAAGGAAAGTCCTTCCGTTATTAAAACACAATTTTTTGCCGGGGAAAAAAACAGTAGATGCAATTATTTTTGATGCCGACGGCACTTTATTGGATTCTTTATGGGCCTGGGAACATTCAGCGGATAATTTCCTACGTACCCAAGGAATAGAACCGCCGGCGGATTTCAACGCAAACGTAGCCAAGATGTCGCTTATGGACGGCGCCCGGCTGGCTAAAAGCCAATTTAACTTGCCTCAATCCCCGGAAGAAATTTTACGTCTCACGCTGGAGCCAATCCGCCAACGGTACTATAAAGAAATAAACCCCAAAGCAGGCGTCAAAGAAATACTCTTTTTTCTACACTCGCAGGGCATCAAATTGTGTATAGCGACGGCTTCAAGCCGTGAATTTACGGAAGTGGCTTTAAAGCGGGCCGGAGTATTTGATTTATTTGATTTTATCATTACGTGCGATGAAGTAGGCGT
Source organism: uncultured Elusimicrobiales bacterium (assembly GCA_944325055.1). Taxonomy (GTDB): domain Bacteria; phylum Elusimicrobiota; class Elusimicrobia; order Elusimicrobiales; family Elusimicrobiaceae; genus Avelusimicrobium. The sequence goes on along the minus strand of CALUYP010000029.1, from coordinate 9,333 downwards.
AGGCAAGCGAAATCCCGCCGTTTATGAACAAGCTCTGCAAAAATTAGGCACACAAAAATCACGTACGTTAGTGGTGGAAGATGCATTATATGCCGTCCAGACCGCTAAGCAAGCCGGGTTTCTGACTGCTGCGGTGAAAGATGAACATTCCGCTAAAGACCAACCCATGTTGCAGCTCCTGGCGGATTATTATATTCAATCTTTCTCCGAATGTCGAGTAGGTAAATAAACAATATATCGTAGGCACAAAAGTCCAGCGGGGTCGGCCGTGGAAAAAGATATCAAACATTGGGCGGTTACAGGCGGGGCGGGATTTATCGGATCCCATCTGGTACGCGAACTGGTGTCTCTAGGGCAGCAGGTAACCGTTGTAGATAATTTTTCATCCGGTTTTGCAGAAAATTTAGCCGGGTTGGAGAAATCCATCCGGTTGGTAAAATCCGACATCCGCCAGCTGCCTGATTTATTAAAAGCTTTTTCCCAAACAGACTATATCCTGCACCACGCAGCCTTAGTATCGGTTCCCCGTTCACTGGAGGATCCAGAGTCGACTTGGCAGATTAATGTGCAAGGCACTGCCAATGTATTAGAAGCCGCCCGCCGCAGCGGAGTCAAACGCGTTATTTTCGCCTCATCCTGCAGTGTATACGGATCATCGAGCAAACCCTGTACGGAAACGCACCCGCAAAATCCCGGCTCTCCTTATGCTCTTTCCAAACAAATCGGGGAGGAATTATGCCGATTTTATACCCGGATTTACGGATTGGAAACCGTCATGCTGCGTTATTTTAACGTATACGGGGCGGGACAAAATCCATCCGCGCCGTACTCAGCCGTAATCGCTAAATTTTTAGATCATGTCCGGCTCCAACAGCCCCTATGCATCGACTGGGACGGGCGCCAACGCCGTGATTTTATATCCGTGGCGGATATTACCCGCGCCAATCTGCTTGCCGCCTATAAAGCCAATCCCGGCGAGGCATATAACGTAGCCAGCGGAGAAAGCCATTCCCTGCTGGGACTGATCCGGATTATAGAAGAAGTGACGGGACAGAAACCAATCCGCCATTTCCGCCCCAAACGTTTAGGGGATGTACGTATTTCGTCTGCCGATATTTCCAAATTTTCCCGCTTGGGTTTTGCCCCCCGCATCAGCTTAAAAAACGGGATTTCCCAATTATGGAACGCTTATCCTTCCCACTCTCTAAATTGAGCGTTTCCGAACCTTTTCCAATATGGTATAGTAGAAAAAGAAGTACCATATTAAGGAGGGGAATATATGTGGGAAAAAGACATTAATATCAAAGAAGTACGCGAAATCCGCAGCCGCACGCTGGTTTATTTCGGCGTGGGTGCAATCGTGAAAATTTCGGATATCTGCAAAGATTTAAAAGCCAGGGGGATTACCAAATTAATCGTGATGACCGGCCGCGGCGCATACAAAAAAACCGGCGCGTGGGATCACGTTACCAAAGCATTTGCCGATAACGGCATTACCTACGTTCACTACGATCAAGTGACGCCCAACCCGAACACGCATCACGTAAATGAAGCGGCCAAAATGGCGGCCGATTTCGGCGCACAGGCGATGCTCGCCATCGGCGGCGGATCGGCTATCGACGCCGGCAAAAGCGTGGCTATTTTGATGAAAAATCCCGGCAAGACCGCCGAAGAACTCTATGAATTTAAATTCACGCCGACCGAAGCCGCCCCGATTATTGCCATCAACCTTACCCACGGAACGGGTTCGGAAGCCAACCGCTTTGCGGTGGTAAGCATTGAAGAAAAGAATTTTAAGCCGGCTATCGCATACGACTGCATTTATCCGCTCTACTCCATTGACGACCCGGCTTTGATGACAGGGCTGGCGGAAAACCAAACCCGCTACGTATCCATTGACGCCGTCAACCACGTAGTAGAAGCCTCTACCACCAAAGCCACTTCCCCCTATGCCATTGATCTGGCGATTTCCGTCGTGAAACTGGTGGCGGAATATCTGCCGGTGGCGCTGAAAGATCCGTCCAACCTAGAAGCCCGCTATTTCTTGGCGTATGCGGCTTTAATTGCCGGCATCAGCTTTGACAACGGCCTCTTGCACTACACGCACGCCTTGGAACACCCGCTCTCCGGCGTGAACCCGAACTTGACGCACGGTTTGGGCCTGGCGATGCTGCTTCCCGCCGTGGTTAAAAACATCTACACCGCCAAACCGGCCACCTTGGCGGACGTATTAGCCCCCATCGTGCCGGGCTTGACGGGCTGCGCCTGCGAAGCCGAACAAGTGGCGCAAGGCGTAGAAAAATGGTTGTTCTCCGTGGGCGCTACCCACAAACTGGAAGACGAAGGCTTTAAAGCTTCCGATGTGGACAAGTTGGTGGACTTGGCCTTCCATACGCCTTCTTTAGGCGGCTTGTTGGGCATCGCTCCGACGGACGCTACCCCGGAATCGGTGCGCGCGATCTACACCGAATCGCTTAAACCGTACACCAAATAAATTCTGCTGTATCCAATACCCCGGTCTTGAGACCGGGGTATTTTTGTTTTATTTTTCCCCCTTTTTTAAAATAGGCCTTGACTTGGAGCAAACTCCAGCTCGTATACTAACTAGCAGGAGGATTTATGAAACTGACGCAAAAACATATCACCGGCCTTCTGGCCGCCGGGCTTATCGGTACATCGGGGCTGCAAGCCTACGACTGGAAACAAGCCCGAAAAAATCTGTCCCCCAAACAACAGGCCATTGCCCAAACGGCGGCGCTGGCCGCGGTGGGTAATTTAGAAAAATTATCCGCCGCATTTGACCAAGCGTTAAACAGCGGGTTGACGGTCAACGAGCTCAAGGAAATCGTGCTTCAGCTTTATGCCTATACGGGGTTTCCCCGCAGTTTAAATGCCGCAAGTACATTAGAAACGGTGCTTAAAAACCGCCGGGCTGACGGAAAAGACGATCCAACGGGAACGCAGGTACAGTCCATCCCCGCTGGAACGGATAAATACGCCTTGGGAAAAAGGAATCTGGAAGTACTTGCCGCCTCTTCTCTGCCCAGCCATCCACCCGTATTTATCCAGGCAACGGATACTTTTTTAAAAGAGCATTTGTTTGCGGATATTTTTGCACGCGGCGTACTGTCTTACTCAGAACGGGAAATCGCCACCGTATCGGCATTGGCCGCCTTGGGAAATGTAACTCCGCAACTGCAAGCGCATATCTCTATGGCGATGAACGTGGGCGTGAGCGCGGAACAAATTAAAGGAATTATGGCGGTGATCAAGCAAACGAACGGACGCAAAACGGCCACGGCCGGTTTACACGCGCTCGAAGCGGTATTAAAATCCCGCTATACACAACCTTAGGAGGGAATTATGCTTTCCAAAAAAGCAATTATCTTCGGGGCGGCTGCCGCCTTTTTATTCGCGGCAGGAATGTCCCCCAAACCCAAACAGGAGAATCAAACGATGAAAACAGCACCCATTGACACTATTTTTACCCAAGGAGAACCCAACCCGTACGGAAAATTTTTCACGGGCCAAACGTATTTAACTATGTTAAGCGGCAAAGACGACGTTTTCAACGCTCCCATCGGCAACGTAACGTTTGAACCGGGTGCCCGCACACATTGGCACAAACACGACGGCGGACAAATTTTGCTGGTGTTAAACGGAGAAGACCGCTACCAAGAAAAGGGAAAAGAAATTCAAGTTCTGCAAAAAGGCGATGTGGTACGCATTGCGCCCGGCGTCGTCCATTGGCACGGGGCTGCGCCTGAAAGTTGGTTTGTACATCTTTCGTTGGAAACCAATGCCCACCAAAACGGCAAAACCGATTGGCTGGACGCGGTAACAGATGAAGAATATAAATAAGAGGGAAAATATGAAAAGAATGACGCAATTAATTTATTCCGGGATGATGTTTTTGTCCGTAGCGGCCTGCGGTACGGACAGCGGTGAAACGGGAACTTCCACACCGAAAGACCTTTCCCAACAACCGTTTACCGGCAAAAAAGTGTTGGTGGCGTATTATTCGTATTCGGGCAACACGCAGGCGGTGGCGCGACAGATCGCACAAGCCACCGGCGGCGAGCTGTTTGCCATTGAAACAGTACAAACCTATCCCGAACGTTATAACGACTTAACCGCCCAAGCCAAACGGGAAATAAACGCCGGTTTTATGCCCGAGCTAAAAGCCCAAGTTCCGCAGATGGAAACGTATGACGTCGTTTTTATCGGTTCGCCCAACTGGTGGGGAACGTATGCGCCGGCCGTCAGAACATTTTTGTCGCAATACGATTTCAGCGGCAAACAACTCGTGCCGTTTTTCACACACGGCGGAGGCGGAATGCAGCGCTGTGAAAGCGATATGAAAGTCCAGCTGCCGCAGGCCCAGTTTCTGCCCGCAGCCGCTTTCCCCGGCCGCGCATCGGGGGCTTCGGCGGACAAACTGCAAAACTGGCTGGGCAAACTCCTGCCATAAACGCTATAATAAATAAAAAGGAGAACGGATATGAACACAAAAATACGCTTTAAATTAGGGGTGGATCTGATTATGTCCGTTCTCTTTTTACTGTCCTTAGCCTATCCGTTTACGGGCAACTTTCCCCATGAAATACTGGGAACGGCCTTAGGCATATGTTTCATCCTGCACAACGTGCTTAATATCGGCTGGTATGCATCTTTGCTAAAAGGAAAGCACACGCCTTTTCGCGGGGTGCTGACGCTAGTAAACCTCCTGCTTTTAGGCGCAATGATAGGTTTATGCGTAACGGGCATTTTTCTCTCCCGCGAAGTGTTTTCGTTTTTGGAGTTAGGCGGTTCTTGGACAGCGCGACGGCTTCATTCCGTGTTTGCCTATTGGGGATTTATACTTTCAGCCATACACCTTGGGTTAAACGGCGGAATCATCAAGCCGCACCTGGTACCCTTGCAAAGAATCTTCCCCAAATGGACGGTCCGTTTAACGGCTTGGCTGGCCGCAGGCTACGGATTTTTTGCTTTTTTCTATTGGAAAGCACCCGCGCAGCTGGGGTTATTCTCAGGCGGTATCCATATTCCGCGCGGACGCTCTTTTATTTCTTTTTTAACCGCTCACGCCGCCATTCTGTTTCTGACGTCCGTAACAGTATATTTAATGATAAATTGGCTCTCGCACAAAAAGACAGTTTTAGGAGGGAATATTCGTGCTTAAAATTATTTTACTGGTTATGTTAGCGGCCGCTTTAATCGGCGGCGCGATTGGTGCAATCCATTTACTGCGCGTAGCCCAACGCAATCAAAAAGAAATGGCCTCTTTTCAAGGAGAGCCGGTTTCCTACACGGCCAGCTTGGGTAAAACTCTGGTTATTTATTACTCTTGGACAGGCCACACGCAGAACATCGCCCAACGCATCCAGAAACGCACTCACGCCGATCTGTACCGTATTGAAACGCAAGAACCCATCTCCTCCGCACCGTGGATTTATCTGATTTTAAAACGCCAGCTTTCTACAGGGCGATACCCTGCTGTCAAAAAACCACTGCCGGATGTTTCGGGCTATGATACGGTGTTTGTCGGCTCACCCATTTGGTGGTATACCGCCGCCACGCCGGTATTGCAATTCTTGCGGGAAATGGATTTTCAAGGAAAAAAAGTGGTTCCTTTCTCCACCCAAGGCAGCAATTACGGCACTTTTTTTGAAGATTTTGCTTCGCGCGCCCAAAATGCACAACTATTAAAAGGCGAATCTTTTAATAATTTGCCCGCCAAATACGACGACGCCGTGGACAACAAAATTACGGTTTGGTTAAACACTTTAAACTAATTGCTTTTCCCCCGCTTCAGCCGGGGGAAGCAATCTTCTGCCATAAAAGCTACAATAATGAAGTGTGATACTTTTCCCGATGAAACATAGTATAAGTAGCATGACATCATTTGAAGCCTTATATAATCAGTACTTTAAATCCGTTTATGCATATGTTCTTGCCCGCACGCGCGCGGAAGCCGCCGCCGAAGATATATGCGCCAGTGTGTGGAAGAAATGTTACGAAAAATGGGCTTCTTACGATGAATCCAAAGGAACATTTTCCCAATGGCTTTTTACCATTGCCAGGAATGAAACCAATATGTACCGGCGGTTATTTTGGGTAAGATATTTTTTTCCGTTAGCCCAAACGCCGGAAGAAATTCTACCCGGAAAAGACGACACTCCTTTGGAACTGTTGGAACAGGATGCCCTGCGCCACAACTTGCTAAATGCATTGGAAACCCTTTCTAATCCAGACAGGGATTTAGTATCGCTTAAGTTTTTCTCTGGTCTAAACAATCGGCAAATCGCCGCCGTAACCCAATTAAGCGAAACCAATGTAGGAACACGGTTACACCGCGCCATACAGAAAGTACGCCGACAAATGGAGCAGCTATGAACGAAGAGAAAGATTTTTTGAAAAGAATGGCACACATGGATTTTGACCCTCATCAACAAGCCCAACGCCGCGTCTGGAACCGCCTGCATCAGCAGCCGCTTTTTTGCTCCTGCATCAAACCGCTGGCTTGGGGACTTTGCGCCGGGGTGTTATTAATGCTTGGCGGGCTTGCCGGAATACGCTTTAGCGAATACATGCAAGGCCAGTCCCGCCCGCAGGAGACTTCTTTTTGGCAAAATGCCCAGTGTAAAAAAGCAGACGGAAGTGTTCTGATTTCTACTCAACTGGAATGCCGCGGTGCAGACTGCGCCTGCACCAAAACGATGACCGTTTGCGACGAACACCCGGTCACCCGCGTTACCCGCAAAAGTTGTAAAACGGCCCCGTCCGATTTTGACCCGCAGGATCCTTGGAATCTGTGGGGGAATGATTCTCAAAAACAAACCAAAGACCTGGCTTTCTGTCAGAACCAATGTTAGGAGTCAAAGATATGCTATTAAGACGTTTTTGTAAGCCGTTGTTACTTGCCGCCGCACTGTTGGGTTTTGCTTCGGCAGTATGGGCGGATCCCGTGCAAGCGGTATTGTTTACTTCGCCTTACTGCCCGCACTGCCGCCACTTGAAAGAAGACGGATTTCCCCAACAGCTGCGGGATAAATACGCAGGTACGCTGGAACTGTTTGAATATGATTTGACGGAAAACGACAACAATGTTCTCTTTTCTCAAACCCTGGAGGCTTACCAGCTGGACTCCGCCGGAATTCCTATGTTGGTAATAGGCGAGACAGTCTTACAAGGCTATCCCACCCAAATAGCTTCCGGAGCCGATAAAGCCATAGAAAAAGCGCGCTCCAAGCAAGAAAAAACCCGGGTTCCGGGGTTGCCTGCTTTAGAAGTTAAAAAACCCGCGCCGGCCACTAAGCCCGCCGCCCAAAAACCGGCCCAAACGGCCAAAACCCAAAAATCCGGTGAGGTAACCGCGCAGGATAAGCCAAAAGCTCCCGCCGCGGAAAAAGAAACCAAGCCTTCTCAAGCGGCTCAACCGGCCCAAACAGTGCCGGCAGCCGCGCCAGAAACAGCCGCTGATGCCCAATTACAAGCGCACGAAGCCTTGTTTAGTCAAATTACGCTTTGGGCCATTATCGGGGCAGGTTTGGCGGATGGGATTAATCCGTGTGCTTTTGCCGTTATCGTATTTTTTGTGTCATTTTTAGCGGCTTATAAATATACCAAAAAAGAAATCATCATCGTGGGAACAGCCTACTGCGCCTCCGTCTTTTTGGCGTATCTCTTAATGGGGTTGGGGGCGTTTCATTTCTTATATGCGATGAAAGGCTTCCGCTATGTAACGCTGGCGGTACAATGGGGAACGATTGCATTGTGTGTGATCTTTTTGGCGCTAAGCCTATATGATTTTATCGTCTATCAACGCACCAAAAAATCCGAAAAAATGCTTTTGCAGCTGCCCAAAAGCTATAAAGAATATATCCATAAAGTAATGCGTTTTTTCTTAAAAGACAAACAAAGCTCTATGTGGCGGCTTTTGCTGGCGGCTTTTGCCGTAGGATTTGTGGTATCCGGCGTGGAAGCGGTGTGCACGGGGCAGGTGTATTTGCCCACCTGTGTGGTTATTTTGAAAGAAGCCGGCAGCCAGTCCTGGAAAGCAGCCGAATACCTGATTATGTACAACTTAATGTTTGTACTGCCGCTGGTACTGGTATTTGTGTTGACGTTATGCGGCAAAGAATCAGCCACCTTCAATAACTGGCTCAAGAAACATTTGGGGTTGTCCAAGTTCTTGCTTTGCTGTGTGTTCTTGGGGTTATTGCTGTTAATGTTGGCCAATATGTTTTAACTAAAAATAAATCCCCGTTTTTTATGATGGGGATTTATTTTCTCATTGGAAGATATACAAGCTAAAAATTAATTTGCTATAATAAATAAGTACTTAGTCCGCAACCCCTTTTGGAGAGGTGGCCGAGCGGTTTAAGGCACAGTCCTGGAAAGACTGCATACGGGAAACCGTATCGAGAGTTCGAATCTCTCCCTCTCCGTTTTCTAGTTTCGCTTTGTATGCAAAAATTCCCGTTAGGACTTACTCCCGACGGGGATTTTCTTTTACTCAACTTATAGCAGCCTCTTTTGCGCCGATTTTTGTGTTTTATTCGCTTTTTTATATTTTTATGCTGTCTTTTTGTCGGGGAAGTTGTTTAACAGAAGAATTTTTCCTCTTGTTCGCGCCAGTTGGGTGTATGGATAGATAACAACCTTTTAAGTGTACAATCTGCCGGCTGGGTGCCATTTAAGATTGTCCGTACGATTTTAGGCGATAAAAAACTTAGTTCAAGGATTCTCCGTACATATTGCTCAGTCTTTTGTTCCTGTTGGACTATCTCTTTTAGCATTTTACCGTTTAATATATCTTGGTGCCACTTATATGCTTGTGCCAAAATGTTAATCATATTAATATCTTTACGAGGGTTAGGTTTAATCTTTTGCCCTACCAATACTTTGGCACCGTTGTCTATAATGCCTATGTGATAGTCCTCCGTATAGGGATGTTCTCGTTTGGTTTGCAGCTGGGTCATATCTCTGTTTTCATAGAGGGCATTTAACAGTTCCGTTACTTGTTCTTCGTGTATAGTGATTTTAATGTGTTTTTGGGATATATCTACCCGCTTGATAAGGGCTTGTTCTATGTTTTGGGTGATTGTGTATGAAGTAAGTTTATTTATAATTCCCTTCTGTTTTACAATATCAAATCCTTTAAGATAGGGATATATTTTGGCCTTATCCCGTATAAACTGGGCGAACCAGTTATCTATAAATTCTTCCAGTTTGGGTAAGGATATCTTACTTATTTGCCCTATTTTACTAGGTTCCTTCTTAATAACCGCTTGGCTGACATAATAGCGGTATTTCTTCCCCTGGCTCCCC
>CALUYP010000028.1 GCA_944325055.1 uncultured Elusimicrobiales bacterium | reverse complement strand
CCATCCCCTTATTGGCCAGTGCATCCGGGGCTTTATTCAAAGGCCGCAATACATGCTCCATGTGAATATGAAAAGAGGAGGCCAGCCGGCGTATAACCGACATACGGGCCGCCAAGTCCGGATGTTTAATCTTATATTCGCCTAGAAACTGTTTTACCAACAGAAGCGAATCCGACTGGATAAAAAGTTCTTTCGCTCCTAGCTCGCCTGCTTTTATCAGTGCTAGTTTCAAGGCGGTATATTCCGCTTGGTTGTTGGTGCAATGCGGCAGATAATGCCCTTCTTGTGCCAAGACCTTTCCGTCCATGGAACAAATGACGTACGCCGCCGCACCCGGACCGGGATTGCCTCGGGAACCGCCGTCAATATTAATCTTTACTTGCATAGAAATATTCTACCAAAATAGCGTTATTCGTACTTAAGCGCATTTACCGGTTTCAGCAGTGCCGCTTGGTATGCAGGATATAGAGCAAAGAAAAAACTGGTTGTCAACGCAATTAAAATAGAAGCGGCCACAACCCACCAAGAGAAAGTCATTTGCCCGGTTCCCTCAGCCATATACAACAAAGAAATATATCCAATGGCCATACCCAATATCGCTCCGCATAATCCCAACAGCAACGCTTCGGTAATAAATTGAAATAAAATATCTCGCCTCGAAGCGCCCAAAGCGCGGCGTATCCCGATTTCTTTCGTGCGGGAAAAAATAATTGCCATTGTAACGTTCATGATCCCAATACCTCCGGCTATCATGGCGACAATTCCCATAAAAATCATGGTTTTCAAACCGTGCCAAGCTTCGCGGTTATAGCGGCGCAGCGTGTCTTGAAAAAACTTGAGTTGGGGTTTAAATTCTGCTCCAAATTGGGAGCGTAAAAAACTGACTAAAATGCTTGCCGCTTGTCTAACGTTGGAATCTTTTCCGGTTACAACGCGTATGCGAGTGGAAAAGTCCTGTCTCCAAAGTGAACTTATATCGTACCAAACCGGGTAAGGCAGGTAGACTTCCAAGAAATATTCCCGGTCTTCAGGCAGGCGGTAATCTTTTTCGATAGGCGGCGCGTGCAGCAGGCCCACTACGGTAAAGGGAAGCGTTCCTATCATAACTTGCTGGTTTAACAGATTAACCCGCTTGGAAAAATCGCTTAATAGAATAATGTCTGCTGTTTCCGATGAAAAGTACAAAGGGTGTACTCGTTCTTCGTCTTTTTCCCGCGGATAAACGGTAACAACGGCAACGAGGTGTTTGTTTTCAATGTCTTTCCAATTGATGAATCGCCCTTCTATGTCATAAACAAAGGTGCTGTCTTGAAAAGTGGGCAGTACGCCGATTAATATAAATCCGGCGAGCTTTTTGTTCTTATAAGAGATAGTGTCTGTTTCCGCGTCCGTTTCTAACGATACCGAAGAACCCTTTGGCAGTGCATTAAGAAGCATATGGTATTGTTGCAAAGAAAGGGGATAGTCTACTTTCACGTCAATCCTTCCTTTGCCGGCTATATCTGCGGCCCGGCCGATATCCCGGTACCGCTGGCTTAGGACGCTTAACGTATAGAAGAACGTGGCGACTCCAATGGCAATGGCAAACACGCTTAAAAAACTGCGCATTTTATGCAGTCGGATTTCAGTCCATCCGGTGGAAATTAAATCGGGCAGCTTCATAGAATTTTACCGTCCTTCATATAAATGGTCCGATGGGTGCCTTGTGCAATTTGGGGATCATGCGTGACCATCACAATGGTAATGCCTTCCCGGTTTAGTTCTTGCAGTAAGGTTAATATATCGGTGCTGGCTTTGGAATCCAAGTTGCCGGTTGGCTCATCGGCTAATATCAAATTAGGCCGGTTGGCCAACGCCCGTGCACAGGCAACGCGTTGGCATTGTCCGCCGGAAAGCTGGAGCGGTGTATTGGTTAGCTTATCGCCCAAGCCGATCCGGATGGCCAATTCCCGGGCGCGCGGAAGGATTTCTTTGTGCGGCAGATTGCTGTAACGCATGGGCAGGGCGATATTTTCCAGTACGCTTAAATGAGGCATCAAATTAAAAGACTGAAAGATAAATCCAATATTCTTCCAACGGGCCTGCGAACGTTTGGAATCTTTCATATGCGCGGTAGGCGCGCCGTTTAAAAAATATTCGCCGTTGGTGGGTTCGTCCAATAACCCTAAAATATTTAACAGCGTGCTTTTTCCGCAGCCGCTGGGACCCATAATAGAGACAAATTCCCCTTTCTTTACTTCTAAAGAAACGTCGTCAAGCGCACGGAATGCATCCGCCGTTTGATATATTTTTACCAAGTGTTCACAGCGTATTACCATGACTCTCCATACGGCAAAACGGTCAGCACTTGATCGTTTTCTTCTAATCCGCCGGTTACTTCAGCCTGGGCGTCATTGGTCAGCCCAACCGTAATTTCGGTCTTTTCCGCTTTATTTTTCCCGAGATATTTAAATACATAATTTTTCCCTTCTTTTTCAAATAAAGCGTTAGTGGGGATGGTAAGTACATCTTCCTTTTTCTCGATAGCGATGCTGACGTTCGCATTTACTCCCAACAGAATATTTTTGTCTTGGCGGGCCAGTTCCACCAATACTAAAAAGCCTTTGCTGTCGCTCCATCGGTCTCCGCTTTTTTCGATTTGTGAAGATATATAAGTAATTTTACCCATTAACGGTTCTTCTTTTTTCCCAAGAGACAATATTTCTATTTCCGCCGGCATCCCTTTTTTTAGTTTTGAAATTTGCATTTCGTTGACATATATTGGTATTACCAAGAGGGAAGTGTCTACAAGGCGTAATAAACAGGTGGCGTTTTGGGTATTGTCATAAGTCCCTTCCAAAAAAGTACCCAAGCGGGGGAGCGAGAGATCTCGTTCGGAGAGATCTTTTTCATAATCTTTCGGCTGGGCGTGGCATTTGACCACCGTCCCTGCTGAAGGCGCATAAATGGGGATAGGCTTATAATCTTCAAATTCGTTGCGTCCGGGTTTGATAAGACCCAGTTTTTGACCCTCTTTTACAAAATCGCCTTCCTTTACGTAAACGGCTTTTAAAATACCGCTGGGTTTGGACGTTACTTTGATGTCTTTTTTGGCGGTAATCGTACCGGTGCTTTTAAAAACAACCTCTATCGTTTCTTTTTTTACGGAAGTAATATCTTTGGGTTGGATGACTTCCCCTTTGATTTTTGCAATAAGCGGCTTAGCGCCCCAAAACCACAGAGCACATGCTACCCCCGCGGCTAATAATACAAAAAGAACAGGTTTCCATATTCGTTTTAAAAATCGTTTCATCATAATTCCTCCGGACGGTAATCATAAAGGGGTTCCCCTAGGGCGTGTTTATAACGGAGCCGGGCGAGCGTCAGGTCCGACAGCAACGTGGCATAATCCACTTGTGCTGAAATCAATTCTTGACGGGCTACTGTTAAATCGGTAGCACTCATGAGGCCGTTCTTGTATTTCAATTGAGTGGCGTCAAACTTTTGGGAAGCGGACTCTAAGCGTAATTTGGAAATTTCCAGCGAATGCATTTTGAGTAAAAGAGCATTGCGGGTTTGAACTACATCATTATTCAGCGAGCGCAAGAATTGTTCATATTCTAAGTGTGCGCTTTCGTTTTCCAAACGTGCATTTTGGCGGTTACGGTATTTGTTGAAATACAAAAAGCCGATATCAAAGGAGATTCCGGCTGAAATGCCGTAATTGTAATCCCATAATTGGTGCGAATCAAATCCCCGGCCGGTGGCGGCAAACAAGTTAACAAATACAGCGGGAAGCGTTTCTAAATTGCCGAGTGTGCGGGTAATGTCGCTTTGTTTGAGAGCTAATCGTTCGATACGCGCGTCATAACGGTTGGCCAGCGCTTGGGTAAGATCTTGCTCCAGCGGCGGCAAAGCGGAAAGTTCCAGTGTGATTTTTTCATCTAATTGGACGGGAGAATCCACCGGACGGTTTAAGGCAATATTAAAGTTCTTTAGAGCATTGGCGTAATCGTTTTTAGCAGAAAAAACCGACAGCTGGCTGCTGCGCCAGTTGGTTTCGCTTGAAAGCAAATCCGAACGGGTTTTGAGTCCGTTTTCATAAAAAAGTTTATCTTGCTCGTATTATTTTTGGGCGACGGATAAGTCTTACTCGTATACATTTAATAATTTTTGGCTTAAGAGCAAATCATAGTAAATTTGAGCCGCTTCCAATACATATTGTTGGACCGTTTGGTCAAAATTAATTTGTGCTGTTTGCCAGTCTAACGAAGCGGACTTATAGGCTAGGGCGTCTTTTCCGGTATTAAACAGATTCCAATTTCCTTCCGCGCGGCCTGAAGAATCCGCCCGGCGGAATTCTTCCCATGAAGAAAGGCGGTTCTCCCGGTCGTATTCTTTGGAAGCTTGCGCACTGAGCGAAAAAGTGGGCAAAAATGATTCGGTAAATGCATTTTTGTAGTTGTTATAAGCTATTTTTAGACGTCTGGTCTCCGCCTGTAAAATGGGAGAGAGCTTCAGATATTGCCCTATATATTCTTTTGCGGTAAAAAAAACCGGATCTGGGCTGGTATTTCCCACCAAGGCATCTTAAGGAGAAAACTGCAAACAAAAAGCGGGGACTGCAAATAATATACTTGCCAGACTGCCGAGCGTTTTGTGCATAAATTGTCTCCCCTTTTTAGCATTTATTATAACAAATTGGCGTCAGGTTTCGTATAATAAAAGAAAGGAGTCCAAAAAGCATTATGATTAAATTAAGAAAAAGAAAATTGCAATTAAAATTAAAATGGGGACTGCTTCCGGGCGTTATTTGTGCCATCGTGCTGGGTATTGTATGTGGATTGTTTTTTCCGCAATGGCTGGTGCGTGTGGCGCTTACGTTTAATGGGCTGTTCGGCAACTTTTTAGGTTTTATAATTCCATTATTGATTGTCGGGCTGGTGGCGCCGGGAATTGCAGAATTAGGCCGCAGCGCCGGCAAATTGTTATTTATCACGGCTGTTTTGGCTTATGGATTTACGTTGGCTTCGGGCTTTTTTAGTTATGCAGTGGCAGACTTGAGTTATCCGTATTTATTGGACGCTTCGGTTCAAACGGCTGAATTTGCCGCGGCAGCGGAACTAAAACCGTATTTCACCGTAGCAATGCCGCCTTTAATGGATGTGATGGCGGCATTGGTGTTGGCTTTTACGCTTGGCTTGGGAATGGCGGTTATCCAGGGAACCCGTTTGAAAGGAATTATGTGGGACTTCCGCGATATTATCGACCGCGTTATTGCCCGGGTAATTATTCCGCTCCTTCCTTATTATATTTTTGGTATTTTTCTGAATATGACGGTTTCCGGACAAGTGGTCTCGGTATTGGGCGTATTCGCTAAGATTATTGTTTTGATATTTGCGATTACAGTGGTTATGCTGGTACTGCAATTTACGGTAGCGGGTATAGTGGCGCGCCGCAATCCGTTTCCAATGCTTAAGACGATGTTAGTTTCTTATGTGACGGCGTTGGGGACGCAGTCTTCCGCGGCGACGATTCCCGTTACGCTCAAGCAGACCATTAAATTGGGTGTCCGCGAAGAAGTGGCGGGTTTTGTGGTGCCGCTTTGCGCCACCATTCATCTCTCCGGCAGTACGATGAAAATTGTGGCGTGTGCCTTGGCTATTCTGTTTATAGGAGGACAGGCTATGCCGTTTGCCCAGTTTGCCGGATTTATCTGCATGTTGGGCGTAACCATGGTTGCCGCCCCGGGCGTTCCGGGAGGAGCTATTATGGCGGCTTTGGGAATTCTGCAGAGCATGTTGGGGTTTGGAGAAGCCGAATTGGGGCTGATGATTGCTCTCTATATTGCGATGGATTCCTTTGGTACGGCGTGTAACGTAACGGGAGACGGCGCGATTTCCGTGATTGTAGACAAAATCTACTCCCGCCGCGTTCCCCAACAGCATACCGAAACAGCCGCTGCAGATATGCCTGGCAATCCGCAAGGCATACGTATTGGATAAAAATGAATTTTAAAAAAACGGAGAGCTGGTTGCTCTCCGTTTTTTATTGGGAAATTTTGCGTTGTTTTACACTAATCCTTGGTCAATCATGGCGTCAGCCACTTTTTTAAATCCGGCGATGTTTGCTCCTGCCATATAATTGCCTTTCATGCCATACTCCTCAGCTGAAGCAAGACAGCTGTGGTGGATATTGTTCATAATACGCCGAAGGTATTGGTCCACTTCCTCGCGGGTCCAGTATACGCGCATGCTGTTTTGGGTCATTTCTAAGCCTGATACGGCCACCCCTCCGGCATTGGAGGCTTTTCCCGGTGAATATAAAATTCCAGCTTGTTGAAATGCTTCTATTGCCTCAGGCGTGCAAGGCATATTTGATCCTTCACATATACATTTGCAGCCGTTTTTTAGAAGCAAAGCGGCATCTTTAGCATTTAATTCGTTTTCACAGGCGGTGGGGCAAGCCACATCGCAGGGGATATCCCACGTTTTTTGGCCCGGGCGGAATACCGCTCTTTTAAATTTTTGTTTATATTCTTTTAAGCTTCCGCGCCGTATAAACACCAACTCTTTTAAATAAGCCAGTTTTTCTTCATCTATCCCATCCTGGTCGTAGATGCTTCCGTCATAATCCATAAACCCTACTACCTTTCCACCCAGTTGGGTCAGCTTTTCCATTGCGTGGATTCCTACATTTCCCGCTCCGGAAACAATACATATCTTATTGTGCAGGCTGTCTCCTTGGGTGTTTAACATGTTTTGGGCAAAGTAAGCTACGCCGTAACCGGTGGCTTCCGGCCGAAGCAGGCTGCCGCCCCAATTGGGCCTTTTTCCCGTAAAAGCACCGGTAAAGTCGTTGGTCAATTTTTTATATTGCCCAAACATGTATCCTATTTCACGCGCACCGCATCCCAAATCGCCTGCGGGAATATCCGTATGATACCCGATGTGATGATACAATTCGTTGATAAACGAGTGGCAAAACCGCATGACCTCTGCATCGGATTTGCCGCGCGTATCAAAATCACTTCCTCCTTTGCCTCCGCCTAAAGGCAGGGTGGTCAAGCTATTTTTAAAGACTTGTTCAAAGCCTAAAAATTTAAGCACGTCTTGCGTTACCGTTTCGTGAAAACGCATCCCTCCTTTATAAGGGCCCAGCGCGCTGTTGTATTGTACGCGGAATCCGCGGTTGACGTGTATTTCGCCTTGGTCGTCCTGCCACGGAACGCGGAAAATAATAATCCGTTCCGGCTCGACAATCCGTTCCAAAATACGTTCTTTGATGTAAATCGTTTTTTGTTCCAGCACCGGCTGGAGCGTGCTGACCACTTCGTATACGGCTTGGTGGAAAACTTTCTGGGCGGGGTCTCTTTTGGTAAGCGCCGCCAAGAACTGCTCGGTATAAGTGTTGGTATCCATAGCGTCTCCTTTTGGGTGCTGCTACCCCCATTATAAACATATCTTTTGGGGGAAAGCAAGGGGGAATTTTAAGGTGGAAATATGCTAAGATATACACACAAATTGCGTGTAAATGGAGCGGAGTATACGATGAAATTATCCCCTAATATGGAAGACTATTTGGAAGCCGTTTCTCTGTGCGCTAACAGCGAAGGTATTGCGCGGGTGAGTGATATCCGCGATATGTTGGGAGTCAAAACGCCCAGCGTTACGGGTGCCATGAAGATATTAGCGGAGGAGGGGTACGTACTCCATCAGCCGTATAGCGGGATCGAATTGACCGCCAAAGGCCGCCGTGCCGCGGAGGATGTTAAAAAACGCCACGCCATTTTAAGCCGTTTCTTGGTGCAAGTCATTGGTGTCAGCCCCAAAATTGCCGATATGGACGCCTGCAAAATGGAACACGCCGTCAGCCACGAAACGTTAGAAAAACTGCACGACTATTTGCATAAACAAACAGGAGAAAAAGAATGAAAAAGAATCTTATTTGGATCGGAATATCAGCAGGGATTTTGCTTGTTGTTATTTTAGTCTTGATATTTTTGCCTCGACATAAAAATCCAGTGCGGGATGCACGCTATGAAAAAGGACGGCAAATAGCTGAAAAAATTTTTCAGGCAGAGAAAAAATATTATGAGTCTGAAGGAAAATTGACGGCTTTTTGGTCTGATTTGAACCTTGATATCCCGGCTGAAGTCATATATTATTATATACCGGGATTTGCCCTTAGCATAAGAGGAGTATCTGATGAGGAGTTGGAAAAGATATTAAATGATCATTTAGGTGTTGGGTATGATCTGGAAAAAGATCTGTTAGGTATTGAGTATGAGCTGGAAAATGGAGACACGATACTCATCAATCAATCGAATTTCTTTTTTGTTTCCTATTTCCCTAAAGGAATGAATGTGGATTATAGGATAGAGTCCGTTCAAAATTTTTCCGACGCGTTCCGAATCTGTGGAGTTACCTCCCGTCGGTTTGATCCGGCGGCTTACGAAGAACAAGCCGCTGCCTGCCGCGCCATGGGTGCGAAAGAAATAGAGGACCCCGTTTACGGTAGTACTTTTGTGTGGGAGAATTAGTCTATACGTATCTTTCTTGTTAAGCCCCCTATAAGGAAGCGTAAGGGGGCTTAAATTTTCTATAATAATAAATATCCTTAATTATTATACGGAGTAACAGTATCATGGCAAAAAATAAGTATTCTCACACCGTTTTGCTGCCCAAAACGGATTTCCCAATGCGCGCCGGATTGGCCCAAAAAGAACCTAAAATTTTGGAGTTTTGGAAATCTATCAATCTATATGAAGCAATGCTTAAGAAAAACGAAGCCGGAAAGCATTTTGTATTGCACGACGGCCCGCCTTATGCCAACGGGAAAATTCACATCGGTCACGCACTGGATAAAACCATTAAGGATATTATTATAAAAAGCCGCGCCATGACGGGTTATTATACTCCTTATGTTCCGGGGTGGGATTGCCATGGCCTGCCCATTGAACAGGCTCTGCTCAAAGAATTAAAACAAGATAAAAAACACATCACTGACGTGCCGGCTTTCCGCAAAAAAGCGCGTGAGTTCGCCGCCAAATTTATTGATTTGCAACGCCAAGGTTTCAAACGCTTGGGCGTGCAGGGCGACTGGGATAATCCTTATCTGACGATGTCCCCTCGCTACGAAGGCATTACGATTGGCGTATTTTTGGATCTGATTGAAAAAGGATACGTCTATAAAGGCCAAAAAACCATCACTTGGTGTTCCCATTGTGAAACCGCTTTGGCCGATGCCGAAACCGAATATAAGGATGTGGCGTCTTCTTCTATTTACTTGCGTTTTAAACTGGTTGATCCTAAGAAAGAAATTTTTGGCGATCTGGATTATTCCAAACCGGTCAGCCTGGGCGTTTGGACGACTACCCCGTGGACCATTCCTTCCAATATGGCGGCCGCCGTTTCCAACACCGAAGATTACGCCGTCTTGAAAGACGAAAAAACTGGCGAATACTATGTGGTAGCGGAGAAATTAGCGGAAGAATTTTTGAAAAATACCGGGCTGGATTGTTCCCAAGCCGGCAAAGTGGCCGGTGCGGATTTGGTGGGATTGAAGTACTACCATCCGCTGACGCATAAAGAGAATCCCGTCATCTGGACGGATTTCGTCACGATGGACGCTGGGGTGGGTATCGTGCATATCGCGCCCGGACACGGAGAAGACGATTTCCGCGCTGGAAAACAATGGGGATTGGAAACGTTCTGCCCTGTAGATGAAAAGGGCTGTTACACAAAAGAAGCGGGCGTGTTTGAAGGAATGCATGTGTTTGAGGCCAATCCGCTGATGGTTAAAAAATTGGACGAGTTGGGCGCTTTGATTAAAGAACAAGAAATTGTCCATAGTTATCCGCATTGCTGGCGCTGCCATAATCCGATCATTTTCCGTGCTACGGAACAGTGGTTTATGAGCATTGACAAAGACGGCCTGCGCCAAAAATTGATGGACAACCTTTCCAACGTTAAGTTCTATCCCGCAGGCGGCGAAGAACGGATGCGTTCTATGATTGGCCTGCGTCCGGACTGGTGTCTTTCCCGCCAGCGTTTCTGGGGTACGCCGGTAACCGTTTTGTATTGTAAAAAATGCGGCAAGCCGCAGGTAAGCCACGAGCTGTTTTCGTTCATCAAAGAACGCGCTATGAAAGAAGGCTCAGACTTCTGGTTTACGGAACCCGTGGAAAAACTCATGCCGCAAGGCTATCACTGTGAATGCGGCTGCGAAGAATTCCGCAAAGAAACCGATATTTTAGATGTTTGGCTGGATTCCGGCGTATCGTGGGCGGCGGTATTGAAAGACCGTGGAATTTCTTTTCCGGCGGATGTTTATTCCGAAGGATCCGACCAGCACCGCGGTTGGTTTCAAAGTTCTTACATTCCTTCTTTTACGTTGGAAGGAACGGCTCCGTTTAAAACGATTTTAACGCACGGGATGGTGTTGGACCAGCAGGGCCGCCCGATGCACAAATCATTGGGAAACAGCGTAGATCCCGAAGACGTCATCAATAAATTCGGAGCCGATATTTTACGCTTGTGGGTAGCTTTTTCCGATTACCAAGGTGATGTGCGTATTTCAGATGAGATTTTAGGCGGGCCGGTAGACACCTACCGTAAAATCCGCAATACGGTGCGTTATGCGTTGGGCAATTTGTATGATTACGATCCGGCCTTACACCAAGTGTCTGCTAAAGAGTTGGCCGAAATGGACCGCTACATGCTGGGCCGGTTAGACGCGCTTATCCAAGAAGTACACGCCGGCTATGAGGAATTTAACTTCCGCCGTGCGATGCGCGCGCTGACCGATTTTTGTATTTTGGATTTGTCCTCTTTTATGTTGGACGCGTCCAAAGACCGCCTGTATACGTTGGGAGCTTCTTCCCCGGCCCGGCGCAGTGCGCAGACGGCGTTGGCGGAAATTGTGGTAACACTGCTGCAGCTGATGGCTCCGGTGCTTTCGTTTACAGCTGAAGAAGCGTGGCAGGAACTGCGTAAAACCGCATTGGGACGCGAATTTCCACAGAGTATTTTCCTGTCCAATATGCCGGTCAATGCGTCGATGATTCCGGATGTGAAACTGGAAGAAAAGTGGAACAAAATACGCAGTGTGCGTGAAATGGTGCAGAAAGTATTGGAAGAAACGCGTCAAAAAGGCGTGATTGGCTCATCTCTGGAAGCCAAAGTGATTTTTAAAACTTCCAATCCCGAAACCAAAGCCTTTTTGGAAGGTACAAAAGCGTTATGGCCTGAAATCGCGATTGTTTCCGAAGTGGAAATTACCGACGGAACAGAAGAATTGGAGATTTCGGCCCAACATGCTGACGGACAAAAATGCGCCCGTTGCTGGCAATGGAAAAAAGAGGTGGGTTCTTCCTCCGTGCATGCGGATTTGTGCGCCCGTTGCTGTGAAGTGTTAGAAAAAGAAGGCATGGTGATAGAAGAAGAGGAAAAAGTCAGTGCGTAACATGTGGAAAAAATCGGTTGATTGGTTCATGGAGAATAAAGTTGTCATGGGTGTGTTGGGCGGTATTTTCTTGTTAGACCATGTGACGAAGATGCTGGCTTTTGTTCATTTGCCGCATAAATCCATTGAGTTGTTGCCTTTTTTCCATTTGACTTATGTGGAAAATACGGGTGCGGCTTTTGGAATGTTGCAAAATGGAAACTTCTTGTTAACCCTTTTAATGTTGGGGATTATCGCTTATATTATTATCAGTTGGCGCGAGTTTTGTTCCTACGGACCGCTGGTTAAATGGGGAGCGGTTTTTATTTTAGCCGGTGCGTTGGGAAATCTTTATGATAGAATAATGTTAGGCTTTGTAGTGGATTTTTTAGATTTCCGGGTTTGGCCTGTGTTTAATGTGGCTGATTCCTTTATAACGGTGGGCGGCTGTATGTTTTTTATTTCTTTATTTACACAGCGTGCCACAAAAAGGGAGGAAAAATGAAAAAATGGTTAGGTTTTGCAGCAGCTGTTTTATTGTTGACGGCTTGCGGAAATGATGAAAAAAAGCTTTTTAAACAAGCATTATTAGCTACGTCTAAAGGAAATTATACCCAAGCAATGCAATTGTACTCACGTTTAATTAAGCAAGATCCTAAAAACGCCGCTGCTTTTGCCAACCGCGGAATTTTATGGGAACGATTACCCTTTGAAAATGCAAAAGAGCAAGCCAAAAACCGTTCTTATGCCGAGCAGGATTATTTGAAAGCCATTGAACTGAATCCCAATATTCCGGAAACATATAATAATTTGGGGGCTTTGTATATTGATATGGGACGTCCTTCCCAAGCGGTGTATTATTTAACGGAAGCGATTATTCGTAATCCCGACTATTTTACAGCCCTGATGAACCGGGCGATTGCCTATTCTAAAATGGGGCGATCTTCCGAAGCATTGGCGGATTTTAACAGCGCTTTCCAGTTGCGCCAAGATGAACCGTTATTGTTTTTAAACCGTGGGTTGGCCTATTTTGAACAGGGCCAATATGAGTTGGCTTTAGACGATTATACTTACTTGATCTCCCTGAATCCGGATGATGCCCGTCCTTATTTGGAAAGGGCCCGAGCCTTTATTAAGTTGGGCTATCCTGCAAACGCTTATGCCGATTTAGAAGAAGCGGTTACGATTAAGCCCACTTATGCATTGGCTTATTATTATATGGGCGATTTGATGTACCGCAAAGGGGAAACCGATTATGCATTGGGGTTGCTTGTAAAATCCAAAGAGCTAGCCAGCCAGTATGTGCCGACGTACGATTTGATGGGAGATATGCTTTCGGTAGAAGATCCGGTGGCGGCTACCGCCAATTATATGGTAGCCAAAAAATTGGATCCCGCCAATGCAGCTAAGTATGACCGTAAAATTCAGCTGATGCGTACCGAAGAAGGACGCCAAAAAGTATTGGCGGACCGGTTCTTCCCCAATTAATTATGCGTTCAGCAGTTTCTTTTCCTTCCACCCGCCCGGAACCGGCAGCTTTTTCAGTGTCGTCCCGGGCGTTTACGTATCGTTTTTTTCTTTCCTCCTGTTTTCTGGTGCTTATTTTATTTTCTCTTGCTTTTCGCCATTCGGATGTGGGTATTTTTATTTTAGGATTGATGGATTTTATTTTTTGTGCCGATGTATTGGTCCGATCTGCCCGGAAAGATATTTTTGCCGGGCGGTTGAGCTTTGCCGTATTGATTACCTTATCTGCCGGCGCGGGGTTTTTGTACTCGGCTATGAATACCTTTTTAACGGTTAAATTATATGGCCCTTCGCCGAACTTATTCTTATATACTGCCTTGCTTATTACTTTAGGATTATGGGCGCTTAGACGCTTAACGAGGGAAAAAGAGAAGACGCGGGTATTTATTAAAAAAATAGATGATTTTCTTCCTAAATCCGGCCGCTTGTGCGTAGGCAGGCAGTTTCGCAAAGTATTTGCAAATGAACTTAAGAGAGGAGATTTGATTTTTGTAAAACCTGGCGAACGTTTGGCGGCGGACGGCATTGTACGGAAGGGAAAAACTTCTGTGGATGAACAGCTGATTACCGGCAATATGTTGCCGACCTCTAAAAATGAGGGAAGCCGAGTGTATGCTGGGACGCTCAATAAATCGGCTGAGGTATATGTAGAAGTAACAGAGGTTTTGGGACATTCGGCCTTAATGAATGTAATTGATGCCATTAAGAAAGGGGAACTATTGCGAAGCGGTTTCAAAAGCGCATTGGATATGTTGTCTTTATGGATGATACCGGTTTTGTTGGCGGTATCAGGAGTAGTTTATGCGTGGATGTTGCATATTGAGGGTATTGAAAAATGGTTTGAATTGTTAGGAATTCCGTTGTTTATTTTAGGAGCGGCTTGTCCGGCGGCAATCGTATTTGTTGCGGTGTTTCCTTCCTTTTTTACCCGTTCGGGTGCTCGGGCGGCTAAAATCAAAATCCAGAATATACATGCCTTGGAAGAATTGGCCAAAGCGGACACGGTGTTTTTTGATAAAACCGGAACGCTTACTTACGGTGAATTACGTGTTTCAGGGGTATATCCTGCGCGGAAAGTGCCGGAAAAATTGATTTTGCAGACGGTTGCCAATGCCGAACAGCTGGTGGACGGACCCTTTGCCGATGCAATCAATTTATATGCCAAAGAGCATAAAATTCAAACCAAGCGGCTTTTGTGTTTTGATGTACTGCCCGGCTTGGGCATTAAGGCAGTTTGCGGGGACGATACGATTTTGGCAGGACGGACCCAATGGTTGGAGGAACAAGGCATTAAAACATCCGCCAAAGTTGCTACGGCGGCGGAAGCCGTGGTTTGTGTGGCCTTAAACGGAAAATTTTTAGGGTATTTAACTTTGTCCGATGCGTTGCGGCCCGGCGCAAAGGAAACGGTGGCGTCTCTTAAGAAAATGGGCAAAGATATTATTTTGATTTCAGGAGATAACGAAGCTTCCGTTGCGGTGATGGCCAAAGAAGCCGGGATTGAAAAAATGAATTTTAATGTGTTGCCACAAACAAAAGCTGAGATTATTTCCAATTTACGGGCTGCCGGCAAACGGGTGGTTATGGTGGGGGATGGATTTAATGATATCGTTGCATTGCTTAAAGCGGATGTGGGAGTGGTCTTTTGGTCCGGAAAAAATGTTTACAACAATTGGGTGGACATTTTAATCAAACGGCGGGACTTGTTTCCCGTTTCCTATTTATTTACAATAAATAAGAAGTTGCACCATACCGTGTTATATAATATTGTATTAGCGGTTTTGCTTCAGGCTATTTTAGTTGGATGGCTGTTGCGGCAAAATTCATTTACTGCGCAGTGGCCGCTATTATTAGGCGGCAGTTTGGCAGCAGTATTGATTGTTTTTTTAAATTCGACAAGGATGCTTAAAATAAAATGACACCTACCCATGATATTGATTTCGGTTATACTGCCGACCATGCCCGTAAAAATGCCGATGCGGTTTTGCCAGCTATACAATGCTGGCCCAACCAGTATAAGCGGGATTATGACATCAAAATTGAATTGCCGGAATTTACTTCCGTTTGTCCTAAAACGGGACTGCCCGATTTCGGCGTGATTACCATCGAATATGTACCCGACGAATTATGTTTGGAGCTGAAATCTCTAAAATATTATTTGCTGGAATATCGCGATATGGGCATATTTATGGAAAATATCGCCAATAAAATATTAGATGACGTGGTAAAAGCGTGTCACCCCAAAAAGGCGGTGGTTACAGGGGTGTTTACGCCCCGCGGTGGGCTGCGGTCGGTTATCACGGCTAGATATGAGAAAAAATAATGAATAAAAAAAATTTACTGTTGGCAATTGCTTTTTTGTTGGTTTTTCTGGCGGGAATTGCAACGATTCGCGTATGGGATTCTTTCCATTCCGATATGGTTTCCCAGAATAACGAGGTTGGGAGCGATTCTTTATTGATAGTGGATATGGAAGAAGCTTTGGAACCAGAGGGAGTGGTGGATATTAACGAACCGAAGTATGTGGATGATGATACTCTTCCGTCCCAACTTTCTAAAATCAAGGTACAAGGATTAGAGCGGATTATCTCCCGCAGCGGGGCGTCATATGAAGCACCGGAGGAAGAGCCGGAAGATTCTGCCGTTGTATTGGGAAATGTGGACCGTAATGCCGTTCCTTCCGCTACGGCTCCGGCTGCGGTGTCTCCTGATTCGGAAAGTAAAATTTCTATGATTGAGGCGCCAGTGAAGGTGTTGCTTATTAAGACGTTGGACGAATATAAAAACTTTAAACGCATGGCACGCGGAAAATATCCGACAGCTGATTTTTCCAAAGATTATGTAGTGGTTTTGGAATCCAACAGCAATTTGCCCGATAAAGTATTTGAAATCCAAGATGTACAAGAAGAGAATGGTAAAATGGTAATTATTTACCGCGTCAATATTTTCGGACTGGACCAAAAAACAAATACGCACAGCGCGGTACGCATTGAGAAAAGAGATCTTCCAATTGAATTAAAGCAAGTATTATAGAATGTTGTGTTATAAAAAAAGCCCTGCTTGATAGCAGGGCTTTTTTATAAATACCTTTTTTACCATAAACCACAGGGTGGGCGTAACCTTAAAATGAGAGGGGAAACCCGTTACAAGCACACGAATTCTTCTTAATGGGCTGGGAGATTGGACAGAATTAAGCAAAGCGAGAATTTAAAAAGAACCCCCGGGGGTTAAGACCGGGGAATTTTAGAAAATTTTCAAGGGGATTTAAGGACGAGTAGAAGGCGTCCTCAGCAAGTTTTCAGACGGCTTAAAACGCACTTTTTGTTTGGAGGGCACTTGCACTTTTGCTCCGGTTTTAGGATTACGGCGCGTTACGGGACGGGCGGTTTTTAAATGAAAAGAACCAAAATTGCTGATTACTACTTTCCCATCTCGTTTTAAACCATGCTTAATAATTTCAAAGACTTTATCTACCGACATTTTCGCTTGTTTTTTGTCTAACACATGCCGGGTTAAATGTCTAATCACATCATCTTTATTCATTTTCTTATCCTTTTCGTATATGTTGGCCGGCTTATAAAAGCAGTAAAACGATGTTTTACTTGTTGCCCCGATTAGTAAATCCCATGGCGTGCAGCAAGACCCATGGTTTTTTACCTTGGCAAACCAATTGAAAAATAGCATCCAGAATGGGAGTTTTTAAATTATTTTTCCGGGCAATATCATAAACGCTTTGCACAGAGTTTACCCCTTCCGCGATCGTGCCGACTTCTTTTTTGGCTTCTTCCAAAGAAAGGCCCGAACCTAATTTTTCACCCAGCCGTCGGTTGCGGGAAATGGCGGACATGCCCGTTAAAATAGCGTCTCCGAATCCGGCTAGGCTGTATACTGTTCCCGACTGGCCGCCTTGGCTGATGATGATATCGTTCATTTCTTGCATGGCTTGCGTAATGAGCGCCGCTTTGGAGTTGGCGCCGTCTCCAATACCATCTATAACGCCGCAGCCAATTGCAAGTACGTTTTTTATGCCGCCGCCGTATTCCACTCCTCTTCGGTCGGAGGACGGCACTACGATAATGGGATCTCCGCTCATGACGTCGCGTATTTCGTCCACTAAAGCGGGGTCTTTTCCCGCCAGCATAATTTTAGTAGGCACATTCTGGGCTACTTCCAGCGCAAAACTGGGACCGGAAAAAGCCAAAGTTTTGTCTTTTAGTTGGGGGAGTTCTTCTTCAATTAATTCGCAAATGGTTTTGAATGTTTTATCTTCTATTCCTTTTGAGGCGCTCACTATCGGAACGACTTTTCCATTTAAAAGAGGTTTTAATTGTTCCCGGCAGAAAGCGCGGATGGCCTTGGATGAGATGACAAAAATAATTAAATCTGTTCCGTCAACAGCTTCTTCTATATTTCCGGTCAGACGGATATTATCGTGAATTTTGAAATTAGGAATGTTTGGGTGGCGTCCAATTGTTTTTAACACATTAAGCAATTGTTCGTTGTATTCCCACAACGCCACATTATATCCTTTCTTTGCCAGATGTTGGGCAATCACACTTCCCCAAATACCGGCGCCTAAAACAGTAATTTTATTTATTTTCATTTTCTTTTCTCTTTTTGGCGCCGTCTTCAAACTTGAGTTCTTTTTGCGCCAGCAAGCGTTTGATATTGGGAATGTGTTTGTAAATGACTAACGCTCCAACGGCACTTACCATTAAATTGACGGATAAAGGATGTTCCCCAATAAAGAAACTCGTTACGGGTAATACGATACAAGCGCAGATAGAACCAATTGAAATCCGCCCCCATAATGCGACGCACACGACGAACGAAGCGAATGCAATAGCCGTAGGAATCGGAAGCAGGGCTGCAAACACGCCTGCCGAGGTAGCCACCCCTTTGCCGCCGCGGAATTTGAGATAAATCGTCCACATATGGCCCAGAATGGCGATCACGCCGCAGGCAATAGCCACCCAGTATTCTTCCGGACAATAGTGGCGCGCCAAGCAAACCGGAATGAAACCTTTTAAACCGTCTATGAGGAAAGTGGAAATTCCCGCCCATTTCCCTACGGTTCGGTAAACGTTTGCCGCGCCGGGGTTGCCGGATCCGTGTTCTCGGATGTCAATGCCCATTACGCGTTTGGCAATCAGGTATCCGGTGGGAACGGACCCGAGGAGATAACTAAATAAAACGAGTATAATAACAGTCATAATCATATTCTTATTATATTAAATTTCAACATACTGTATAGGTGTATCTGAATGTTAGGATAGAATTTTTACAGTTTTTTATATACACTTTAAATATGAAAATATTTTATATACCACTCTTTTTATTGTCTTTTCTATCGGTGTCTTTTGCGGCCGAACAGCAGCCGGAACCGGTGAATGAGAATGCTTTCTTAATTCAAAAAGAAATTTCTACTTGGCCTACCGATAAAACCTATGACAGTCAAGTAGCTACTTATAATTGTCAAGCGGTGCGGATTCATCCCAACTGGTTTTTAACGGCCGCTCATTGTGTATATAATGCTTGTGCCACGCGTCCTTGTACGGTACAAATTCTACTCGCCCAAACATCTCAACTGCGTGCCAATATAAGGGTGTTTCATAGTACGGTTTCTCCCAGTGTATATATTTATCCGGGTTTTTTCCCCGGTCAAAATCGTATTAGCGGAATGGATGCCGCATTAATTCATTTTAATCCCCAAAAAGCAGAATATTCTTATATTCATTTGGAGAGTGGGGAACCTCTATCCCAAGCAGCTTTTGAAAAAGCTCTTCTTCAGGATCCTGAAGCCAAAGCCCAATTTGAGGCAGCAGGCGCCCGCTTATTAAATGTTGCGCTGGCTCCCACTTCTAAACTGAAACCTCAGATTATAGTCCCTAAAACAAGTTCCGGAGTAATTTCATATCTGTTTGGCGATTCGGAAACTTATTTTATAGAAGAATTACAACATTTCCTTTCGCCTGGATTTGGGGTAAGGCCCGGAAATTCGGGCGGCGGAGTGTTTACGCGGTCGGGCGATTTGGCTGGGATGGTCTCTTCCATATTATACGAAGCCGATGGAAGCGCTTCTTTCCAAAATGCCGATGGAAAAATTATATTTACTATTCCTGATGCCCGCTCGCTTTTCACTTTTACGGGGTTTAACTCCGGAATATTGAATTTTATCCGCAATAAAGTGCCGGGACTGCGTACGATAAGCGTTATCCCCGGCTTTGCCACTCCGTCAGACAAGGATTTTGAAGGGGTGATAAAAGCGGTGTCAAAAGCTTCAGTTCACTTGTAATAATTTGAGTAAACTGGCGTAATTGCCGTCCGTAGCCATAAGGGTTAGTTCCAAGGCTCCGGACGGCTTTTCTTTGCGTACTATAACAAGAGATTTTTGGTATATTTTTCCTATAAGATGCAGTCGGTGTGCCGGCAGCTTGACCCGGTGCAGTTTCCAGCGTTTGGCGACGGATTCTTCCACCTGTTCAAGCAATTGGGATAAATGAATTCCTTTTTCAGCGCTAATAAAAAGCGTATGGGGGTATTGTTTTTGCAAAATAGCCAGCCGGTGGGGAGAAAGCAAGTCCGTTTTATTCATCACTTCTATGATAGGAGTTTTATGTACCCCCAGTTCCGTAAGAATACGCCGTACCGTAGCGGCTTGTTCCGGATAGTGGGGGGAAGAAGCGTCTTGTACGTGTAAAATAACATCGGCAAAAATAGTTTCTTCCAACGTCGCGCGAAAGGAACGGACGAGTGTATGCGGTAATTTTTGGATAAAACCCACCGTATCAGTAAATAACATTTCACTGCCAGCGGGCATACGGACCCGGCGGGTGGTGGGGTCCAGCGTGGCGAATAGTTTGTCGTCCGCATAGACCGAATGCTGACGGGTAAGTGTATTTAACAGTGTGCTTTTCCCGGCGTTCGTATATCCGACAATGGCAATTTGCGGCAAGGGGATTTCTCCCCGCCGTTTCCGCCGCAGAGAACGTTCCTTTTTTACTTGCTCTATTTCACGCTCCAATTTGCTGATACGCAAACGGAGCCGGCGTTTATCATATTCCAGTTTCGTTTCTCCTGGTCCCCGCAGCCCGATTCCGCCCTTTTGCTGCATAAGCGCCGTTCCTTGCCCTCCCAAACGCGGAAGCAGATATTTTAATTGTGCCAATTCTACTTGCAACTTCCCTTCTTGGGTATGCGCTCGTTGGGCAAAGATGTCTAAGATAAGACGGGTGCGGTCGAGTACTTTGGCTGGAATTATCTTTTCTAAATTTTTTTGCTGGGCCGGTGAGATTTCATCGTCAAAGATCACTGCGTCTACTTCCAGAGAATGGGCTTCTTGGGCAATTTCTTCGGCTTTTCCTTTTCCAATAAACGTAGCCGCGTTAAATTCAGACATTCGTACTTCAAACCTCCTTACCGTTTCTGCCCCCGCAGTATGCGCCAGGCGACTCAGTTCTGCTAGCGAGGAGGAATCAGTTCGTTGGCTTTTTAGATTAACGCTTACCAAAATAACACGTTCCAAGGTTTTTTCTTGCTTCATATAAAATTAATTTTTTGATAAAGTGAGAATCTTTTTAGATAATTGCACAGGATTAAAATCTTGTGGCTTGTGCAGTTCTAATTTCAATGCATGCTGGTAACGATTGAACCAGGTGCGCTGGCGTTTAGCGTATTGGCGGGTACGAAGCATGATTTGTTCAATCGCTTCGGGGCGGGAAATTTGACCTTTTAAATAACCGATCACTTGCGGATAACCCAAACTTTTAAGTGCGGGCGTATCGGAGGGAAAACCGGCTTGAAGTAAAGTTTCTGTCTCGGTACACATGGGATCAAAGATCGCTTTTGTACGTTGTTCAATCCGGCTGGAAAGCAACGCTTTATCCCAATTCAAATATACCCAAAAAGATTGAGCGGGATCCGGACGTTTAAAAAAATTCCCGCTTTTTAATTCGCTCGCCGGGCGTCCTGTTAACATGTATAGTTCCAAAGCCCGCATTGTCCGCTGTACATTGGCGGCTGGAATTTGGTTGGCGGAAGCGGGATCTTTCGCTGCCAGCGCGGCATGAAGGCCTTCTTTTCCTTCTTTAGCTAAAAGGGCCAAAAGCAATTCCCTTGTTTTGGGCGTGGAGGCGGGCAGCTCATCCATCCCTACAAAATAAGCGTGTAAGTACATCCCCGTTCCCCCGGCAAAGATAAGCTGTTTGCCGGGATGTTCCCAGACGATTTTTTCGACGGATTTCCTGAAAGCGCCGGCGTTAAAAGTTTCAGTAACGGCTAAGAAATCTACCAAGTAATAGGGAATACCTTCTACCCAATATATCCCATTTTCCCATGTTCCTTGCGGTTTGGCGGTTCCGGCTGTTAGATTTGTGTACACTTGGCGGGAGTCCGCCGAAATGATGATGCCGTCTGTTTGCCGGGCCAATTCCAACGCCAGTTCTGTTTTTCCGGAAGCGGTCGGACCGCAAAGAATGATTGGTTTCATATGTATATTGTATTAAATACTTTTACTTTTTTATTTTTCCTTACATAAAAAACCTCCGGTACAACCGGAGGTTTTGATATTTGCGAAGTTGGGGAATTATTTGTCTTCGAAAAGACTTTCATCTTTTTGAATTTTGTTGCAGATTTTATGGCATTTGCAATTCGCCACGCACACTTCGGGAAGTTTTAATAAAATGCGCGTATCGCAATCATTAAAATCATCAGCCATTTCACTGATTAGTTTAACATCTTTATCTTCCATCTTAATAAATTCAATACCGATGGTATATACATTTTCCCGTTGTTTGACCCACGCTAATTTCGCTTCCACTTCCATCTTGCCGGTTCCGGGCAGCTGCAGGCTGATGGAAAATCGGTCCGCTAGTGGAGCGCCTAAAAAGCTAATCATACGCATTCCGGAAGCCGATAAGTCCGCTAAAATAGCCACTAGGGAAGTTTCTTTTCCGTCTTCCGTTTTATAGCGTAGATTGACCGGTTCAATCAAATTGCTGATGACCGGCATACGTGGATGTCTGCGTTTCTCAGAAAATTTTTTAGTCATATTTAATCCCTCGCAAATAATAATGTCCCCTCCGCCCGTTCAATTTTAGTGCGGACCAGTGAACCTGTGGGGTATGTATTTTTTGTTTTTACCCAAAAATTCTCGGAAGAACGGCCTTTGGTTTCCGTTTCCATTAGGACCTCCTGTACTGAGCCTATTTGGGATTGATAGGCCGCTTCGGAAAGTCCTCTCACTTTATTTAACAAAATATCAAGTCTTTCTTCCAGTATATTTTCTGCAAGCAGTTCCATTTGGGCCGCCGGGGTGCCTTGGCGGGGGGAATATTTATAGCAGTAAGCTATAAAAAATTGTACTTTGTCCACTAAAGTGAGGGTTTGTTGAAAGTCCGCTTCCGTTTCGGTCGGGAAGCCGACAATAATATCAGTGGAGATGTTAAACCCGCAAGATTTAAGCGCTTGAATTTTTTCCAGAAAAACTTCCCGTGTGTAGCCGCGTTTCATTTCTTGTAACACTTTGCTCGATCCGCTTTGCACCGGCAGATGTACGTGGCGGGCGATTTTGGGATTGTCTTTGACGGCATTTAAAAATTCCGGCGTAAAAAAAATCGGATGCGGACTGGTAAAGCGAACGCGCTCCACTCCGGGTACTTCGCTGACGCGGTTGAGTAAATCCGCGAAGGAAACGGTTCCTTCTTGATAAGCGTTGACCGTTTGCCCCAAAAGCATAATTTCTTTTGCTCCGGCCGCTGTTTTACGAGCCACATCCCGCAAAATATCTTCCACAGGCAAACATTTAATCGGCCCGCGCACGCTGGGTACAATGCAATAGCTGCAGGCAAAATTGCAGCCGCGCATAATGGTAACATAACCGGTAAGGTTGGGGGTAGAAGGTTGGATTGATTCTCCCGGCATACCAAAAAGGCCGCTTTTGTCGAGCGTTTCTGAAAAAAGTTCAATGTCTTTAGCACCAGAAAGGATGTCTAAAAACGGGTATTTTTTTTGCAGAGCTTTCCCTAAACGCTGGGCGGCGCAGCCTGCAAAAATAATCACTCGGCCGGGTTTTTCTTTCTTCCACGCCGACAGCCTGCCTAAGAACGATACCGCGCGGTGTTCGGCGTGATCGCGTACCGTGCAGGTGTTGATTAATACCGTGTCGGCTTCGTCCAGTTTGTCGGTCAATACGGCTCCCCGCGCCGCTAAATGCGCAAACATCTCTTCCGAGTCGGCCACGTTCATTTGGCAGCCGTATGTTTGAATAAAAACTTTATTCATACCACCTAAAAGCACAAGGCGGCCTTTTTAAAAAGACCGCCTTGTATTCTTATTTAATTAGAATAAACTGCTGATTTTTTGGATGCTTTCCAAAAGCGGTTGGGTTAAGTGCAGCTTGATAACCCGTCTGCCTTTGGCTTGCAGCGCCTGAAAGTCGCCCAGCGCCTGTGCATTGCAGAGCTGTCCGAACGTATAATGCTGCCCCGGAATTTTGATGTCTTTGGCCGGGTCGGCGGAAAGGATCAAAAATACCCCGTTGTTTCCGTCCCCTTTGTGCAGTTGGCCAGTCGAGTGTAAATAGCGCGGGCCAAATCCAAATAAGACGGCGCGTTTCGTGCGGGCCATAATTTTATCGCGCAATTCCAGTAACGCTTTTTCCACTTCTTCAGAGGGATAGACATAGGGTAAAATCGCTACATAATCATTGCTTTCCAACAAAGAATACAGATCTTGCGCCAGTGTATCCAGTTTGACTTCATCGGCAATATCCGAGGAAACTAAAATCGGAGCAGAAACTTCCGCCGGAATATCGCCCGCTTCCAATTTAGCCAATACATTTTTTGTAAGCGTTTTGGCTTCTTGTACGTTGGGTTGGTCAAACGGATCAATTGCCAAAATGGCACCGGCTGCCGCCGTGGCGATTTCCCACAATAAGAACATCGCGCCCAGCTGATAGGTGTCCTGCATAAAAATCGTTAAGATCGGGTATCCGCGTTCGGCTAGATCTTTGCAAATGGCTGTGACGCGCTTATCATCTTCGCTGCCGGTGGAAAGGTGTACAAACAGACGGTCTTCGCGATAATCAAAATTTTCGGTAAGCGTTTCTCCGGCTACGGGTACGATTCCCTTCCCTTCTTTTCCGGTTGATTCCGCCACCAGCTGTTCCGCCCATAAGCCAAAAGTGGCAAAATCTTTTGGAGTAAGCAAAGTCAACTTGTCTTTTCCGTGATTGACATTGCACGCACCCATAAATGCACCCAACTTTACTGCTGCATTGTCTTTCACCGGAGCATCCGGCCCAAAGGTAGCCGCTTGCTCTTTCGCAACGGTTAAAATCTGTTTTACATCTACTCCCATAATCGCAGCCGGTACGATTCCAAACATAGAAAGCGCGGAAAAACGGCCGCCGATATCCGCCGGATTTAAAAATGTTTTGCGGAAATGTTGTTTTTTCGCTAACGCTTCCAATCCGGTGCCCGGATCCGTAAT
>CALUYP010000027.1 GCA_944325055.1 uncultured Elusimicrobiales bacterium | reverse complement strand
GTATTGAGGCCTTCTTCCAAAGCCCGGTCATAATCTACCCGGTCCAACACCTCGGGACTGGCGGAAGCCAACGACGCAGCATAATTTAACCCCTGCACCAAGGCCGCCAGTCCCGCCGCTTTCTGCGCCTGGGCGATCATCGATACATACTCCACCCTCATCTCAAGTCCTTGAATGCTTTGCGGCGGCATGGGCAATAACCCCTGATGGGACAATATATTAAAAGCTCGGTCAATCAACGGATCCAACAGCTCATTTTTCAACCGTTCCAACACCGGTCCCAACACTAACAGTTTTTCCTGGTGCCGCTCGGCCACCTCAGCTGCCGTCATATTGGAGTAGTTTTGCGTGGAAAGCATTAGAAAAACATCCGCAAAAAACTGGGCGCGGATCGTATCCCGTACGCTTTGGATGGAAGCCTCCAGAGATTTTAAATCCGGCTGTACTTGATAGGCCGGCTTTACCGCCGCATCCGTCGTACCGTTAAAGCGGGTAATCCCGCCCGGAAGCAAATTGACTTCTCCTTGTACGTTGGAAGAAACCATCATCGGCGGATTCGTGCTTTTATCCAAGGCGACTAATTTCGTCTTTTGCATTTTTTGCAACATCTTAACATCGCCCAAGCACTTCCACCCCGGACCGCGCCCGTACACATCGGAAGCATTTTTTACCTCCCACCGGGCGGCGATAATGGGAAATTCGCGGTATCCGCTCCGACGAAGAAGATGATTGTTATCCGTTAAATAAACGGAAAGATAGGGCATATGGAGACTGTCTTTTTTAGAGGAATCCTGCGACGGATTAGGTACAATTAAGTGAATGATTTTATGCCAGCGGAAGGGATGGTTCTCCTCGCATTCGCGCTGTACGGCCGGCGGCAAATTCTCTTTGCCAAAGCTGTCGAGCATTTGTTCAGCCGTCATAAAAAATTCACGTCCAAACCGGTCCACCCGTCCGGCGGCGTCGGTTCCCAGACAATACTCCCCAATGGTAAACGGACGGCAGCGAATGCCTTTTTGAGAATCCTCTTCCAACAAAAAAGCCGCCGTTCCAAAAACGGAAATCTCTTGATAGAACCCATGCAATACGCTATAGACGTTGCTCTTGGCAAAAACGTCTTCCAAACGTTTCTTGATTTCAAACAGCCACTCACGGGCGCCGGGCAGATTCATCAATTCTTCTGGGGCAATCGTCAGATCGAACCAACTGCGCGATGGACTGGTAAGTCCGCTCATCATGCCGGCGCAAAGCACTTCCACCGCCAGACACGGATCGGAGTCCAAAAGCGTTTTATGGTCTATACGGCGGCCTTGGTTCGGGAGCTGCCCGTCAAAAAAGCCGCGGGTGGGCGCCAGGTAGGAGCTTAATTCCTTCCAGACTGCCGTCCACGAGGCGCGCTCGCGTTTCAATTCATCATACAAGCGCAAATAATCGGTTGTTTGTTGTGTATTATTTTTCATAAGGAAAGAAGGGAAATTTCCCCTAAACGATAAGTTAATCATGCGAAGAGAAAAGAAATTTACTAAGATAAGAATAAGAAGGAGGAATGTATGATTAGCCTGATTACCATCTTAATTTTCGTCGTACTTTTAGCCGTACCGGGTTTCTATATCATTACGCGTAAAGTATTTCCGAAAGGAAGCAAAAAATCCGCTATGTGGATTTCCATTTTGCTAACCGTGTTGTTGGTAGCGATTTTGGCATTTGTAACGGCGGCTACGCCGGTGTGATTCGTCGGAAAGAATTTCTTTGCAACCCGTCCAAACGGACGGGTTTTTTATGGACATAAAATCCATAAATAAATATAAAAGACAGCTTATAAAAATAGAATTTTAGGAAATAAAAGAATTGATGGAAGAAATACTTCTATTTTCTGATTATAGCATAAAAATAGAATAATTGTCAAGTATTTTTTATAAAATCGAATAAACAAACAAAATAGAACATGGCTGTCCCAATGAAAACGGGGCTCGCAAGAAATAAATCAACCGTTCCGTGAAAGACGACACCCTCTGCTCCGACAACCCATAACAATCTGAGTGAATAATAAAGGTCCCACCAAGGACTCTTTATCCTTTTAAGAAGAAAAAGATGTTTTTGAAAAGAATCAACTTACTTTTTGGGATGAAAAACAACAACCATATCCGCACCCATTATTTTTTTATATTTGGTGGGTTTCTGCCAAGTTGTTACTAATTTTGCATCAGAAGAAGCAGAAAATTCTTCCTGCAGATTACGGTCTATCTTCACATAACGATATAATGGATTATGCTCTACTAAATCTTTTGGAGGGGTGAATAACGTCATAAATGATTTCCCTCCCAAAGCGGAAGGCAAATTAAAATCAAAATGATAACACACATGTGCAGACCCTGCATATACTACGATCAAGGCATCCGGATCCATCTCCCGTAATTGACGAATGGATTGCACCCATTTCTGATTGCGAAAACGCATTCCTAAAAGAGAAATAGAATAAGTATACGAGTGGGAATCTATAGGAAACTGTTTTGCTTCTGTCACTACTTTTTGCAATGTAGAAGCTTCGGGCTCTAAGCCTAATAAAGGAATCCCGGCTTTTAATGCTGCGTATAATACCTTCGAGTTGATTTTATATTCGCCATGTAATTGTTCAGGTATTCTGATAATACGCTCGGATATACCGCTGGCATATTCCTTGGCTACCAAAAATTCTGTAGCCAAGTAAATAGAGCGGTTGGGATAAATCTGCGGCAGTTGCGAAATAAGCTCTATAACCTCTTCTTCCATTCCTGGCACATCATGACTTTCCCCTATATACAAATTTTGAAGATGTGGAGGAAGATATTCGGCATAAGAGATTTTCCCACAACTTGGCCTTTAAGATTGGAAAGAATTTCTTTTTCATTAGCGTGAAAAACTCGATAATTCTGCAAAAACCGTTGCATCCCCTGGAATACTGCCGCGTGATCTTTAGCAAATGAACGCGTAAAAACCGATGGGTCAAGCTGGGAATCGATATAAATTTGTTCTAAATCTGCTCCATACTTCTTCGCTATAGAAGATGGAACGACTATATGGAAATTACCTAGTTCAAATTTATTTGGCCCTTTAAAAAAGAAAGCAGGTTTGATCATTTTGTAGCCTTGACCCCATCCTGTGGCTGCAAAGAAACAAAAGAAAGAAACGAAAAACAAGAATTTTTGCATAGACCATTCTCTCCAATATTATTCCGGCAAGACTAACAGATAATCAAATCCGGTATTTTTCGCCAGCAAACGGACATCTGGCCCTGTCCACTGATGTAGAGTGGGCTGTTGTACTTTATTAAAAAAAGGTTCTTCTTTATTCCACACAAAATACAAGGAATTCAGCGGCTCAACCTTATTTTCTACCATCTCGACCACTGTAGGATTTTCCGTTGAAAATAATTTAGGCAAAGAATAAGGGCTTAACCAAGAGGCATGTCCCACCCCCGCATAGACAATAACTAAGGCATCCGGATCCGTCCGCCGAATTTCTCTCATTCTAGATTCTATTACCCGTACCCAGCTTTTATTACGCAACAAGATAGTGATAAGATAATTTTTAAAAATTTTTCCAAAAGATGTCTCTATTTTCAATCTATCTTCGTTATATAATATATTCATTTGAACGGGATCTTCCAACGGATAGATTTCCATCCCTTCCTTTAATAAAGATTCAAAGGCATCAAAAGCATAGTCCTCCTCCGTTAAAATATCTGAAATAACTCTTTTAACTGGACTTTCAGGCCGCCAATAATATGTTTCTGGCGTATATTTCTCTGGTCTCTCATTTACCGGCAAATCTATAAATTCCGTAAACAAAACGATCCGACGGTCTGGATTACGATCTTTTAAAGCCAGCAACAAATTTTTAACGGTATTTTGAACATGATCACAATAATGCAGCTCTCCCAACATAATCATTTTTTTATTTGACAACTGTTCCGCTAAATAATTAACTGCATCCAACGAGGCAAATGAAAGCAATTCATCCCAGCCCTGTTGCGGACGGTTCCGCAACCAAGTCATCTTGCCTGAAATAGAATTTAAATACTTTAATAACATCTCATTATTGCGTAAGGCGATGGAAGAAAAGGATCTAATAGGTTCTAACGGTTCACCAAATAGTTTCGCTACAAATTGATGTCGATTAATCTCAGCTAATGTAGCATAGAACCGTTTTTTTAGATCAATGGTGGCTTTTTCTTGAATTAGCGTATTTATCTCTTGCCAATCCAAG
>CALUYP010000026.1 GCA_944325055.1 uncultured Elusimicrobiales bacterium | reverse complement strand
CGGCCCGGATGTGGTGAAGACCGTCACCAACGAGGTGGTGGACAAACCTGCCCGTTTACAAACACTTCAAAGCGTTCCACGATCTCCGGGTCGCCCGGTTTGGTTTTAGAGAACGGACTGACCGCGGTGGGATAGTCCAACGCAATGACGGGATTGTGGTATTCCGATAACAATTTGCCTTCAAAGAGGGCGTCGAAAATGTCCGCGTCGGAATCGTCTGCCGTAAATTTGACGTTCTGTTCTTTGGCTACTTCTTCCAATTTGGCGCGGTTAAATTTGCGGCCGTCTAACACCTCGTGAATATCGCGGCCGAATTTCTCTTCCCACGCCTGCGGAATATACAGCCGTTTATAGGGCGGTCTCAAATCCACTTCATAGCCGCGGAATTGTACCTTTTCCGCCCCAATGGCCTTGGCGGCATTGCCTAGAATTTCGTCAAACAGGTCCGCCATCGTGTTCACATCCCCGTATGCCTGATAGAGTTCCATCATCGTAAATTCAGGGTTATGGGTGGTGTCTATCCCTTCGTTGCGGAACATATGACCGATTTCATAAATCTTATCCATCCCGCCGATAATAAGGCGTTTATGATACAGTTCCAATGCAATACGCATAAAAAGCGGCATTTTAAGGGCATTGTGAAACGTCTCAAACGGACGCGCCACCGCACCGCCCGAATCCGGATTTAAGATGGGCGTTTCCACTTCCAGAAATCCTTTTTCATCCAGTGTTTTGCGGATGGAAGAAATAATTTTGGCCCGTTTAATAAAAATATCTTTCACGTCTTCGTTGGCAATCAAATCCAAGTGGCGTTTGCGAAAACGTACTTCCGTATCTTGCAGACCGTGGTATTTCTCCGGCATGGGGCGGATGGCTTTAGACAGCAGCGTCAGCTTGGTTACTTTGATTGTTTTTTCGCCCGTTTTTGTTACAAAGGTATGTCCTTCTACGGATACAAAATCGCCAACGGCAATATGTTTTTTAAAGAAAGCGTAGGGCTCGTCTCCCAAGTTGTCTTTGGCAATATAGAGCTGTACTCGGCCTGAAAAATCGCGCAGGTGTGCAAAAGCGGCTTTTCCCATGAGGCGCAGTTGTACCAAACGGCCGGCGGTGTCGGCTTCTGTGCCTTCGGCGGCGTTTTTGGCGTCTTGACAGGAAATTTGTTTTTTACAGCGGTTGGGATAAGGGGCAATGCCTTGTCGGCGGATTTCGTCTACTTCAGCATAGCGTTGGGCGATGATTTCGTCCAAAGCGTTTGTATGTGTTTGCGTTTTTTCGGTTGACATCATAAAACCTCGTAATTGGTATTAATTCTATTTTAGCAAATTGGCAACATTCCGCGCGGAAGGAATAAATAATTGATACAATAAAACACGGGGGATTTATATATGAAGATGAGTACGTTGGTAACTGTTTTAGTGGTGTTAGGCGTTTTGGCGGGGGGACTTTATTTGCGTTACCACAATAAAGATACAGATGCCCGCGGCGCCACCCGGCTGATGCGTTCGATTGAAAATCATGCAGGTATGCAGGAAACCGTACGCCTGATCGAAAAAAGCGAAGATATTAATGTCCGCGACAAATCCGGCAAGACGGCTTTATTTTACGCGGCCCGTTCCGCCCAAGATCCGCAGGTGGTGCGCGATCTGTTGGACGCGGGCGCCAATTTGCATATCGCCGATGAAAACGGACAAACCGCCCTGATGGTGGCGGCGCAATATAATCCCTCGGCGGAGGTGTTGGAAGAATTTATCCGCAACGGAGCGCATGTAAACGCCTCGGATAATGAAGGAAACACCGCTCTTCTTCTGGCGGTGCAGTTTAACTCCGTCCCCGTGATTAAAGCGTTGTTGCGTGCCAAAGCCGATCCGGATCTGCCCGGACCGGAAGGCAAAACGATTGCCCAAGCGTTGGCGGAGAACGCCCAACTTACCGAGCAGGAAAAAACCGACTACCGCCAAGCGATGTTGGTGCTTTCCATTTTAAGAGGAACGCGTTAAATAGAATTGACTTTTTATAGGACCGAAGGCATTCTGCTTACCACGGAAGCCTTCGGTTTTGTATTTTTAGAGGTAAGGAATGAAAATAAAATTACCGTTTGGGTCCAATTTTAGTTCGCCCCAAGTGAGCGCTCCTTCTTCTTCCAGCAAAGCGCTTACGCGGTAAATCCAAGAAGGCGGAATGTCATGCGGAACAGAGACGGTTTCTCCTTTCCCTACTCTTTTGAGATGCAAAATGACTGGTAAATAAGGACTTTGACCCGGTTCTTCCGCCAAAATATACCATAGAGCGTGTTTGGGATTGGTGGACGCATAAATCGCTTTGGTACCCTCCGGGTATTCTTTGCCGTCATAGGCGTCAAAATTTTCATAATGCGATTTGGAGACTTCCAATCCGTTTTTTAAAATCTGACGCAATTCTTTCCCTTCGGCGTCCAACATCATACCGCGGTACATCTCGCGGGGGTTTTCTTGTAACGGAAAGGGAGGCACCTTTTTTAAAGACTGCATTTTCTTGACTGACGGCAAGTATTTTGTTGGAGCAGAAAATTGCAAAAGGTTGCCAGCGGGCCAAGTTTGAAAAGCTATTTTTGAGGCTAAATTTGCCTCCAGTATTTTTTGGGTAACAAGGGGATCTCCCGTCTGGCGCGTTGCCGCTTGAATTATTTTTTTGAGGGAATTCCCTTTTGCGGCATAAGACGGAGAAACGCTAATGAATATGGATAGCCCTGCAAGCAGAAGACATTTGAAACCTTTCATATATATATTATGCCGTTTTCTTTTATCTATTTCCAGGGCCTTTAGACCTAAGACGGAATTATTTTTAGGCCCAGATTACAAAAATCCCCAAACCACTCTGGGGATTTTTAAATTTACTACATTTTTTACTACACTTTCTTTCGAAAATACTGCGCCCGCAAGGGGACTTGGCTTCTGGTAATTTTCCTGACGGAAAGTTTCTGCAGCCCGGCCTCGCGGTTTTGGCCTTGCGTACTTGGCAGCTGCAAACCAAAACAACGCTGCGGCTTTCCAGTCCTGCCGCACACCAAGCAGTTGGTGTGCTGTGAACGCAAAAAAACCCGCACCGAAGCGCGGGTTTCAAATACTGCGCCCACCAGGACTTGAACCTGGAACCCACCGATTATGAGTCGGTTGCTCTAACCAATTGAGCTATAGGCGCTACATCTTTTTTTATTATAACAAATTCTAATCTTCAGGTAAAAGATGAACCTGAATTTTCGCTTTTGAAAAAAATGTGCTAAAATATATATGTTAATCCGGGATGGTGTAATGGTAACACGGATGCCTCTGGAGCATTAATTCTAGGTTCGAGTCCTAGTCCCGGAACCAGATTTTGCCGCCTAAAGGGCGGTTTTTGTTTTTTAGGCCGGCTGGAGAGGTGTTTTGCGGTCAAACAGCGGCTGCCGTTTTGTATTTCAAAATTTTTCAGTTGGAATACCTTGCAAAATTGCTACAATATAGCTATTCGGGGCATGGCTCAAGTGGTAGAGCGCCCGCTTTGGGAGCGGGAGGTTCCCGGTTCAAGTCCGGGTGCCCCGATAAGGTTTTGTTATGGTTCTGCGTTCATCTGGGCGTTCGCCCGTGTTTAATTTAATGCATACTCCCGCCGATCTGGAAAAAGTCCTGTCTGCCGATGGAGAGAATACTTTTCTTTCTGCCGTTATTAAGACGCCGTTTCCTTTTTCTTCTCTTGTTTTATCTGCTAATTACCGCTCGCCGGCAGAGGAAGGATCGGTTTTGTTGGAAGCGCAGGTATGTGTGGCAGACAAATGGAGCGATTTTTATAAGTTGGGATTATTGTCCCGTAAGCAGGCAGTCAGTTTTTCCGGTCAACAGAACTCATTCGGACGGGTGGAAACGGATGAGTTAGCGTTGACGTCTCCGGCGGAAGCGTATAGGCTGCGATTGAAATGCACCGCAGGGGCCGAGGTGTCTTTTATTGCTGTTGCGGGGGTGTATTCCCCGTTTGAATATGGCGCTCAAGAGGCCTCCCGTTTGCCGGTTTATCCTTTTGAAAAAGAAGTGTTTCCCCAGTCGCAGATGGAAATTTTGCATCCGGACTGTCGGCGGATATGCAGTCCCGTTTCGCTTTGGATGGCTTTAAATGCGTTGGGAGTGAAAACTCCTTTGGAAGAAATGATACGCGGTGTTTTTGATTCCTATAGCAACATGTACGGAAATTGGCTATTCAATACGGCCTATGCGGGCGGATTGGGTACAGAGGCTTATGTGCGCCGTTTTGGAGCGCTTGCCGAATTAGAAGATTTTATAACGCCGAAATCTCTGGTCATAGCGAGCATAGCGTATGAGCCGGGAGAACTGACCGGCGCGGCGATAGAACGTACGACAGGCCATTTGGTGGTGGTATGCGGATGGAAAGAGGGGAAGATCTTGGCGGCTGATCCGGCGGCCCCCAACCAACAAACCGTTCTGCGTACGTATGACGCGCATGAATTTGCAAACGCGTGGCTTAACCATAAAAAAGGGGCCGCTTATATAGTGAGGAGAACATGAAGAAAGCGTGGCTGATTATTTGTTTAGTCGGATTATTAGGGGCGTGTGCCCAACAGGAGATGAAAGATTCTTTGGTAGTTGCCCATAAGGGGGAAATGGAATCGTTGGACCCGGTTTATTCCTATGACGGCGTAACACACGGTTTGTTGATTAACGTATATGATACGCTGCTCAAATTTAAAGGGAGTTCGTTGACGGAATTGGAACCTTCTCTTTCCACCCAGGTGCCTACCAAGGAAAACGGGCTGATATCGTCGGACGGACTCACTTATACGTTTCCCATCCGTAAGGGCGTTTTTTTTCACGATGGGACCGAACTGACGCCGGAAGACGTGCGTTATTCACTCTTGCGTTTTATGCTTTCTGACGTTTCCGGCGGGCCTTCCAACTTATTGTTGGAACCGGTTTTGGGGGTTTCGTCCACTCGTAATGAGCAAGGTGAAATAATCGTAGATTTTCAAGACGCCGCGCGTGCGGTGCGGGTGGAAGGCAATAAGGTGGTAGTAACGTTAAAGCGGCCTTTTGCGCCGTTTTTATCTATTATTGCCAGGTGGAGTTATGTCGTTAGTAAAAACTGGGCCGTTGCGCGCGGGGCGTGGGACGGTACGGAAGAAACTTGGAAAGAGTTTAATAATTTTTCCAAAGATTCGTCCCCCTTTTTTAACGCCGCCAACGGGACGGGGCCCTTCCAAGTGGCGCGTTGGGATATTGCCGCCAAACGTTTGACGCTTAGCTCCAATGAAAATTATTTTGCCGGCGCGCCCCGCTTAAAAACCATTCATATGATGACGGTGGAAGAACCTTCCACCCTGCGTCTTATGTTGGAAACGGCGGATGCGGATGTGGCGGAAATTTCCACCAAGTTTGCAGAACAGTTAAAAGGGAATCCGGAGATCATGGTATACGACAATCTGCCGCGGCTCAGAACGGATCCGGTTATTTTCTTTACCTTGGACATTAATATGCAGGCCAATCCGGATGTCGGATCCGGACAGCTGGACGGAGAAGGAATTCCGGCCAACTTTTTTGAGGATGCAAATTTGCGCAAAGCGTTTGAATATGCGTTTGATTATGACGCTTTTTTGCAAGAGTCTATGGAAGGCCGCGGCGAACGGGCAATCGGTCCGGCTCCTTCCGGATTGGTGCAGTATGATGACGGTTTTAAGCGGTATGATTTTGATTTGGAAAAATCCAAAGAATATTTTCAGAAAGCATGGGATGGACGCGTATGGGAAAAGGGTTTTAAGTTTACCATTACGTACAATACCAGCGGAGATATGCGTCAGATCGCGAGCGAAATTTTAAAACGGAATGTGGAAAGTCTCAATCCGAAATTCCAAATTGATTTGAGAGGAGTCACTTGGCCCGCTTTTTTGGAAAAAACCGCCAAACGGCAAATGCCCATGTGGGCCCGCGGATGGGTGGCGGACTATGCAGATGCGCATAATTTTTATTTCCCGTTTATCCACAGCCAAGGACGTTATGCCATTTCACAAGGATATAAAAACCCGCTGGCGGACCGCTTGATTGAAAAAGCCGTTTCCGAGACCGATCTTTCCAAGCGTAATTTGCTTTACCGGCAAGTTCATAATTTCATGTATGAGGACGCTATGCAAATCTATACGGTACATCCCACCGGGTTATGGGCGATGCGGTCGAATGTAAAAAACTTTGTGGATAATCCGGTGTATATGGGGATTTACTTTTATCCCATGTATAAGGAATAGTTCATTTGTGTATGTGAATACGGCGAAAAAGCCGGTACATGGAATGAAAGTCAATGCGGGTAACCGTCTTGACCGGGCTTTTTCCTTTTGATAAAGTGATTGCAGGAGTCTGCGGAACCAAAGAAGCACCGTTCACATGGAATGAAGAAAGTATGTGGGTGCTTTTGGATTATTCGCAGTGAAATCAGATC
Organism: uncultured Elusimicrobiales bacterium; assembly: GCA_944325055.1. Lineage (GTDB taxonomy): Bacteria > Elusimicrobiota > Elusimicrobia > Elusimicrobiales > Elusimicrobiaceae > Avelusimicrobium. Next base: position 20,524 of record CALUYP010000026.1, on the reverse strand, counting down.
AGTTAAGCAAGGGGAGTTTATGCAAATTCAAAACAGCAAAAGAGCTTTTACGCTTACGGAATTGTTAGTGGTGGTGGTGGTCATTGGGGTGTTGGCGGCTATTGTATTGCCCAAATTTAATAAAATAATTGAAACCCGTAAGACTACGGAAGCGGAAGAATTGATGGCTGCGGTCCGCACCATACAGGAAAAACGCTGTATATTGGGGGAAAATTATTTTAACGATATTTACCAGGTAAAAGAAGCTTTGCCGGATATAGAAACAAAAAATTTTAGATACAGTTTAAATGCGGCGGGAACGGGAATGGAAGCCCAGAGTCTTGGTAAATACTCATATACGCTTAAAATGCCTTCTTATAAAGACGGCCGTATCTGCTGTGATCCGCAGGCAGAATGTCTGAAGTTAAATAAAGATTACCCTTTGTGCAGTGAATTAACGGGACGTGCCGATTATCAAAGCGGTGCGGAATGTGCGGCTGGGAATTAACAGAAATCTGTCTGCAAGTTGGATCCTGTAAAAAATATACAAATTAGAAAAGAAGTTTTAGTTTTTCTTCTATTAGTCAGATAGGGAAATAACAAGTAAGAGGGTTGCCTTTTAAGAAGGGAAATGTTATAATATAGTTGCGGGGTAGAGAAGCCTGGTATCTCGCAAGGCCCATAACCTTGAGATCACTGGTTCAAATCCAGTCCCCGCAAGATTTTTGACGAAACCGCCCTAAAGGGCGGTTTTTTTATGTATAGGTTGAGGGGCTTCCGTATCGGTTGGCGGGTTTCTTTACAGCTGGTTTTTATGTACAATAACTTAAAATGACAAGAAGGAAAAACGGGATAAAAGGGTTGGTCCTGTTTTGGGAGGGAGTATGAATATATCTATTTTTGTAGGCGGGAATAAACAGTTTACCGCTTCGCGCTTAGGGATTAAACTGGCGGAGGAATTGGCGGCAAAGGGGTTTGACGTCACGGTCAGAGCGGTAAAAGGGAAAGTGAAAATCAAGAACGCAAGCGTTAAATTACAAGAATATACCGCTTTCTCCAGGGTAAAGACCTTAGCCGGGATATTGCAGAAAGAGCATACGGTGGGGGTCATTTCGCTTATGAATTTATCCGGCTGCCAAGCCGCCTTGGAGGCAGGCATTCCTTTTGTATATGCTGAAATGGAAGGTTTTAAAGAGGATAAAACCGTTAAAGATAAAAAAGCGATTCTCAAACAAGCGAAAAAAGTACTCGTCATTAAGACATCGGATAAACCGCTTAATAAAAAGGCCTATGCTGGGCTTAATATAGCGGAAATAGACAACCCGGCTGTTTGGGTGGAGCATTATAATTACAATAAGCCCGGCTGTTTTAAGAAAGAAAACAATATTGTAGCGGTGGGCAAGTTTTCCAAAGAAAGCGGTTTTGAGAATCTGCTTAAAACATGGGCTCGGCTGGCGCCGGCGCATTCGACGTGGCATTTAACGATCGTAGGGGACGGATCCGGCAAAGCGGCGTTGGCTAGATTTGTGGCTAAAAATAATTTACAGCAGAGCACGGAAATTGTTTCCGATGATGGCGATGTGTATAGCTTGCTGCGAAATGCCGATATTTTTGCTTACCCGGCATTGAATCCGGCCAATGCCGATATTTTGCTCGATGCTATGGCCAGCAAATTGCCGTGTGTGGCTTGTGAAAGCAATCCGGTAACGGATTTGGTGGCCAACGGCATTAACGGCTTAATTGTCAATGCTGGCGAAGAAGAACCGTTTACCATTGCGTTGGATGATTTGATGGTAAATTGGGGAAAGCGAGTAGGTATTGCCGTGGAAGCCAGCAAACTCAAAGACAAATATCCGTTTGAGAATTTTGTTGGAGCATTTTTAGAACTGTTAAAATAAGCTTGAAGCCCCGGTTGCTAACCGGGGTCTTTTTGTAAAATCAGCATGAAAATTACTTGTGTAATCGGCACTTTGGGCGGCGGCGGCGCGGAGCGCGTGATGACGTATTTAAGCGGTGGATTAGCCGCGCGCGGACATCAGGTGACGTTGCTTACGTTGGATGATTCGGTAGCGGATTTTTATCCGGTTCCAGCCGGAGTCCAGCGTGTGCGGGTTGATTTGCCCACCTTTAAAAAAGCCGGCTTTTTGGGCGGGATTGCGCGTCTTTGGAAACTGACAAAAGCCGTCCGCGCCACGCGGCCGGAAGTAGTCGTCAGTTTTATGACTCTGAGCGTATTGGCTTCTTGTTGGTTGCTGCGTATTCCGTATATATATGCAGATCATTTAGATGTGCGGCATTTAGCTTATTCGGTTAAATGGCGAATTTTACGTAATTTTTTATTGGGATGCGCCTCCTGCGTTACTGTTCTTTCTGAACGGGACCGTAAGTTCATTGCTTTGTATCATCCGCATTGGAAAGCTGCGGTAATTTATAATCCGGCTTTGCCTCCCGCCAAAGGTTTTTTTGAGCGACCCGTCTTTTTTGAAGAGGGTAAAAAATATGTGCTTGCGGTGGGGCGGTTGGCTAAACAAAAAGGGTTCGACCGGTTACTGGAGGCTTGGCGCCGGGTTTGCGAAGATTTTCCGGATTGGCGTTTGTGCATTATTGGGGCCGGGGAAGAAGAGTCTGAACTGAAAGGGCTGGCGGAAACCTTGGACGTACAGCACAGCGTGCAATTTGTGCCGCCGGTAAAGGATTTGGGGGCGGTGTATCGTCATTCACAGTTATATGTGATGTCTTCGCGTGCGGAAGGATTTCCCATGGTGTTATTGGAAGCGATGTCGTTTGGCGTGCCGGTAGTGAGTTTTAACTGCAATGGGCCTGACGTAATCGTACGGGACGGAATAGACGGATTTTTAGTCAAACAAAATTATACCGACCGGCTGGCCGCCAAAATGGCAGAGCTAATGCGAAACGACGATCAACGACGCCAATTTGGGGAAAAAGCCCGCGAAATTACCAAACGTTTTTCATTGAATAAATATTTAGACGCTTACGAACAATTATGTAAGGATGCCGTTAAATGAATTGGAATGAAGCCGAGACGGAGTTAAGTTTAAAAGAATGGCAGCAAATACTGGATTGGCGCGGGCGGGACAGCCGTCTGGTGCGGATATCTTTTGCGTGGAGTCGCTGGAAAAAGCATTTTTGGAACCGGTTCAAATGGCGTATGCGTCGTCAAGGTGCGCCTGCGGCGGGTGCGCCGATTCGGATACTTTTTTGGCTTCCCGGCGGGATGGGGGATGCTTGCTGCGCCAAGCGGTTGGTAGCGGCGTATCGGTCGTTGTTGCCGGACGCGGTATTTGAGATTTATACCCCGCTTTCTGGTGTAGCGAAGATGTTGTTTGGCGGAGAGAAAAATACGCATATTTTGGAGCGGGAAAATTTTTCGCCGCTGGATTATGATTTGGCGCTGCAGGCGTGTATGGCAGTAAAATTTCTGTATGTGAATCCGCTCCGTTTAAGACGGGCCGCGCCTGCCTTTGCAGCCGTATTGGAACGTGCGCAGAAGGCACAAAAATCGTTAGGAAGTTTATTAGAGGATTTGTTTTTAACGGAAGGTTTGTTGGGAAGATGGCTTTACCGCCAAGGAGGACGGCGGTTCGATTTGCTTTCTTATACAGGTGGGATAGCGCTTCCGCACGATGTAGAACAGGGGTTGCCGGTAACGGATGTATCCCGTAAGAAATTTGGATTGTCGGATACCGATTATATTACTTTTCATGATGGCACCAGCCACGCGCAGAACGTTGGGAAAGATCGTCCCACCCGCGCTTGGCCGGCGGAATGCTGGCGTGAGTTTTTGCGGTTATTAAAAAAAGAATTTCCGCATATACAATTAGTGCAGTTGGGTGGCAAAAACAGCCCCGTTTACGAAGAAGCGGATTTATGTTTGGTCGGCAGAACAGCGGTTGAGGAGCTTCCTTCAATTATGGCGGGAGCGCTTGGGCACGTGGATACGGAAAGCGGCCTGGTGCATTTGGCCCAATTCTTGCCGGTACGAAGCGTTGTGATATTCGGGCCGTCTGATTCCTCTTTTTTGGGGTATGCCAAAAACGAAAATTTAGTGGGGGGAGACTGCGGCGGATGTATGTGGATTACAAAAGATTGGATGCTTCGCTGTCCGCTTGGAAACAGTCCTGCTCCCTGTATGCAATGCGTTACGGCGCCGGAAGTATTGGCGGCGGTCAAACGGATTTTGACGTCTTGATCTTGCGTATCATTCTGGATGGCAAATGTGTTTTAAAGAGTTGCCAATCGCCGCTTTTATACGATAAAAATAATACACCCGTCAAAAAAACGCTTCCGCTTATGAATAATTCTGTCCAAACTCCCCATTGAGTGGTGTACCAGGCACACAGTCCGGCGGGAAGTAAAGCCGATAAATTTACGGCAAGTATCCGCCCTGCATCCCGCAAGGACGCAAGATAAGCGATTTGCGGGAAAAATCTTTTAAATAACAAATAGTTAATAAACAAGCTGATGATATTGCATCCCAATTGCGTATACGGGAAGGCGAAGGCGCCCCATATTTTCATTGTAAAAGGGACCGCTAGGATAAATAATCCGATACAGCACAGTGCATAAGGTAAGCTTTCTTTTACTTTTCTTCCGGCCGCTACGACATTGTTTTGCATGGAGATGATGGCGACGAACCACATGATTCCTAATAAAGGACGCAAAAAGGCGGCCGTGTTATAGACGTCTTTCAAGGTAAAATCCCCTCTTTTAAAAAATAAGGTAACGATTTCAGGCGCGAAAAAACAGCTAAACACCGCCAGCGGCGTTAGAACGAAAAGGAAGAAGTGTTGAGTGGATAGGAAACGGGTGTTTAGTTTTTTCCAATTATTTTGGGCCGCATGCTCCGTAAGTTGAATTTTAGATACATTGGCTACGCGGTAAGTAAAAATTTCCGATGGAGAATCGGATAATTGTTTGGCGTAATTCAGCGCGCTGACCAGACCGGCTGAAAGACCGCTTAATAAGTAAAGCGGCAACACGCTGCTGACAATATTGGCCACTTCGATCAGTTGGTTGCTGGCTAAATTTTTGGTTAAATGTTTCCCCCATTCTGGTTTAACAAGTCGGAAATCCCAGCTGAGTTCCCGTTTCATAATCCAAGTGAAAACGCTAATTTGTATGAGGTAAGAGGCCAAGAAGCCGTATACCATGCTTATCATTCCCCAAGAGCGTCCCCATCCCAGCAAAAAAACCAACGGCAGCAAGGCATTCAGAGGCGTTAAAAGCGAAGAAGTAAACCGGCGGTACATTTCCAAGACTGCCGTTAAATAAGCCGTTAAAAGCTGTAATCCAAATAATATAAAACAAAGTGAAATAAGGATTTTATCCGCTGTTAATCGGGCCGCTTCAAAGCGGGAGAAGCAGCCCGCAATTCCTACCGGCGCCGCTAAGCCGGCGGCGGTCAATAAGAATAATAGCGCGAGATAACCGTACAGAAACGTATTTAGCAGCGGGCGTGCGGAGCCGGCGCGTTGGTTTTCTTGAGACATGGCTTCCGGAATGATGACGGCGGCATTCATCCGCTGTAAAAAATTTACGCCAAATCCTATGATCATAATGAGATAAAAATAAATATCCGTTGTGTTGCCGGCGCCGAAATAGAGGGCAATCAAAAGCGCATTAAGAAAAGAAATTAATTTCCATGCCAACGTGGATCCTACGGCAAGCGCGGCGCCGGCAGTATAGGAAGTGGGTTTAAAAAGATGAACCATATTTGATATTATAATAATTTAGGAGAACAATATTGTGAATACTGAATTTGAGCCTGTTATCGGGCTGGAAATACATGTCCAGCTGGCGAGCAAAACCAAATTATTTTGCTCCTGTCCAAACGGGGTGGGGGAAGATTCCCAACCCAATACCGCCATTTGTCCCGTTTGTACGGGACATCCCGGCGTTCTGCCGGTTTTAACGGAAGGGGCGTTAGAACTCGCGGTGCGCGCCGGGCTGAGTATGAATTGCAAAACCAATGCGTATTCCTCTTTTTCGCGCAAACATTATTTCTATCCGGATTTACCCAAAGGGTATCAGATTACCCAGTATGACGAACCCATCAATGGAGCCGGTTTTATTGAAATTACCTATGGGCCTAAAGATCATTTGCAAAAAAAGAAAATCGGGATTCATCATGCCCACCTGGAAGAAGATGCCAGTAAGTCCTCCCATGAAAGTGCGTACTCTCTGATTGATTTTAACCGTTCCGGATGTCCTCTTTTGGAGATTGTTTCCATGCCGGATATGCATTCGGCGGATGAAGCGTATGCGTATTTAACGGAAATTAAACGTTTGATGCGCTGGGTGGGGGCGTCCAACTGCGATATGGAAAAAGGAGAATTGCGGGTGGACGTGAATATTTCGCTGCGTCCGAAAGGACAGGAAAAATTCGGTACCCGCGCTGAAATAAAAAATTTAAATTCCTTTAAAGCGGTGCGCGACGCGCTGAATTATGAAATTGCCCGCCAAACCGAAATTTTGAACGGCGGCGGACAAGTCAAACAGGAAACGCGTTTGTGGGATAAGGAAAAAGAAGTGACCAAACCGATGCGTTCCAAGGAAGATGCGTTGGATTATCGGTATTTTCCTGAACCGGATTTACCTCCGGTAGTATTGGAAGAAAAGTGGTTAGAGGGAGTAAAAGCCCGTATGCCCGAATTGCCTGCTTCTAAAGAAGCGCGGTTTATGAAAGAAGGGCTTTCCGCCTATGACGCTGGGGTGTTGACCAGTTCGCGTGAAATATCGGATTATTTTGAAGAAGTAACCAAAAGCGGAAAGGTGTCTTTAAAGACGGCGTCCAACTGGATTCAAACCGATTTGCTTGGTATGTTAAATGCCGCGAAAAAAGAAATACAGGATTCACCCATTTCTGCGGCCCGCTTAGCCGAATTATTGGAAATGACGGAAACCGGTAAGATCAACCGCAAGCAGGCGCGGGAAGTGTTTGACGAAATTTGGAAAACGGGAGAATCTCCCGCCGCCGTAGTGGAAAAACGCGGCATGGTGCAAGTAAGCGACGAAGGACAGTTGGAAGCATGGGCCAAAGCCGCTATAGAGGCTAACCCGAAGGCAGTTGCTGATTTTAAGGCCGGCAATAAAGCCGCCGTCGGCCCGTTGGTGGGCGCGGTAATGAAGATGAGCAAGGGGAAAGCCAATCCGCGTTTAATCAGCCAACTGCTTAATAAATTATTGGCTGAATAAGTTTGTTGGAAAAGCCGGTTTTGCAGGCCGGTTTTTCGCTCCAAGCAAACGTGTTGGCTCTAATCTAAAACAGACTGTACAAAATGAGCTAAAATGCGTTACAATGAAGTACACTTAAATGAGCCATTCGGCAGGGGAAAACACATTGACCCGGCGGCACGAAGTCTGCTATCATTTATGTGTTGGAGTAAAAATCTATAACGGAGAAAGAAATGAAACACTTACTCAGAGTAGTTTTAGTTTTGGCCTTGGCCGCCGGTTTGACCGCTTGCAAAAAGAACGTCAAAGACGACGCCAACGCCGATATGACCGCGGGTACCGGTACTGAAATGGTATTGGAAGAAACCACAGTGGTAGAAGAAGTCCCCACCCAGGAAGTTTCGTTGGGAGTGGTGCATTTTGCGTTGGACAAATATAATCTGTCTGCTGAAGCCCGCAAAATTGTTGAAGCGAACGTTCAAGCGATTAAATCTGCCGGCGCTGTCGCTTCTTACAAAGTTACGGTGGAAGGCAACTGCGATGACAGAGGCACCATCGCCTATAACATTGCGCTCGGTCAAAAAAGAGCCGATGAGGTGAAAGCTTATTATGTGCGCTTGGGCATCCCGGCCGCTAATATCGCTACCGTTTCTTACGGCGAAGAAAAACCGGTCTGCTACGAAGCGACTCAGTCTTGCTGGGCCCAAAACCGCAGAGCCGATACGTTGCTGAAAGTCAACTAATTGATCTTTGTGAAAAAAGGAGCCCGAATCTCTATGAAAAATATGACCAAACTTATTTTTATGGCAGGTTCGGGCTTTTTGTTGTCCGGATGCATCGCCAGCGAGCGCGATATGGGAACGCTTAAATTACAGCTGCAGGAACTCAATGCTACGATTACCCAAATGCAGTCTAACCAAGCGGAACTTGCCAGTAAGATGGAAGAACTCAATCGCAATTTGTCTGTTTCGAATGAAAATTTGTCCCAAGTGGATTCCCAGATTTTTAAACTTTCCGCTAAGTTGGATGATTTGACTGCATCCGTACGTCCGGAGACGGCGGCGGGAGTGTCCGCCGGTGCGTCTGCTGATAAGCCGGCCGCCTTGCTTCCTTCCGATTTATTTGCCGAGGCAAAAAGCCATTTGGATAAAGGCGCTTATGAGTCGGCCGCGGTCGGGTTTAAATTATATCTGTCTAAATATCCATCCAGCGAAAATGCAGAGCAGGCTTATATGTATATGGGAGACGCTTATATCGCGGCCGGACAGACTAAACAAGGCGCTATTGCCTATGCTACGTTGTTGCAGCAATTTCCTAAAAGCAAATTTATTCCCGCGGCGCGTTTAAAATATGCGCTAAGTATTATTCCGCTAGGCAAACAGGATGAGGCCAAGCGTTATTTAGCTTCCGTTGTGCAGGAGTTTCCTTCTTCCGCCGAAGCTAAAACCGCCCAAGAAGAGTTAGCGAAACTCAAATAACTGTCAAAAACGGGTTGGATACGATTACTTTTGCCATGAAAAAAATCTTTTCTTTTTTATTTTGTGCCGCTCTTTTTTTTGTTTCCTGCGCTGCGGCAGCCGCGCAGCCTAAAACGGATGTATATATCGGAATTACCTCCGTGGGAGATAAAAAACTTCCGGCGATTGGAATGCCCCCTTTCCGCTATGCGGCGCAGAACGCGCAGTCCGCTGCCGTGCAAGTGCATGACGTAATGCGTGCGGATTTGCTCTTTGCGCGTTATTTCGACGTTACCGAAGACGGTCCGGCTTTTGACCCGGCAAATCTCAGCCAAACGCTTTCCCAATGGGCCCGCGCACGAGCCAGTTATTTGCTCGCCGGGGATATTTCCTATGCGGCACCCTATTATACGATTAAGATTTATGTATATGATATTTCCACCCGCACCGCCGTATTTGCCAAAGCGTTCAAAGGCACTGAAAGCAGTTTGCGGCGTTTGGCGCATATCGCTTCAGACCAGATTGTTTCTGCCTTGACGGGGAAACGCGGCATTGCGGATACTAAAATCGCTTTCGCCAATAATGCCACCCGCCATAAGGAAATTTATGTGGTCGATTATGACGGCGAAAATTTACAGAAATTAACTAACGATAAAAGTATTTCCATTTTGCCCCGCTGGTCCAAAGACGGCAAAATCTTCTATACTACTTATAAATACCGGAATCCGGATATTTTTGCCATCGATTTAAGGGCGGGCAAAATCGCGCCTATTATTATTCGCGGCGGCTTGTCGCTGATAGGGGGCGTTTCTCCGGACGGAAAAGCGTTGGCTTTTACCAGCTCCGGCGGCACCAATCCCAGCATCTATATTTATAACTTGGAAACCCATGAGAAAAAACGCATTACCAATAAAGCATCGGTAGACGGTTCTCCCTCGTATTCTCCGGATGGAAAATATATCACTTTCGTTTCCAACCGGGCGGGCAATCCGCAGATTTATGTGATGGAACTCGCCACCGGAGACACTCGTCCGCTGACCAAATCGTTTAACTGGTCGGACAGTCCGCAATGGTCTCCCACCGGAGAATGGATTGTATTTACCGGCCGGGAATCTCCGTACCATCCGATGGATATTTTCTTGGTGGATTTAACGGGTACTCAAATTCGCCGTTTGACGACGGATGCCGGTTCGAACGAGGACCCAACCTGGTCCCCCGATGGCCGCTTTATTGCCTTTACGACCACCCGCAACGGAAAAAGACAGTTGTATATGATGGATATGGATGGCAGCGCTCCGCATTTGTTGGCAGATTTAAAGGGGGATTCCTTTACCCCGCATTGGAGTTTTTAATAGAAACGACAAAAAAGGACGGATTTTTTAAAATCCGTCCTTTTTAAATCTTGAATAATACTACCAGCACTCGTCCAGTCCGGTAGCGGCGCAGTCGGTGCTTTGATAGTTGTCGCAGCATACATTTGCTTCTGGGCCGGACAGATAAAGAGCATATTTATTGCCCGCATTATCATAGAATACGGCATGGTATCCGTCTGTTGAGGTATAATACGAAATTTGTTCATTAGACAGGTCCGCTGCTTCTATAGTAGGTTGGGTGGCCAATAGTTGCAAACGTGCGCCGGCTTGAAACGCTATTCCGGCGGGCTGTTTTAATATCACATTGATAAACAACCCCAACAAAAACAGACTGATCATACACACAATAATAAATGCCAGCCACCAAGGGTGGGACGGAGTGTCTGGAAAATTTTGGGTGCAATCGAAATCCGCCCGGACTACATAGGTTTCGGCAATATAATCATGCAGAGCGCGTTTGCGGTTGGTAAGCCCGGCCATCATAAACCCTATATATATCGTTAAATAAGAGGGAATTTTGGCGAAAAACCGTCCGCTGGCATGTGCAAAACGGATGCGGTTCCCTTTCTTATCCACCACTTTAATTTTCATGAGCCGTTTTCCCAAAGTAGCTTGCCGGGGGCCGCTTTCCTGAAAGGCAAAATAAAGCCACATACAAACAAGTCCTAATATTTGCCAGAAAAGGTAAATCCCGAATATCGCGGCGGCATGAATAGCTTTTTCATTTTGGGGGGCTTGGTCAAATGCAATGATCTGCCAGACCAAAAATGGTATACACAACAAAGCCGGTGGCAATGAAGCTAAAATAGAATCTAAGATAAAAGCAACGAAACGTTTCCAAAAACCTGCATAAGGCATCGTATTCATATCTCTCTCCTTTTTGGATATTATAGCGTTTATAAAGTAAAAATAATTAATTCCGGGGTTTTTTATAACAACGGCGGCAGCGGGCTTGGTAGGCGTCGGTAGTACCCACCACAATACGCTTTTTGTCTTTACTGATTCGTTGGGTAAAACTGGCCGGATTGCCGCATTTGGTACATACGGCTAAATTCTTCGTTACAAATTCCGCTTTTGCCAGCAGAGCGGCCGTTACCTCAAACGGTTCAGCGCGGTAATCTGTATCCAGTCCGGCGGCAATCACGCGCTTTCCCGCATGAGCCAGCTTTTCGCATACTTCTACAATCCCTTTGTCAAAAAAGTTAATTTCGTCAATAGCTACCACACGCGTATCTTTGTCCAGCAGCGCTAAAATTTCTTCAGACTTTCGTACACATATCGCCGCAACTTTATTTTGATTATGGCTGATAATACTGTCCAATCCATAGCGTGTATCAATTTTAGAATTAAAAAGTTGTACTTTTTGTTTGGCAATCAGTGCAATGCGCACGCGGCGGATGAGTTCTTCCGTCTTGCCGGAGAACATGCATCCGCAGATTACTTCTATCCAGCCTTGTTTATGGTAAATAAGCGGGTTTGCCATACTTTTTCCTTGGCTACATATCTCTCAAATCGCCCGGGCTTCTCCAAGGATACCAGTAGGTATCTTCCGGAACTTGGCCCTGTATGCGTTTGTTGCCGCCGCACAAAATATTAATACGGAAAGCAACGGAAAAATTATCATTACGGTCACGCAGGGTAAATTCGGCCTGGGCGTCGTGAAAAGTATATGAAAAACGGAACATCTTGTTAAAACCTACTAAACTGTGTGGTTCCAGCACGGCGTCTATCCCTAAATCCAGAAACCATTTGCTCCCAAGAGGCCGTATTCCCCAAGAAGTGGTGACGGTGTAACGGTCGGAGTCGCTTTGGTAAAGCGAACCGGGATCGGTATAATCGGCAAAATTATTAAATCCAAGCCCGATAATATGCGTTTTATAAATAAAGCGCGACTGGGCGATAAAGTTAATGTTCTTTTCTTCCAGATCGTATTGATCCTGAATGAAAAAATTGAATTTTCCGTTTGAAGAATTATATCCCCATTCCAACAGAATCGGTTCAATGCGTGATTTTAAATGATCCCAATTTTGTTCGTAGCCGAATCCGTCCTTTAGACTGTAGGCATAATCGGATAAATCAAATCCGGTTCCAAAGCGGATATAGGTTTTAAAAGTGGGGCGGTAGTAATTATTGATGTAAAGGCGGTTCAGTTCGATGCCTTTATCCGGGGAGAGTGTATCCGAGGATAAAGTACCTGTGGAGAGGCGTTTGGTAAACTGGTAACCAAAATCCGTTGTACCCAAGAAGGAATGGGTTTGTACGTTCAGATCGGTGCCAATCCGGGCGACCCATGCGTCCTGTCCGTTTTTGTAGTATTCGTCGTCGAAGGTAACAGTCTGATCGTAAAATACGGCGGGTGTAAAGGTAAAGAAGCGGTTTAGACGAAATGATTTTTCACTGGTCCAGCGGGCATGCGCCTGACGCTGATAAGGGCCTTCTTCGTTAGGGCGTCCGTTTAGATATTGCAAAGAAGAGGTGTTGTTAAAATCCACTTCCAACCGGTTTGATATATTAAAAAGCGGTTCATTAAACGGCAAAAGCATAAATTTAATTTCCGGCAGAGTACGCTGTTCCGCCATAAATTCCTGTTTGTTCCATGCAAAAATATCTTTTTGTTGGTAACTAACCCGCAAGGTGGAACGGCGTGTTTGGCGGGAAACTGAAAAATTGGTTTCTTGGTCCGGCATAAAGATATACGGATTTCCGCGAAAGAAAGTATCATAAAAATACGGATCGGAGACCATACGGAACTGGGTTTGAAATTGATATAAGGAGCCGGTTGGATTGTTAAAATGATCGGAAGAGTCATACATTTCCCACCAATAACCGCCTTGCAGCCCCCAACGTTTATGGTTGTCTAAGAGGCGGGTATCGTCGGTGTCTGCGTGGTCGTTGATAAAATAAAATTCGCCGCTTCCGCGTAAGGTGGGGGAAGTAACGGCGGTTAAGCCGCCTCCGAATCCAAAGCCGGATTTAGTGTAGTAATCTAAATTTAATTTCGGACGCAGATTTAAAACCGGCTGAAAAACCGTGGATGTTAAAATACCGAAACCGGTTTTGTTGCTTTGAGTGAAATCTACATAAGTGGTCCACGGTTTTTGGGAGGCCAAAGAACGCCAGAATACCGGCAGATAAAAAATCGGAAAACCGTCCAACCGCAAGACTGCGTTGGTACCGAATACGCGCTTTTGGGGAGAAACCGTCAGCTTGCCCACGGAAAGCGTATAATGCGGATCGGGAAGATCACAGCAAGTTAAGGTGGCGTCTTTTAAAGTCTGTTTCTGGGTAAAGGAGGAAATTTCTTTGGCGGAAAGCACTCGCAGCGGAGGATATTCCGTGCTGATGTCTTCGGCTTGAAAGTCTTTGGTGGTATAGTTGACGGATACATTATTGCCTTTTAAGACATTGCCTTGGCTGTCCGTTACGGTAACGGGACCGATAGAGGTAATTTGCGTATTCAGTTGGTCCAGAGTGATGTTGTCCCCGGTTACCGTCCGTTTTTTGCCGTCTTTCGTTTTTTGGATTAACGTTACATTGCCTTCTAAAGTGACTTTTTTATTGTCCGGTTCCGCCACCGCTTTATCCGAAGTAAAATAGACAAAAGCCTCGTCATCCGGCTCCGGCAAGACGTTTTCTGCCGCTCCCAATGGAGCGGCGGTAACGCCAAGAATACACAAGAAAGCAAGCAAAATCCGTTTCATTTAATATTATCTTTCCGGGCGCGGTAAATCGCATACATCGCGGCTCCTACTCCGCCGATATTCGGGTTTTGGGAAACCACTATTTTGAGCCGTTTGAACGGGGTTTGGATCTGTTGGTTAGACAAAACTCGTTTAACTGCCGGCAGGAAATACGGCGCCGCTCCAGAAACGCCTCCAGTCAGCACAATCGTATCTATATCTAATACTAATGCAAAATTGGCTAGTCCAATTCCCAGATAATGGCCGGTGTCCTCCCAGATTTTCAACGCGGTTTTGCACCCTTTTTCCGCCGCGCGGGAGACAATTTCTATTTTAAAATCTTTTTCGGCTTCTACCATTTTTGCCAATATCGATTCGGGATAATCGGTAACGGCTTCCATCACGCGTCTTTTGATGCCGATTGTTCCTACAAACGCCTCTAAACATCCCCGCGCCCCGCAGCCGCATAACGGACCGGCGGAAATATCCGCTATTTTAGTGTGTCCGATTTCTCCCGCCGTTCCATTAGAACCTTGATAAAGTTCTTTATTTAAAATAAGTCCGCCGCCGACTCCCGTTCCCAGAGTAACCACCAGCACATTCGTTCCCTGTCTCTTAAGATCGGTTTCATACACGCCCCATGCGGCCAGGGTGGCATCGTTGGCGACACACGGCATAATTCCCGTGTGTTTATATAATAATTGGGCAATCGGCCAATCGGCGATATCTTTAAATTTTAAATTGGGGTTATAACGTAAAATCCCTTTTTGGTTATCTACATCTCCCGGCGCGCCCACGGCTACCGCCACTTGTTGGTCCGGAAATTCTTTTTGTATGGCATTGATATAGTCTCCCAAGTGGGCGATGAACTCTTTGGCGCCCTTGGAATAATCCGTTTCTATTTTTTCTTTGCGAAAAATTTCCCCGTGTTCATTCATGACAAACAATTTTACAAACGTGCCGCCGATATCTACACCTACGCCAATCATATTCCTTACTCCTTACTCTTAGGATGAGCGTGTTCGTACACGCTTTTTAATTTATCCAGTGACACATGGGTATATACTTGGGTGGCCGCTAAACTTTTGTGTCCCAGCATTTCCTGCAAACTGCGCAAATCACAGCCGTTGTTTAACAGATGGGTGGCAAACGAATGCCGCAGGCTGTGCGGCGTCACTTTGCGCGCCAAGTGTGAAGCAATCGCCGTATTTTTAAAAATATACGCGAGACCGTCTCCCGTCAATCGTTTGCCGTTTTTGTTTAAAAATAAAGCTTCTTGCGGTTGCGGATTTTTCCGGCACGCTAAATAAATCCGAATTGCGTCCAACGCCGCGTCAGTTACCGGTACCAACCGTTCTTTGGAGCCTTTCCCGAACACTTTTACCACCCCATTGAAAAAATCTACATCCCGGATACATAAACCCGTCACTTCGCTGCGGCGCAATCCGCTGGAGTACATCAGTTCAAATAACGCCTTATCACGCGCGGCAAAGTGTTGGCTGTGTGCGGCGGTTTCCAACAGTCGGTCCGTTTCCGGCAATGATAAAAATTTGGGCAGAATTTTTTCGCGTTTGGGCGCCGGAAGCAGTTTGAACGGGTTGCGTTCCAACTCGCCCTGTGCCAGCAAATAAGCGGCAAAGCTGCGCAAAGACGCTATTTTACGCAGTATGGTATTCCGCGCCGGTTTCTTTTGGGTTTGCAAGGCCGCTAAAAAAGAACGAATGTTGCCGGAGGTAAAGTAACGCAGTTCATCTTGCTTGCGCTGTTTGAAAAAAAGCAAAAAATCCTGTAAATCCGCCCGATAACTTTTGACCGTATGCGGCGAAAAATTTTTATTCTGTAAATGCAGTAAAAACGCATTGATCCACTTTTCCATAAAAGTTCCCTTTTGGTGGATTAAGCTTCTTTCTTTACACCGGTTTTAGCGGCGTGGGCCGCTTTGATTTGGGCGATTTCTTCCGGCGTAACCGTTATAATCGTTTTGCATTTGGGGTAGCCGGAACAGCCTAAAAATTCCCCGCGTTTTGACGTGCGCAATACCATCGGCTTGCCGCATTTTTCGCACAGCCGGTCGGTTACAATCGGCCCGGTGGAAGCGACTTTATGTCCTTCCGCATCCAGCGAATAGGTGTTTTTGCATTTGGGATAGGCCGAACACGCCAAAAACTTGCCGCGCCGCCCCGTGCGGATGACCATCGGCGCTCCGCATTTATCGCAGATCTCGCTGGTTTGTTCCGGCTGTACTTTCTCGCCGGAGCTGGATAAATTGATTTTCCCCTTGCATTCCGGATCACTGCATACCAGATATTCTCCAAAACGGCTGCGTTTTTTAAGCATCATTTTGCCGCAGATCGGGCATTTTTCGTCTGTTTCTTTGGCGGCCGGACGCTGCATTCCTTGCTCCGCTTCGTCCAGTTCCTTCTTGAAATTGGTATAAAAATCCGACAGCAGTTTGACCCATTGCTGTGATCCTTCGGCCACTTGGTCCAACTGTTCTTCTACGCCGGCTGTATAGGAAAGATCCATAATTTCTTTGAAGAAATCCTTTAGACTGTCCGTTACCGTAATGCCCAGATCCGTGGCCACCAACTTGCTGGTTTTGGGCTGGCGCGCAATGTATTTGCGGTCTAAAATCGTTTTAATCGTAGGCGCATAGGTGGAAGGACGACCAATGCCGTGTTTTTCGAGTGTCTTAATGAGGCTCGCTTCATTGTAACACGGCGGAGGGGTGGTTTTATGGTCTTTGGTTTTGATGTCCAACAGTTTTAGTTCATCGCCTTCCGCCAAAATGGGCAAAAGCGCGCTGCCGTCCTCTTTATCTTCGGAGGAGTCTTCATCTTGGTCTTTATAAATGGATAAATAGCCCGGAAATTTGACCGTCCGTCCGCTGGCGCGCAGCACGCATTCTTTTTCGCTTCCGGCGGCGATATCAATCGAAACGGTATTAAAGACGGCGTCCGCCATTTGGCTGGCTACGAAGCGCAGCCAGATCAGTTCATATAGTTTATACTGATCGCCGGTTAAAAAGGGTTTCATCGCCTGCGGCGTGCGGCGCACGTCCGTTGGGTGGATGGATTCGTGGGCTTCCTGCGCACCCATCACTTTGCTTTTGTAAACGGGCTGTTTGGCCGGTACGAACGCCGCGCCGTATTTTTCGCCTATAAATTTTTTGGTTTGTTCCTGCAATAGTTTGGATACGTTGAACGAGTCTGTTCTCATATAGGTGATTAAACCGACGGTTTGTCCGTCAATTTCAATTCCTTCGTAGAGGTGTTGGGCCGTCATCATCGTTTTTTGAGAAGGAAATCCCAATTTGTTGTATGCGTCCTGTTGCATGGAGCTGGTAATAAAGGGCGGTTTCGGTTTTTGTTTGACTTCTTTCTTCTCTACTTTTAAAACCGTGTTAGGGCCTTTGCGCAGCAACTCGGATAGAGGAGCCAGTTTTTCCGGTTTGTCAAAAACGGTGGTTTTTACCTTGTAATCTTCGGCAAAGAGTTTATAGGTGGTGGTTTGTTCTACATTTTTGCCTTGCCATTTGGTTACCCGCGCCCAAAAGGAAGGGGCGGCGCCGGGTTTTTCAAATTGCGCGCCGATCGTCCAGTATTCCTGTTCTTTGAATTCGGCAATTTCTTTGGCCCGTTCCGCCAGCAGCCGTACGGCTACCGACTGGACGCGCCCGGCCGATAAACCGGAAGTAATTTTTTTCCACAACAGGGGGGATAGTTTATAGCCCACGATGCGGTCTAAAATGCGCCGGGCCTGTTGGGCGTTGACGAGATTATCGTTAATTTTGCGGGCGTGTTCAAAAGATTCTTTAATGGCGGCCGGCGTAATTTCGTGAAAGTAAATACGCTCATAGCGTTCTTTGGGAAGTTTTAACAGTTCCACCAAGTGCCAAGCGATAGCTTCTCCTTCGCGGTCAGGGTCGGTGGCAAGGTAAATTTCACTGGCGTTTTTGGCAACGGCATTCAGCTCGGCAATCAGCCGTTTGGCGCGGTCCACTGCCACGTAGGTGGGTTTAAAATCGTGTTCAATATCTACGCCGATATCCTTGGAAGGCAAATCCCGTACGTGTCCAAATGAGCTGCGGACGATATAGTCGTTGCCTAAAATTTTGCTGATGGTTTTCTGTTTCGTGGGAGATTCTACAATAACCAGCTTTTTGCCTTTTGGATTGGTGCTTGCCATAATTCACTTCCTTATAAATTAAAATTTGCTTTTGCTGTACAGGCCGTTTTCGCAGGCCAAAAACCCTTTTACTTCCAACTCAAACAGCAGGGAGGCCGTTTCTGGCACATCCGCGCCGAGAGCTTCGGCAATCTGGTCTAAACTGGCCTGATGCCCGCCCACGGCGTTCATCACCTCGCGCTGGCGAGGCGTCAAATCTTCTTCCGGTTTTGGGGCAGATTCGTCTTTGCGTTCAAAAAAGCGTGCGTCCAGCCCAAACCGCAGTTGCTGTGGTATATAGTCTAGTATATCTGACACGGCGGTTACAACCCCCGCTCCGTCCCGGATAAGCGCATTGGGACCGGCCGATTGGGCGCTGTCTATCGGGCCGGGTACCGCTAAAACATCTTTGCCCAGTTCCAATGCAAGTTTAGCGGTAATGAGTGCGCCTGATTTAATTTCTCCTTCTACCACGACTACCGGCTGCGATAAAGCCGCAATAATGCGGTTGCGGCGCGGAAAGTGGAACGCATTGGGCGGACTGTTAAACGGCAATTCGCTGATGACTGCCCCACCATATTGTAAAATGGCTTTTTCCAACGCGCGGTTTTCCGGCGGGTAGCATCGGCCTATTCCCGTGCCGATGACCCCTACGGTGGGTTTCTTAAGCCGTACCGCGGCGGCGTGGCATTCGCTGTCTATCCCGCGGGCCAGCCCGCTGATAATCGTAACGCCGCATGCGGCCAAATCGCCCGCCAACTTGCACGCCGCACGCCGGCCGTAAGGCGTAATTTTACGCGTACCTACCATCCCTACGCATGCCTGTTCCGGTGCGGGTAATTGGCCCAGTACATACAAAACAAGAGGGGCTTCTTTAATGTTCCGTAAGGATTGGGGATATTCTTCGTCTTCCGGCACATAGATGTGTCCGCCCAAAGCGGTGGTTTTATCCCATTCTTCCTGCGCGTTGACGGCGAATGCGTCCCGCAACAGGTGGGCGGCGGTGGATGGATTTAAATTGGCTTCCCGCGCCAGTGTTTGGGCGTCTTGGCGTAAGATTTCCTGTGCCGAGCCAAAAATCTCAATCAACCGTTCCAGCCAGTCCGCACGCAAATATAAAAATGCGTTTAGCTGAATACGTGCCAGCCGTTCGGCGGCGGAAATAGACGGATTCATTAAATATCGGCCACTCCTTTTCGGTCTAACGGACGGTATTGCATCACTTCCACCAGATGTTTTGTTTCAATTTCTTCCTTTCCGTCCAAATCCGCAATGGTGCGGGCTGTTTTAAGCACTTTATCCAGACTCCGCGCGCTGAGTCCGAATTTGCGCATTGCCGTTTCCAAAATACGGTCTGCTTCCGGCGGTAGTTTGCAAAACTCTTTAATTTCGCGGGGCGTCATAAAAGCGTTGGCTGAAGTGCCGGAACCTTTAAACCGTTTGTGCTGTATGTCCCGCGCCTTTAACACCCGTTCCCGGATTTGGACCGAAGTTTCGCCTTCGCTCGTTTTGCTCCAATCTGTATATTTGACTGGGTTTAAATTGACGGTTAAATCAATACGGTCCAGCAACGGACCCGAAATGCGGGCCTTGTAACGGCTGATCTGCATCGGCGAACAGGTGCATGGAGTATGCGGATCGCCCAGATGTCCGCAGGGACAGGGGTTCATTGCCGCCACGAGCGTGAAACGGGCCGGATACGTAACCGTTTCTTTGGCGCGCGAAATGGTGACGCGTCCGTTTTCCAACGGTTCCCGCAGTACCTCCAGCGAAGAACGGGAAAATTCGGCAAATTCGTCCAAAAACAATACCCCATTATGCGCCAGTGAAACTTCGCCCGGGCGCGGCGTGGATCCGCCGCCGATCAAGGCGACATCCGAAATCGTGTGGTGCGGATCGCGGAACGGACGTCGGGTCAGCAAACGGCTTTTGCCCATTAAATTGCAAATGGAATAAATTTTGGTAATCTCCAATGATTCAGCCTGCGTCAGCGGCGGTAAAATGCCGGAGAAACGTTTGGCCAGCATACTTTTGCCCGTTCCCGGCAGTCCGATCATCAGTACGTTATGACCGCCTGCCGCCGCAATCTCCAAAGCCCGTTTCGCAAGCGATTGGCCTTTCACGTCCGAAAAATCCAATTCGTTTTGTACTTCTTCTTCCGATTGCGGAACATAAGTCATTTGAACCGACGTTTCGTCCAGTTTTCCTTCCAGATAATCGGCCAGTTCTTTTAGAGTATGAGGCGTGATAAAAGGCGCGGCGGAGACTTGTCCTTCCAACACGTTCTGCGGCGGAATAACCGCGGTCTTCCCTAATTTTTGACAGAAAATCAACATGGGAAGCACGCCTGCACATGGACGCAAAGTACCGTCCAGCGCCAACTCGCCCAACACAAGTAAATGTGAAATTTTGGAGATGGCTTCTTTAGAAAGCTGTCCGCTGGCCGCTAAAATACCCAATGCAATCGGTAAGTCAAAATGGGTGCCGCTCTTACGCAGTTCGGCCGGACTTAAATTGACGGTAATTCGTTTGGTGGGAAAATCAAAACCGCTGTTGCGTATGGCCGCCACAACGCGTTCTTTGCTCTCACGGACTTCGGCGTCTGGTAAACCCACAACCGCCAACGTAGGCATTCCCGCTGCAATATCCACTTCTACGGAAACCGCTAAACCTT
>CALUYP010000025.1 GCA_944325055.1 uncultured Elusimicrobiales bacterium | reverse complement strand
TATAAAATGGCCCGTTTGGAAGTGATTTTTATAGGACGCTGGGGCGGCAATCTTTTTCGTACTTTTTCTTTTGTAAGAAAAAGTACCCCCGGCCAAAGCTTGGCCTCCCAACTCTATGCCCGTTAATACGATTGGTTTAGGCCACACTGTTTCTGTTCTGTCGCACTCTTACAAGACGACAAGTTAAAGCTTGGCCTCCCGACTCTATGCCCGTTAACACGACTCATTTAAGCCACACTGTTTCTGTTCTGTCGCACTCTTACGAAAAGACTCCCTTGCCAAGGTATAGATACCCGCCTACGAAAAAGGCTCGAAAACAAATAAAAAGTTAAAGTAAGCAAAAGATCTCTCCTCGATTTTTATTCATCAGTATGAATTAATTAAAATCTAAAAGAGATAAACACCCTGCAGAAACAATTAATGTTTTCTGCGAACGGAACGGGAATATCCGTTCTGGCGTTTTTTCTTTTGAAAAGATTTTAGACTTATGGAATTTGTTTTTTGATTGCCGCGAAGCAACTGCTTGTGCAATTTCTTTTTGCTGGCTCCCACTTTTACCATACGAAAAGATTTTGCATCGGAAGAGGTCTTTCCTGTTTCCTTTTCAGAAGAGGGTTGAAAAAGACGCGTTTCTTTTTGGTGGGATGTTGGAGAAGAAAAAAGAGAGAAACGTGCTTGGGAGTGGGCTGTACGGTTCCGTTGTGAAGATTCTTTCCGATTGTTCTCATTTCTCTGCGGCAAATCCACTTCCCCCTCTGCCAACAGTCGTTTGGCAAGTTCCGTAGCTTTAGAAGGGGTGTTCCTGTTTTTCTCGCGCGTCTTGAGGCGGTTTTTAGCGTGCGCTTCACCCTCCTCCTGCGCCACAAATTTAGGGGAAGGCAATGGCTCAATCGTTTTTTGAATGGTTTTTACCGGAATAGAAAACCGGGTAACGCGGCAGATATCTTTCCATTTATCGCCGTCATCGGATATCAGCGAAATCGCCGCTCCCACCGTACCGGCCCGGCCCGTACGCCCGATGCGGTGGATATAATCTTCGGGGCATTGGGGTAAGTCATAATTAATCACATGCGCGATATGCGGCACGTCAATACCACGGGCGGCCACATCGGTCGCCACTAAAATGCGCATCGTACCATTTCTAAAAAAATCCAATACTTGCCGCCGCCGGTTTTGACGCAGATCTCCGTGCAGGGCATTGGCTTTTTGACCGTATAATTTAAGCTGTTTCGCCAAGCGTTCCGCCCCGTGCTTGGTACGCGTAAAAATCAGAATTGATCCCTGTCTGGTATTCAGTTCGTGCAGCAGTTGGGGCAGTTTCTCGCGGATGTCCACATACACCACTTCCTGCAATACCAGATCCGCCGGGCTGACGACCGAACCGATTTTAACGCGCACGGGACGCTGCAAAAATTCGTTGGCAAGCATTTGAATTTCTTCCGGCAGGGTAGCCGAGAACAAAAGCGTCTGGCGCGGAGCCGGCAAAGACGCCACAATTTTACGCATATCGTCAATAAACCCCATATCCAGCATTCGGTCGGTTTCGTCCAGCACCAAGAAATGAGTCTTTTTTAAATTCACGCTTTTGCGGCCCATATGGTCTATCAGTCGGCCCGGCGTAGCGATAATGACGCGCGGCTTGTCGCGCAGATCGGCATATTGTTTATGGATATTGTCTCCGCCGATAATCAAGGCTGTTTGAAGGGTAAAATCGTCCGAAAAAAGCTTTTTCAGTTCTTCCTGCGTCTGCTGCGCCAGCTCGCGCGTCGGAGATAAGATAAGGGCGTTTTCCTGCGGGTTTTCTTTTAGCCTCACCGCCAATGGAAGTAAAAAAGCAAAGGTTTTGCCCGTACCGGTTTGGGCGGTAGCCAACACGTCGCGCCCCTGTAAAGCGGGAGGAATCGCCTCCGCCTGTACCGGCGTCGGAAGCGTGATGTTTAAGCGCGCCAAAGCGGTACGCAGATACGCGGGCAATAGGGAAAAATCAGTCATTGGATTATGCGGCGCAGGCTTGTTCATATTCTTCACTTAAACGCATCCATTCGTCTTCAGCTTTCTGCAGTTCATCGGTCAAAAGAGCCAATTCGATGCTTCCGTCTGCCGAGTATTGGGCCACCAGTTGTTCTTCCAAAGCTTTTTTGCGGGTGTGCAGTTTTTCTATTTTCTCATCCAGTGCGCGGATTTCTTTTTTAAGCGGAGCTACTCTGGCGCGCTTTTCGGCGGCGGCTTTGCGCTGGGCTTCTTTGGAGGTCATCTTATCGCTGGCTAGGTCGTTGCGGTCGTTGTTTTTAAGAAGCTGGGCTTTGTAGTCTTCCAAATCGCCGGTAAACGTTTGACAGGTGCCGCGGCGGACAATCCACAGCGTATCGCACGTATATTCAATCACGTGCAAGTCGTGCGTGATCAGCACAACCGCGCCTTCGTAATGATTCAACGCTTCCAGCAATGCTTGGCGCGATTGAATATCCAAGTGGTTGGTAGGTTCATCTAAAATCAATAAATGCGGCGCGTCTTTGGTAATCAGCGCCAGCAATAAACGGGACTTTTCCCCACCGGACAATTTGCCGATTTCCGTATCTGACTTAGCCTTATTTAGCCCAAACGCTCCCAGCTGCGCGCGGATCTGCGTTTCCGTAGCCAACGGCATGACGGAAGAAAGTTGTTCGTACGGCGTTTTTTCCACGTCCAATTCTTCCGTCTGATGTTGGGAAAAATAGGCAATTTTCATTTTTTTGGCCATCGTCATTTTGCCCGACATTAATAACAATCGGTGCGAAAGAATTTTGGCCAGCGTGGATTTGCCGTTCCCGTTTGCCCCCAACAAGGCGATGCGGTCGTCCGGCTCAATACGCAGGTTTAAATCGTGCAGAACCGGTTTATCATTATACCCGGCTACGCCGTTTTCAATGGTAACCAGCGAATTCTGCAGCCGTTCCGGAGACGGAAACTGAAAATGCACTTCCGGATCTTTGGGAATGACGGGCGCGTCGCCCAGTTTTTCAATCATTTTAATACGGCTTTGCGCCTGTTTGGCTTTGGTGGCCTTATAGCGAAAACGGTCTACAAACGACTGCAAATGCGCCACCACCCGCTCGTGCTTGGCGGCGGCCAGACGCGCGCCTTCTATGGCGGCGGCCCGGGTGCGTTCGTACGTATCGTAATTGCCGTTATAAAGTTTGAGCTGGGCGTCCTCTACATGGATGATTTTATCGCAGAGGCGGTTTAAAATATGGCGGTCGTGGCTGATGATGAAAATGGTTTTGTCCAAGCGCACCAAGTAATTTTCCAGCCACATGGCCGTTTCCAAATCCAAGTGGTTGGTAGGCTCGTCCAACAACAGGCAGTTAGACGGTGCATACAAGCACGCCGCCACATTGGCCCGCACCTGCCAGCCGCCGGAAAATTCTTTCAGCGGACGCTGGAAATCTTCGTTTACAAATCCCAATCCGCTCAAAATGGCGCTCGCGCGCGCTTCGGCGCTGTGTGCGCCCAAAAATTCCAAGCGGTCAAATACCTCCGCCATTCGTTCACCCGTGATGTTCGGGTTTTCCAGCTCTTTTTGCAAAGAGGAGAGTTCTTTGTCGCTGGCCAGCACATAATCCAATAGTTTGACGGAAGGATCGGCAATATCCTGCGCCACGGAAGCAATTTTCGTACCGCGCGAGACATCAATTTTCCCGCCGTCCGGAGAGAACTTCCCTTCTATAAGCTTAAAAAGCGTACTTTTGCCGCACCCGTTCGGGCCGACAAGTCCCACTTTTTGCCCGTCTTGAATCATTACGGAGGTATCTTCAAATAAAGTACGCAGGCCGAAATGGAAGGAAAGGTCTTTGATGTCGATCATAATGAATTATATTTTACTAAATTAGGAGAATGCCCGCGGAAAGGGTTTTTTCCCCGTCGGCCCGACGGAGCTATTACTCCGTACGTTTTTCCGACGATATGTTCCTTCCTTACCCTTTTTTCCGTACGGACATTACCTCTATAAATTTGACATTTTTTCAAATTTGATAAAATTTAAATAAGGTATATCCGTATGAAACGGGACATTTTATCTCTAGATTTTTACGGCGGAGAAATCCATACCGTCCTAGCTTCCCTGGATGAAGAAACCGACACCTTGCGCATCCGCCACATCTGGCGCCGCCCGTGCCGGTCCTTTTCGGGCGCTTTTGTACGGGATATGCAAGGCGCACATGAAGAACTGGCTAAAGTATTTGAGGACGTTTCCAAATACGTTTCGTTCAGCCCGTCGGTAGTGGTGGGACTTCGCGGAAACTTTTTATCCTTCAAGCGTTCAAGCGGATTTAAATCGGTCGATTCCCGCAACCGTATTATAGGAGAACGGGAAATGAACGAAGCGGAACGGAATTCCATTCCGGTCAATCTAAGCGACACGTTGGAAGTGGTGGATATCCTTCCCCAATCCTATACGATAGACGGGAATATCGGCATTAAAAATCCAAAAGGAATGTCCGGATTTACATTGGAAGTGGAAACTTTCCTTTCTTTGGCCATGATAAGCCACCTAAACAATTTAAACCATATTTTTTCTTCCTGTGAATGTAATGAATATCTTGTATTGCCCTCTTCGGTAGCCGAAGGCGAAACACTCCTTTCAGCGGAAGAAAAATCAGCCGGCACATTGTTATTGGACATCGGCGGCCAGTCCTCTTCCTGCCTTTTATACCACAAAGGAACGCTGATGGATGGCTGGGAACTGCCTTTCGGAATGGACCGCCTGCTGGAAAAAGCGGCCGATTTATTACAAAATGATTTAGAAACCACCCGGGAAATTCTGAGCAGCTACGAGCCGGAAAGCGATGAAATTATGGATGAAATACTGGAAGATGCCGCCGAAAAATTATTAACGGATATAATGAAGGAATTACGACAATCTCTTTCCTATTTAAAATATCCTCCGCTGCGGCTGGTTTTATGCGGCAGCGGTGCAGATAAAATTTTGTTGCAAACCGCCAAAAAAACTTTAGGCGTACGAAAAGCACGTATCGGCATTTTTGAAAATCTTATTGCCGACTGTCCCGCCGAACATCCCGCTTATTGCGGCGCGTTGGCGCTGCTGCGCCATGCGTTAGACCGCGAAACCAAACAATTAAGTGTTTCTAAAGAGGAAACCCCCGGATTGTTAGATGGAATTTTGGCTAAACTGGGGCTAAACCAACTATTTTAACCTTTCCTTTTTCCCTCAAAAACCCGATATCAAACCCCCCTCGATGTGACGTATACAGAAAAGCCGCGGCCTATACCGCGGCTCATTTTTCATTTTTGAAGAATCGTTTAGGCGGCTTCCTCTTCTTCCGCCATTTCTGCGGCGCGTTCCGTGCGCTTTCTAAGCAGGTGCGAGAGGATTTTCTTTCTCGAACGCAAGGAAGTCGGCGTGATTTCCACCAATTCGTCCGGCGCGATATACTCTACCGCCTGTTCCAAGCTCATCACGCGCGGCGGCGTCAGCACGTAAGATTCGTCGCTGGCTTTGCTGCGCATATTGCTTAAGTGCTTGGCTTTACAGGGGTTTACCACCAAATCGTTCGAACGCGCATTCTGCCCTACAATTTCCCCTGCATACACTTTTACGCCCGGCCCCAAAAAGAGTTCGCCGTTGTTTTCCAGCGCAAACAATGCATAGGGAGTGGTTTCGCCGTCTTCTTTGGCAATCAACACGCCGTTTCGGCGCAAATCGGGCAGATTCACCTTGGGATAATATCCGTGAAAGCTATGGTGCATAATACCCGTTCCGCGCGTGTTGGTCAAAAATTCGTTCTTAAAGCCAATCAAAGCGCGGGAAGCAATCAGATACTCTAAGCGCAGGCGGTCTTCTCCTTCGGAAACCATATTTTCCAGCTTTGCCGCGCGCGTACCCAACATGGTAAACACCGCCCCTTGAAATTCAGACTTAATATCCAAAATCAGGTATTCCATCGGTTCTAAAAGCTGTCCGTTTTCCTCTTTGTAAATCACTTCCGGGGAAGATACCGCCAGCTCAAATCCTTCACGGCGCATATTTT
>CALUYP010000024.1 GCA_944325055.1 uncultured Elusimicrobiales bacterium | reverse complement strand
CTGAAGTGTTGATGCGAAAACATTTTTTTACGCTTTGTACACTTCTTTGTACGCTGCCCGCCTGCGCCCAGTTGCAGGAGAACCTACAGGTGTGGGGGATCCTGCCTACGGAAAACATCACTTCGCTGGAAATTAAACCGCGTTTTAAAGCTAAAGATGATTCGGCAAACGATATTTCTTCTACTATTGAAATCAAGCCGTCTTTTAAATTAAACCGGCACTGGAAATTCGGTGCCGAAATTCCGATTGCCCGCGTGGGAAACGATACTTCCTCCGCCAAGGGGTTGGGCGATATTATGGTGTCCGGAAGTTATGTGGAATATACGCCCAGTAAAGCATTTTCGTACGGCTTGGCAATGGAACTGACTACCCCTACCGCCACCGACCGCAGCCTAGGAGACGGCAAGTGGGTGGCCGAGCCGGAAATTTTTACGGTATGGAAATTAAATTCCTCGTTTTTTGTGGAAGCGGAATACCACCACATTTTTTCGTTCGCGGGCAGCAGCGGTAGAGAAAATATCAATGAAAGCCGCTATCGAATGATTTTCGGCCTCATCGGGCAGGACGGTTGGTGATTTGAATTTGACCCGCGCTATACGGTGGACCACCAAAACCCCGGCGAAGCAGAACTGATCGGAGAATTTGAACTGGGAACCATGGTCAATGTAGGATCGTCTATGTACGTACGCGGCGGCTGGCATTTGGCGGGCAACAAATACTCCTACAATTGGGAACTGATGTTGGGATTTAAAATTCTCTATCTGTAACAGAAAGCCCCGTTCAGGGGCTTTCTTTATGATCAAATAGGGACAAAATTCAAACGAATTGTTTTCAACGCCGAAAAGTTTTAATCTGCATACCGAGCAGCCGCCCCAACAACATCAGCGGAAGCAAGATACAAATACTAAACACCGCTACTACAAGCGTCACAATAAACCCAAACGCCAGCACAAAAAATCCGCTTATCAAGCCGCCCATATCTCCCTTCGGACGGGCCCTCTCTCGGACTGGGTGCGGATGAATACGCCGTCCGTTCTCATCCAAGATTTCGGGTTCTATGATTTCTTCGGTGTGAATGATTTCTTTTTCTTCCATACTTATATTATGACATAATATGGATCCAGCAATCAAAAATGATCTTGCATTAGAAAAAATTTTTCTTCTAAATTGGTAAAATATATATAAGCGCGTAACGTCACATTACGCGAAGAAACCAAGTAAAGAGGACTTACTGATTATGTTACCCAAAGCGTATGAACCGCAGGAAGTAGAACAAAAACTGGCAGACAAATGGCAAAAAGCCGGCTTATTTGCCGCCAAAGTGGATAAGACTAAAAAACCTTTTGTGATCGTGATTCCGCCCCCCAATATCACCGGCGCCCTGCACATGGGCCATGCGCTGAATAACACCTTGCAGGACGCACTCATCCGCTCCCACCGGATGTTTGGAGAAGAAGCGTTCTGGGTGCCGGGAACAGACCACGGCGGCATTGCCACGCAAAACGTCATAGAAAAGAAACTTGCCAAAGAAGAACATAAATCACGGCACGATTTGGGACGCGAAGAATTTGTAAAAACAGTCTGGGAATGGTACAACGACTGCGGCAACGCTATTTTCAACCAGTTCAAAAAAATGGGCTGGAGCTTAAACTTGGATCCTCAAAATCTTCGTTTCACCATGGACGAAAAACGCGCCAAAGCCGTGTACGAATGTTTCCGCCAATGGTGGGAGAAGAAATATATTTACCGCGGCAAACGCTTGATCAACTGGTGCGTGCGTTGTTCTACCGCCTTGTCCGATATTGAAGTGGAACACGAACAGCATGCCGGGAAACTGTGGCATTTGCGGTATAAAGGGGAGGACGGTTCAGACGGGATAGTGATTGCCACCACCCGTCCGGAAACCATCTATGCCGACGCCGCTATCGCCGTCAATCCCAAAGACAAACGTTATAAAAATATGGTCGGCAAAAAAGTGATTATTCCTCTGTCCGGGCGGGCTATTCCCGTAATTGCCGACGAAGCGGTAGAGATGGAATTTGGGACAGGCGCCCTAAAGATTACCCCGGCGCACGACGCGACGGACTATGAAGTCGGCCAGCGCCATAATTTGCCGCTGCTAACGGTAATCAACGATAAAGGCAAGATGATCAACTGCCCCGAAAAATATATGGGTATGGACCGTGAACTCTGCCGCAAGGAAACCGTCAAAGATCTGGACGCCGCCGGCCTCTTGGTCAAAGAAGAAAAATACAATAACGCCGTTTCCACCTGCTACCGATGCCACAACGCCATTGAACCATACTTAAGCGAACAATGGTTTGTAAAAATGGATGAGTTGGCGAAACCGGCGATTGAGGCGGCGGAATCCGGGGCATTAAAATTTCATCCGGAATCGTGGAAAACGCCTTTTGTAAACTGGCTGAAAAATTTACAAGACTGGTGTATTTCGCGCCAAATCTGGTGGGGACACCGCATTCCGGTTTGGTATTGCCGCCGCTGCAGCGAAAAAGGACTCACCTTTTCCACCGACCAACAAGGGCGGGAACAATTGACCAAAGTTTCTTTTGAATCGGGTGCGAAACCGATCGTCTCCTACGAGAAACCGGAAAAATGTCCTGTCTGCGGAGGACACGATTTAGTGCAAGATCCCGACGTGCTGGATACGTGGTTTTCTTCCGCTTTGTGGCCAATGTCTGTTTTTGGCTGGCCGGAAAAAACCGAAGATTTTAAATATTTTTATCCCACCAGTACGATGGTTACCGGATATGAAATTCTGTATTTGTGGGTGGCCCGTATGGTCATGACGGGGCTGGAATTCACGGGAAAACTGCCGTTTACGGATGTATTTCTAAACGGGATTGTGCGGGACCGAACCGGTAAAAAAATGTCTAAGTCCTTAGGCAACGTTATTGATCCCTTGGATATGACCGCTAAGTATGGTACCGATGCGGTGCGTTTTTCGCTGCTGATGCAGGCTATTCCCGGAAAAGATATTCCGTTTGCGGAGGAAAGCATTACCGGAGCGCGCAATTTCTGCAACAAAATCTATAATGCGTCACGCTTTATCCTGATGAATATGGAAGGTATTAAAGGGCCGTTGGAGATGCCACAAGAGATTACCGAATTGGCTGACCAATGGATTCTAGACCGTTATAACCAAGCCGTCAAAACCGCCCGGGAAGGAATTGAAAAATACAATCTGGCGCTGACGGCTAATACCCTTTACCATTTTCTGTGGGGCGATTTCTGCGACTGGTATGTAGAACTGGCAAAACAGCGTTTCCAAACCGCCGAGAAAGAAAAAGTGATGGCATTGTGCGTCAACATTCTGTACGGTACATTAAAAGCGCTGCACCCGCTGATTCCATTTATTACAGAAGAAATTGCCGCTTCTTTGCGTCCGTATGTCTCGGAAAAAGGCGAGTTTTTGCTGGAACAACGTTACCCGGAATTTAAAGCCGGCTGGTGTTATAAAGAGGCTGTACGTAAAATGGATATCATACAAGGCGTTACTCGGGAAATACGCACCATCCGTTCACAATTTAACGTACCGCCGGGTCTTAAAATTACGGCTGTTCTGAGCGCAAAAGACCAGCAGGAACTGGCGGTCGTGAAAGAATACGAAGGCTATATTAAATTGATGGCAAAAGCGGATAAACTGCAAATCGGCATTCATTTGGAAAAGCCCAAACAAACCGCTACGGCCGTATTTGAGAACATCGCCGTTTACGTTCCGCTTACCGGGCTGATTGACTTTGAAAAAGAAAGGAAACGGCTGGAAAAAGATTTAGCCGCCGCCAAAGCTAATATCGCCTCGCGTCAAGCGCGGCTGGCGCAGGAGAATTTTATTAAAAATGCGCCCAAAGAACAAATCGAAAAAACGAAAAATGAACTTGCCGCCGCCCAAATGGCACTAGCGCAAGTAACAGCTTCACTGGAGGATTTAGCCTAATGAACAAACTGATTACCACCGCCGTAATGGCCTCCGCCGTTTGCTTGCCGCTTACGGCTCTTTCCCAAGAAACGGATTGGAAATCCGCTTCACGTTACGATAAAAGTGAAACGAAAAAACAGTTGGCGCAACGGCTTACTGAATACGTCGCGTTTGACACCCAAGCCAGCGACCAAACAGACAAAGTGCCCAGCACGGCCGGACAAATGAAATTGGCAAAAGCGCTGGCAAAAGAACTAAAGAAAAACGGCGCAAAAGACGTAAAAGTGGATAAGAACGGCATTGTAACGGCAGAAATTCCTTCCAACTCAGCGCATGAAGCGCCCGTTATTGCATTCATAGCGCATATGGATACGGCATTGGAAGCTTCAGGGAAAGACGTCAAGCCGCAACTGCATAAAAATTACCAAGGAGCGGATATCATCATAAACGCCGAAAAAAAATTAATCATTAACCCCGCTAATTCTCCCCAACTGGCCCGGGCGCGCGGACACGATATCATTACGGCTTCCGGAGGAACCTTGTTGGGAGCTGATGATAAAAATGGTATCGCCATTATTATGACCATGGTCCAATACCTCCATGATCACCCGGAAATTTCCCACGGAACCGTTAAAGTGGCCTTTACTCCGGATGAAGAAACCGGCGCCGGACGGGAAAAATTTGACGTTGCCTCTTTCGGAGCGGATTACGCCTATACCTTGGACGGCGGCGACCTCGGCCAACTTACTAATGAAACATTTAACGCTAAAGCTTTCACCGCCGTATTCGAAGGGACCCGCGCCATACATCCCGGGGAAGCCATGAACTCCGCTTTTTCGGATAATATTCTGATGGCCTCGGATTTCCATACGCTTCTCCCCCGCCATCGCCGGCCGGAAACAACGGCGGATCGGCGCGGATATATTTGGGTAGACGCTATTACCACAAAGGAAGACCGGACGGAAGTCAAAGGCATTCTGCGCGCTTTCTCGGATGAGGAAATGCAAGAACTGGTCAACGAAGTAACCCGTGCTTTCAATACCGTCAAAGGGATGAATTATAAGGGGAAAAATTTCGAATTGACTTTTACGGACCAATATAAAAATATGAAAGAGGCTTTGCCGGAACAAGTAGTTTCTTTAGCGCAGCTTGCCATGAAAAATGAGGATATTACCCCCGTTTTGAATGCAGCGCGCGGCGGAACGGATGGATCTTCCCTATCTTTTAAGGGGCTTCCCACGCCGGATTTATTTGCGGGCCAATATAATATCCACAGCGAACTGGAATATGCAGATGTAGATGTCATGGAAGCCTCCTTGCGTACGGTCTTGAGGCTGATTACCTTGTGGAATATGCAGCAGCCCAATTAAACGCTTAACAAAGTGATATTTCTGTTAAAACCCGCTGTCATCAAACAACAGCGGGTTTCTTATAAGTACCGCTCGCAAGAAGGGCCAGAAAATAAAATCTATTACCTAGAAAATAAGTTTTCTGATAAGCACTTGATAAAGGAAAAATCAGATGGAGAGAATATTTGAAAATACAAAAAATCACGGGGCAGGGAACCGAAACGTTTCATAGCTATTTTGACACAGGGAAAAGTCCTAATATAAATTAGGCCCTTTGGCCCTTGTGAACGATTGGGAGAGATTCATAGAATAAAAGTAAACGAATTTTAGTACTAGGAGCTTTTATGACCTTTAAAAAAGCGTTACCGCTTATTGTGGCTTCTCTGTTTTTATTTACAGTCTATCCTCTCTCATATGCCGTTTCCTTATCCAGTCGGAAAGAAGAAACTAAACAAAAACCGGTTTATCTCCTATCTTTTCTTCGGGAAAATACCGCCCAGCAAAATGCCAAAATGGCCGCCAAATACCGGCAAACTTTGCTGGAACGGTTCCTTAAGTATACTACGTATGACAGCCAAAGCAGCGACAGCACGCCCATTACGCCGGAACAAATTGAAACCGCCGAAAAATTATACGATGAAATCAAACAATTTGGTTTTCCTACTCTGCTGACTTCCCATTACTATATTTATGTAGATATTCCTTCCAATATTTCTTGGGACGCTTTTTCTTTGGGATTCAGCTGCCATTATGATACGACTCCCGATATTCCCGGAAAAGGAATTAAAGCCCAAAAAATAAAGAAATATAATGGAAAACCCATTGAACTCCAGAATGGCCATGTGCTGAGTACGGAAACGGATCCCTATTTAAAAGAGATGATCGGAAAGACCATCGTTACTTCTGACGGAACAACTATGCTGTCGGCAGATGATAAAGCGGGCGTGTCCATTTTAGTGACATTCATCCAAACTCTTGCTGAAAATCCGTCTAAGAAGCACGGTCCCATCCAGATTGTTTTTGCGCCCAATGAGGACGTCGGCCGTGCGGCGGAATTTATAGAAGGAACACCCTATAATCCGGATATCGCTTTTGATTTGGACGGAGGAACCGACGGAGAATTGACGCTGAGCAATTTCAATGCAGAAAAAGTAATTTATCGGGTATACGGCGTTAATGCCCATCAATCTCAAGCGGCTCAAAACGGCTACCGAAATGCTTGGACTCCGGCCTGCGAATTAGGCGCCCAATGCGCCAAAGAAGAGTGGATGCCTAATCGCAGCAGCGGCGATCAAGGCTATGTAGAGTTACATCACATGAATATGGTGGATGGAAAATCCAATGTAGCGGAACTGGATTTTCGGCTGCGCGATTTCAATCAAAAAAATATTGAATCCTGGAAAGGATACGCCGACAGCGTGGCAAACAAAATCAGTGAGCGTTTTGACGTCAAAATCGAGCGGGAAGTTTATAAGCAATATCAAAACGTTTCCCAGAATATAAGACCAGAAGCACAAAGAATAGCAGAAAACGCCATAAAACAAGCGGGCCTTACGCCCCGTTTTAAAAAAGAACGTGCCGGCACCACTGCCGCCATGCTGATGTTAAAACTAAACCGCGGGGCATACACGCTCTTTACAGGGCAAAACAATCCGCATGCTTTTACCGAATGGCTCAGTGAAGAAGATATGTATCATTCTTATCTGGTGCTGTTTAATTTAATCGATGAAACATTAAGAACGAAAAAATGGAATTAACATCATGAAAATTTTAATTGCTACCGCCAATGTAAATAAATTTAGGGAACTGCTTCATATTTTGCCTTCAAAATTAAAAAATGGAACGCCGATAGAATATATGAGTTTATCGGGGTTTAAAGGAATTGTTCTGCCGCCGGAAACCGGAAATACTTTAGAAGATAATGCCGAAATAAAAGCAGTTTATGCAGCCCGGGAAACAGGCCTTCCCGCCATTTCCGACGATACCGGTCTGGAAGTCCAAGCTTTAAACGGAGCGCCGGGCGTCCATACGGCGCGTTATGCCGGTGAATACGCCGATGCCGACGACAATAACCGTAAGCTCTTAGCCGCTTTAGACGGGAAATTGTTGCCCGCCCGCGCCGCCAGCTTCCGTACGGTAGCTTGTCTGGCTACTCCGCAAGGCCGCGTGCAAATATTTGACGGCAAACTGGATGGCTTTATAGGATTTGGTTATAAAGGCGAAAACGGATTTGGATATGACCCCATTTTCCTGGTAGGAAATTCTAAAAAAACATTGGCGGAAATGACTGAAACCGAAAAAAACCAAATCAGCCACCGCGCTAAAGCCTTTAAAAAACTAGCCAAACATCTAATCTTGCTCAAAACCAAATAAATATCCCCCGGACATAAGATCGGGGGATTTTGCTCTGAACATTCGTAAAGAGAAATCAGATTTCAATTACCAGCATAGAAGGCGTGATTAAACAAAACAAATTAATCAGCGCGCCGGCACTTAAAAAAGGTCCGAAAGGAATCGCATCGCCGCCTTTCTTGCCTTTAAAAATAATTAAAAACAAAGCATATACAAGTCCTAAAAAGGAAGCCAATACAACCGTCGTAATTACCCCTTCCCATCCGATCAACGCGCCGACGCCGCCCATCAATTTAACGTCTCCTCCGCCCATCGCCTCTTTTTTAAACATCCACGTACCCAATAACGCAATCGCCAACACGCCAAATAATCCTACTCCCGCTCCTAATAACGCCGCCAACTCTTTCTGCCACCAAAGCCCGGAAAAATGGGGATTAGCCCATCCAAACAATAATCCCAACACGATGAGTCCCAAAGAGAAACGGTCCGGGATAATCATAAACTCGAGGTCAATGACAGACAAGATAATCAACGCATATACCGCCGCTAATACAACAAAGGTCCACACGCTAATCCCTAAACGCCATACAAATAATAAGGTCAATGCACCGGTTAGTATTTCTATGATCGGATACTGAAGCGAAATCGGTTGTTTGCAATGGCGGCACTTGCCAAGTAAAAACAGATAACTAAATACCGGAATATTGTCGTACCACTTGATACGAGCCCCGCAGCCCGGACAAGAAGAAGGAGGCCATACAATGGATTTTTCACGCGGGATACGGTAAATGCACACATTCAAAAAACTGCCAAACAACAAACCAAAAACAGCCGCAAAACATAAAATTAAAGGTTGCATAATTCTCCTAACTAAAAATGAACTGAAAATTAGTGGGTATTCCACGCTTTCCCATAGCTGTCCGCTTGGTCGGTATTGACAAAAAAATCACCATAACGCGGATCCGCCGGGTCATTTACATAAGCCCAACCGCCGGTTTTGGTAAAACATTCTTCAAAACTGCCAACCGATACATGGGCAGAAGGCGGATAGCCGGGTATAATAGCCTGCGGTATTTTTTCAATATAAGTTGGAACCAAACTGGATAAATCATCGGTTGGATAATTTCCTTGGTGTTCCCCGTAATAGGCGGCGATGGCGCTTCTGACTTTTACCAACTGGTGTTTCGTGCTTCCTTCCTGCGCTTTATGCACCAAAACAATAAATTTAGGGACGGTAAAACCCAACAAGAGCGCAAAAATGACTACCGTAATTACAATCTCTGTTACTGTAAAACCTCTTTTCATAGACACCTCTATTTAAAATGTAAGGATACCAGGGCAAACACTTTTGCATCTCCCAGCGTATTTTTAATGCTGGAATACTCATTGGGTTGATGGGCCATCTCATCTAATTTCGAATACACCACGGCCGTATAACCCGCATTACGCAAATAAGCTCCCACCGTACCGCCTCCTACGCCCATTGTGCGCGGCGTATTTTTATAAACGGTTTTGACCGCTTCTTGAGTCAGTTTTACCAGCGGAGCGTCTTTTGGAGTGGGTTTAGAACTTTCGCTCATTACCGGTTCAAACTGAATTTTCACTTGGCATTGCTTTTCTACCGCTTTAGAGATTTTGGCAATCTCCTTTAAGACATCCGCATTTTTATAACACGGCAGTACACGGCAGTCCAAATAAAAAACATCCGTACCCGGAAGAGTATTTATGTTAGGTACGTTGGCTTCACGTTTGGTTGGTTCGAAAGTGCTGGTGCTTTCGGGAGCAAAAAGTTTGTCTTTTTTATTAAATTTCTTATATAAATCGCCTAATTTGATCACTAAATAAGCCGCCGCCCGGTGGGCATTGATTCCGCAATGCGGGGTGGAAGCGTGCGTTTGCTTTCCGGTAACGGTAAACTTGACCCACAGCATATTTTTCTCAGCAATTTCCACCATGGTCCCTTCCGGATTACCGCCGTCAGGCACTAAAAAAACATCTTCTTTTCCGAAAGTTTTAGCGTGTTTTTTAAGAATGGCATCTATCCCATATACGCTGCCGATTTCTTCATCCGCGTTAAACAAAAGCGCATAATTGCACGGCGGCCGTACGTTACACTCCATCATCGCCTTAACAGCCAGCAGCCCGGACACCAATCCCTGCTGATTATCCTCCGACCCTCTTCCGTAAATTTTATCGCCTTTTACCACCGCTTTAAAAGGATCCGTTTTCCAAAGCGCCAAATCGCCGGGCGGCACAATATCCATATGCGCCATTACCCATAATGTTTTCTTTTTATTTTGCCCATAATATTTCGCTACAATATTCGGACGCACCCCGTCTTTGGCTTTGGAATCTTTCACGTTAATTACATACAATTCATCAAAATTCATTTGTTTCAAGACAGACATCAAATACGCCGCTTTCGCATGCTCTCCTTCTCCACCGCTATGCGGCGACACCGCCGGACAAGCCATCATACGGGTCTGCCAATCGATAACCGTTTGTTTATAAGAATCTATTTTTTTAAACAATTCTTTTTCCATATCTCCTCCGTACGGCGGTTTAAAGCGGGTTTGGCACATCAATAAATTCCGTCGGCACGCCAAAACGTTTGGCCACAAGTTCCATCAGTGCCGATACCCCCGGTTTTTCCGAATTATAATGTCCTAAAGCAATACAATTTATCTTTCCTTCTCGGCACCATTCCTGTGCGGGTTCATCCAAGGCACCGGTTACATATAAATCCAATTTTTTTTCGATCGCCTGCGGAATCATGCTGTAAGCGCCTCCGCTGACCACCCCCACCTTTTCTATTTGCTTGGGTCCATACGCCAACACTTGCGCTTTCGTGCCGCAGTAAGCTTCTAATACAGCGGCCGCCGCGTCCAACTCAACGGAAGACAACCGCCCGCAAAATCCAATAAGCGATCCGTGATATTCCCCAAAAGGCTCAATCCGCTCCGCCCGCATCGCACGCATCAGACAAGCGTTGTGCCCCACTACCGGATGCATATCCAACGGCAAGTGGTATCCTGCCAAATTTAAATTGTTTTTTAATAGAAAAGCAATTCTTTCGCGAAAAATACCGGTTATGGGTTGTTCCTGCCCCCATAAAAGCCCGTGGTGGACCACAATTAAATCCGCACCCGCCGCTTTGGCTTGATGAAATAATTCCAACGAAGCGGATACGCCAAATACAACTTTCCCAACCCGCTGCGTACCGGAAACTTGTAATCCGTTGCGGCTGGAATCAGGAATTTGGGCCGTGTTAAGATAGGTATCCAAGAAATGGATTACGTCTTCGCAATTGACCATAGAATTATGTTATCATTTTATAAGAATGAAAAGAACCCTTTTTTTGCTGCTTTTTCTCTTCTCATTTTATGTTTCGGCACGCGGGGAAAACATTCCGACCGCGCCCTATTTGCCCGCCCAAAACATTCCACCCGGTACCCAAGCGCCCATTACCGTCCAATTTCCCTATGAAAAAATGACTGTAGCAAGGGGAGCCAGCCATATTTTTTTGTTTGGACAAATTAATCTTCCCGGCAAGGCAGAATTAGACATCAACGGAGAAAAGATACCCGTATATGATAACGGCGCCTTTTTGGCTTTTTTACCTGTGAAAAGCGGAGAATTTGAATTTATATTAACCGCTTCCGCCAACCACGAAACGGTCCGCGCCGTCCGGCGGATTATTGTACCGGGAGCGGACATTAAGGACTTTTCCGCCCAAGCAGAATTTGACGAAGAAGAAGTCTTTCCCCAAAAGCCCGTAGAACTACTCCCAGGAGATGTGGTCGGCCTTTACGTTCGGGGTACACCCGGCGCGGAAGTTACCTTTACCCTTTCCGGACTCCAAGATGCCAAAAATATTCTCATGAAAGAAGACGTCTCGTCACCAGGTATGTACCGCGCCAAGTATTTAATCGACGAAAAACAAAAACCCAAAACGGCCCGGGTTACTTATAAAATGAAAAACGGGCCGGATGATACAAACGCTAAAATTACCGCGCCGGCCACAATAAAAGTGCTGGATAAAGAAGATCCCTTCATTCATGCCAAAGTGCTTTCGCCCGGAGTTAAATTGCGTAAGATTCCCACTCCGCGTGAAAATTTATATCCTTTTTACCGCGCTTATGGAGAGGTTCTCCTCAATGGACGGATGAACGGACAATATCGTATTTTTCTAAACGACGATGAGTCCGCTTGGCTGGAAGAAACCAACCTAAAGCATCTTTTCTTTTCAGATTACAAACCCAACCATATTTCCATGCTTACCACCTCTTCCACTAACGAAAAAACCCGGCTTATTTTTGAAGGCAATCGAGTAACGCCCATCAGCGTACATGAATTTAATGACCGTTTGGAACTGACTCTTTATTATACGGACGGATTTGCTGAGAACTACAGTTTCGATACCACCAGTCCTGTCATAGAAAATATTGTTTGGTCCCAGCCCGCCAAGGATACAATCCTATTTAAAATTTATTTTAAAAAAGAAGTTTCACTATGGGGTCACGCTTATGATTTTGAAGAAAACAAGTTGCTGCTTGATTTAATGCATCCGCCTTCCATAACCCCCCAAGACAACGCTCCTTTAAAAGGAGCCCGCATTTTGCTGGATGCCGGACACAGCCCCCGCCGTACGGTTCCGTACGACGGAACAATCGGGCCTACCGGCTATTTAGAATATGAAGCGAATTTGGCCTTAGCGGAAGATTTAAAACCGCTCCTGGAACAAGCGGGAGCTACCGTGATTATGACCCGCCACGGGAACAATCATATGAGCTTACAAAGCCGCTACCAGCTTGCCATTCAGGAAAAAGCACATATTTTTATCAGCTTACATTACAACGCTCTGCCGGAAACGATTAATCCGCTTGCCCGCGAACGGGGTTATTCCGTTTATTATAATTATCCACACAGTTTTAAACTGGCCCAATCGGTTTATGACGCTTTTACGCGTCTTGTTCCCATTGCGGATAACGGAATGATTGCCAATGATATTCTGTTTATTCCGCGGATTCCGCAAATGCCCAGCATTTTGGTTGAAAACGCCTATTTGATTCTCCCTGAGCAAGAAGAAATGGCTAAAACACCCGAAGGAAGAGCTCCTTTCGTACAGGCTCTATATGAAGGAATTCTAAATTTTTATGGAGTCAAAAAACCAGAAAAAGCAGAGAAAAACCGCCCAAACGCATTTAAAAAAC
Organism: uncultured Elusimicrobiales bacterium; assembly: GCA_944325055.1. Lineage (GTDB taxonomy): Bacteria > Elusimicrobiota > Elusimicrobia > Elusimicrobiales > Elusimicrobiaceae > Avelusimicrobium. The sequence continues at coordinate 34,693 of CALUYP010000024.1, read as the reverse complement.
CTTTCCGGAAAAAAGCGGTTCCAAACCGTAAGAAAAATTAAAAGCGTATTCCTGTCCGCAAATGCACCGCGCCTTCCCAACGGCGTACAAAAGAAAAATAATCCGTCTCCCGCAGATCCAAATTGTATATCCCCCTCAACTCCAACCCGCCAAACCACGCGCCAGATATATCTGTTTCTATCCCCCAACCAAACGTTAAATAAGAAACCTGCGCCGTATACTTCCAACTATCGAAATACTGCGCTTCTTTATACGCTTCTCCCATCCCAAGCAAAAGATACGCACGGGGGCTGGACTGCGGAGTAAAAGTGAGTTTAACCAAAGCGGCTAAGCTTTGCGTTTTATAATCATCCAGCGAAACATCTTGTTTAAAAGGAAAAGAGACCATCCCCTCCACTCCGAAAGAAAACCACTCCGTAAGCGAATACAAAAACCTCATCTCTAAACCATATTCCCCTTGAGATAAATTTTGCCCAAAAAAATCACGCACTTGTCCGGAAGATCCTTTAAAACCGGCAGAAATCTCCCAACGGGTCAAACCGCTGAAATCCTGTTTTTCTTTCGTATAATAATCCTGCGCGCGGTAACTCTGAGAGAATAAGGAAGAAGAAAATATTAACAAAAATACGCCGGAAATCAAAATCCTTTTCATATAAATATTTTAACAAGATACTTCCCTCTGTAAAATAATGCAATTCTATTACGTAGATTAACCTGTTGTATGAGTATCTTATTAAAAAGTTTATTACAAGCAGATAAGAATTCTAATTAATTTGGCTATTTTTCAGTTCCTTTGTCCGGGGTGTTCCTATCGGACAAATACTGCTCACAAAACATCCTGAGTACTAACCTGAGCATTTTTATATTTAATCTATGTTATCTAATAATATATACGCAATTACTGTTCGGCTGTTTTTTGCCAAAACTGGAACAAAGATATTCCCCTAACGCTTCTTCTTTTTTATCGGAATTGCTGCAATAGCAAGATATTGTTCCATTTGTATGCATGTATAAACGATAAGATTGCCACATGGGCTTTCTATGAAGTTCAGCAATGGTTCCTGTCCCAGCCGCCACCCAAAACCATTTACTATCATAAAAAATCCCCGTAATCAATTGCCCGGGAATGGTAATATCTAAATCGCTTATTTGGGCTGCATATTTTCCATTGGCTAAATAATACGCTCTATTTGCTTCCCCAATCGTTCGTACTAAAGTAAGCCCTTCTAAAAAACGTGCTTTTTCTGCCGCTTTTTCATATTGCGGATATGCAATCGCCGCCAATATTCCTATAATCAATACTACAACCAATAATTCTATCAATGTAAAACCCTTCTTCATCATTCTCTCCTTAGCAAGCCGATTTAAAGGCTGAGTCCTTCTTCTGTTCATCGTTGCCTAAAAATCAATGCTAGGAGCAGTGTATCAAAAAAAAAAAAACAAAACAACCCCCTTGCCGGGCCAAAGCTTGGCCTCCCGACTCTATGCCCGTTAATACGATTGGTTTAAGCCACACTGTTTCTGCTTTGTCGCACTCTTACAAAACGGCAGGCCGAGCCCTGGCCCCCGACTTACTACCCGATCTTACGATTCCTTTAGGCTACACCGCCTTTTTCATACTTTTTTTTGATTCTTCCGACCATTAAAAAAGACTCTCAATAAAAGATTTCATCTCGTATAATTTCTTTGAAAAATGAAAAAATACTATCCTTTTGGAAAGCAGAAATATCTCCGGCCTAGCTGGGGGTTTTCACAACAAACAAAAAACGCTCCGTTATCCGGAGCGTTTTTTGTAACATATATCCAGTTTTAAATGCGCCAGCGCAAACGAGCCGCTAGAAAGATTTCTGTTTTGGCGCCATCCGCGCTGTGCGTGGCAAAACCTAACAAGCCGCTCAGATCCAGATCGGAAGTCAGCACACGGCTATACCCGCCGGCCAAACGCAGGGAGGTATCGCTTCCTCCGTCGTCAAAACGTTTTCCCAAAAAGCCCAAGCTGGCTTCGGCATCAATGGAATTTAAATCATCCAGATAATACTTGCCTACTCCACCCAAGTAGAAATCCGTAGCGCTCTTTCCTTGATCTGTACTGCCAATGAAATCCAGCGCGGCAAAACCGCCCCACGTCCATTCTTCGTAAGAACGGGCTTCTCGGCCGACCATCGCTTTCACGCCGAAATCGGTAGAACCTTTGGCTACGCCGTCCGGATGATTATCCCAAGGAGAATCAAACAAAGAAGGACTAAAATGCGCGCTCAGATCCAACAATAAATCCCGATTGGCCAAATTTTCGCTGGCCCGGTATTTTACCCCTAAATCAGGGTCTGTTAATCCCGTTTCGCTGTAACCGCCGTCCATTTTCAAATTCGCCAATCCCAGCGATCCAAATACTTCCCAGCGTGCATCTAATCCATAGCGGAAAGTTTCTTTTAACAGCCACTGTTTAGCGCCGTCTCCCCCTTCATAATTGTTGTTGTAAGACAATTCGCTATCCAATAACATACCGTCTTTTTGCAACATAAAAAAGGGATCTGTTGCCGAAAGCTGGGCATAGCTAGGTACGGCCAATGCACACAAAAAAAGTGCAGTCAATATTTTTTTCATACAGCCTCCTTGATACAAGATAGAAAATTATATATATTTTTCCTGATTTTGTAGCAATTTCTCTTTCCAAACGACGAAAATGGCCCCGCTTGCCGCTGTATGAAAAGAAAAAACCCTTTGACTTACTCGTCAAAGGGTCTAACTCTTTAAAATCTTACCGGGGAAGGGACTTGAACCCTTAAGCCCGAAAGGGCAATGGTTTTTGAGACCATCCTGTATACCAATTCCAGCACCCCGGCCTAAATCTATACGTCTATTCTAGCAAATTTTTCCCTAAAATAAAATGTTTTCTCTGCTCCTTACAAACTATCAAAATTTTAACATAGTAGTATATTCATTCAAACGTTTGCGGATATCACGCTGGGTTAAATGCGCCAAGCGATCCACGCTGAAAGATTCTATCGTAAAAGAAGCCATTACATTTCCGATCATCATGGCGCGTTTAATGGAAGCTAACGTGTTCCAGTTTTTTAAACTGGCCAAATATCCGGTAAATCCGCCGCCGAAAGTGTCTCCCGCACCTGTAGTATCATGTACATGTTCCAAAATATAAGGAGGCAATTGAATAATTCCTTTTTTGCTTACCAGCATAGCCCCGTTGGAACCTAACTTGATGACTACGTATTTCACACCTTTTTCCAACAAAATTCTTCCGGCCTCAATCAGGTTATAAACTCCTGTCAATTGGCGGGCTTCCCCTTCGTTTAGGAAAAATACATCAATCCGTTTTACTACCTCCAGAAGCGCTTTTTTTCTCGAAGCGATCCAATAATTCATAGTGTCGCAAGCCACTAAAGAAGGCTTTTTTACTTGGTCTAAAACGGCAAGCTGCAACTCTGGATTGATATTAGCCAAAAAAACCGCTTTGGCGTTTTTCTGCCGTTCATTCAGCACGGGGTTAAAATTTTGGAAAACATTTAAATCCGTAAACCGGGTAACGGCATTATTAAAATCTTTATCATAACAACCGCCCCAATGAAAGGTTTTTCCTTCCCTTATTTCTAACCCGTCCAAATTAACACCTCTTTTCAAAAAGGGTGCTTTGTCTTTGGGAGAAAAATCCGTTCCCACCACCGCCACCACGCTGGGCCGGGCAAAATAACTGGCGCAAATGGAAGCATAGCTGGCGGCTCCGCCTAATACGCGGCTCACTTTACCGTTAGCATTTTCCACCGTATCAAACGCTACCGATCCCACTACTAACACATCATTATTCACGGCTTAATCCTGTAAAAAAGTTTTAATTTCCACTTCACTGTTGAATTGGTCAAAGAATCCCGTCTGAGCGGTTTCCATTTTCGTATCCATCAACTGGGCGGCAAAATCGGCTTTGTTTTTTTCAAAATCCTTTAAATTACCGTGTTGGGTTTGATAAGCATACTTAATTTCTTCCGGCGTTAATTTATAGAAAGAATATAATACTCCGCGGAATCGGTCGGCCAATTTGCCTCTTCTAAGCTGTTTCTCAAACTCAGCCGGAGAAATACCGATATTACGCTTTAAAACATATTCGTACGCTTCTTTACTGAATTGTCCGTTTTGTGAAAACAGAGGAGAAGTTTTAATATCATAAGCTACCTCATAGTCTGAAACAGCCAGCCCGGCTTGTTGGGCCGCTTGGTTTAGGACTTCTTCGCTGATGAGCGCCGCCAAAAATTGTTGGCGTAAAAACTTCATCATATCTTCATCCACATCCACTCCTTGATTACGCAAGGCACGGGCGCGGTCTTCCGTAAGCCGGTAAAGATCGCGGTAAGAAATATCTGCAGAACCTACCTGTGCTGCGGTATTATTAAAATTACCTCTCCGGTAAGCATCCGCCCCCAAATAAACAATGCTTCCTAAAAAGAAAGCCAGCGTGATGATAAGAATAATTTTTTTATGTTTAATCAAAAACGAAATCATATATGGATAACTCCCGTTATTTAGTTGGCTTCTTCTTTTTCTTCTTTGGGTTCAGCGGGCTCGGTTTCTCCCCCGCCGATCAGACATTGTCCGTCAATCCGGCCGCCTTCTTCCACAATCATCTTTTTAGCCCGTATATCACCATGGAGGGAAGCAGCGGACAACACTTCCAGCATATCCGCGCAGACATTTCCTTCAATAATGCCTCCGCAAACAACAATCTCCGCTGTTACGTCTCCTACAATTTTGCCTTCCGTACCTACAATCACGTGGCGCGCATTGTCGACCGAACCTTCCAACGTTCCGTCCACCCGCAAAGAACCCTGTACGTTAAGCGTTCCCTGAAAGTAACATTCCGCGCTGACAACGGAAAAATGCTCACCGGAAGAGAAATCCGAATCCTTTTTCAAAAAGCCCATAACTTCCTCCTAAATTTATTTAAAATAGTTTCGCGGATTAACCGCCTGACCGTCTTTCCATACCTCATAATGCAAGTGAGTGCCGGTGGACCGCCCGCTGGAACCCATCGTGGCGATACGGTCTCCGCGTTTTACGACATCACCCGCTTTTACGCGAATCTGCGTGGTATGCGCATACAAAGTAGAATATCCCAACCCGTGATCCACCAAAATCGCCTGCCCGTAACTGGGCACCCAGCCGGCATGTCTTACCACTCCATCCGCCGTCACTACAATAGGACTGTCCGGCTTACCTGCAAAGTCAATACCGTTATGGCGTTTGGTGGTACGATGTCCAAAGGGGTCCAAGCGGTAACCGAACCCGGAACTGATGCGCGCCGTAGAAGGACGAATGGAAGGAATGGAATTGAGCCCTTCGCGACGGTTCGCATAGTACCAAGCAATCTCTTGAAAACTGGCCAAACGCGTTTTAGCGCTTTCTTCTATGGAATCAATATATTTTTCAAACTCTTCGGTATCCAGCTCTTTCAAATCCTTCGCCATTTCTTCGTCAAAGCGGGCATTTTCTTTTGCTTGGGCTTCTTCCCAACCTTTAGGCAGATTAATAAATTTACCGCCGGGCATACCCAACATCTGACGCATTTGCGTATCGGTGGTGCGGGTTAATTCCAAATATTTGCGTCCGCGCTGCAATTCATCGGCGATCAGTGTCATTTTTACGCGCATCAAATTATTTTCGGCTTTCGTGATATTGTAATCATACGCCCGGATAAAAAACAGAAACCCGCACAAAGTGACCAACAGCCATAAAACAAACACCAGCCCCAGCGTAAGCACACGCACTCTGAATTTAATGGAAGAACCTAACCGCGGCATTACTAAAATATCCACGCGTTCTCCCAACAGACGGCCTATGGAATTGATTAATTTACCCATCTTTTGTATTCTATCATATACAGAGCCTGCAAGGGCAGTTTTCATCGTATAAAGGAGAATGCATGAAAAAGATAACAGCTTTAGTGCTGGCCGCCGGATTGGCAGCCGCCTGTATGAAGTTGCCGGAAATTCCGACTTTAGGGGTGGTAGAAATCCCCGTAGCCGCAGAAGAAGAAACGCTTTGGACTTCCACCGATTATGAAGGCAAACCGGTGTTGATTATGTATATGGGATCTTGGTGTCCGTATTGCAAAATGTCCATGCCCGCTTTGAACGCGGCGGCGGAACAATATGGGGATAAAGCGGAGATTGTAGGAGCTTTTATGGATCCGGACCTCAAAACCGTATTGCAGACAGCCGAAGAACACGGTTTAAAAACCAAAGTACTATATAACGCCCAAGGTGCGGCGCAAGTAATGCAAGTATCCGGGCTGCCGCACGCCGTATTGTTTGACAAAAAACACCGCCTTGTAAAAACATGGGAAGGTTTCAGCCCTGCTTTGGCACAGGAATTTGCCGAACAGCTCGAACGCGTAACAAAATAAGCTCCAGCTGCTATTTAAACTACAAAAAGCCCCGACTAACGGGGCTTTTTGTGCACCAACATACAGATTTTATCAAAAGCAACGGACCAATTGCGGATCTTCCATACATAAATAAACAAAAGCGTTGGGAAAAGTCTTTCTCAAAAGAGGAAGCAAGAACTGGTATACTTCTTTGCGCTGTTGGTCTCCATAACGCATTTTTCCGTCAAAATCCAGCAGGAATTCTCCGTCTAAAATGATGTTCTCAGGAAATCGGTTTTCAAGCATTTTTTTAAGTTCCCGGCTAAAACGCAAAGTCCCCACGCTGATCCAAGCCACCTTCTCTTTAGGCAACACATCTGCCATTTGTTCAACGGTGCGGGCATAATCTTCTTTCCAGCCGTCATAAATAACCACAGGGTCAAAGTGAAAACCCAAGCGGTATCCGGCGCGTGCGGTCTCAGAGGCGGCCTGCAGACGTGCCGCAAGAGGAGGCGTAAAATGCTCCGCTTGCTCTGTAATTTTAGCCGAATTGACCGACCAAGATATGACCACATTTTCACAGCCGCCCGCCCGCAGAAGGCCTTCAATATGAACGCTTTTGGTTTTAAATTCAAACTGCAAATGAGGACGCGCACGGAAAAACGGCACGATCTTTTCCGTATAATGGGTTAATCCGTCAAAAACCAATGAATCGGTAAATTCGCCGCTGCCGATGCGGGGTCGGTCAAACGGTCCTTTCCGGAAATGAGCCGCATCTATTTTACTTAAAAATTCATCTAGATTGGCCGGCAGCAACACCGCATGCAGATTTTGATATTGCTGCAAGAAGCAATATTCACATTCAAACCGACAGCCAAATCCCAAATTGATTAAATTATATCCACAGCATGCGGCAGAACAACTGCAGGGACAGGGTTTTAAAAAATCATATTTTTCGCGGTGAATCAAAAGGGTATCAAGCCGGCGTGAAAAGTTTGGACTGCCAACTTGGGTCTTTCCGTCGGTTTCTTTAAATTCGGCTTTTGGGAATGCGGCGCGCACGCGCGCGGCGAGTTCGCTGTCCTGCACCGACGTTTCAATATAGACGGTTTTGGGGTAAAAGGGACGGGGCGTCAAATCAGCCCGCAAGGCGGGATTTAATTCCAACTTGGGCAAATAAAAACGGTCTTTAGCGGCGGTCTTAAAATTAACGGGGTACCGACGCGCCAATAATTTCTTTTTGGCGGATTCAAAATTCAGATTTTTTTGCGCAGGCAGAATTTCCGAAAGAGAAATACCGTCCCGCTTGGCGATTTCATACACCAGCCTGACCAGTTCGCGCTGTTTATTTACGCCCAGTTTCGGCAACAGCCCAAACACGTATTCTTCCACCGCCCGTACGTTCATTTTTCTCCCTCCAAAAATTTTAATTCGGGCGGATTTAAGTTTATCTCCGCCGCCGCCGCATTTTGCAATATTTGTTCCGCCGTTCTGGCACCCGTCAGCACGCAAGACACCTGCGGATGCCCCAACGCCCACGCCCCCGCCACTGAAGCCGCCGCACAGCCCCGCTTTTTAGCTATTTCTTTCACCCGCAAAACGGTTCGATACACCGCCGCAAAAGCGTCACCGCGGTAACATTTATAAAAATAATTGCGGGCATCGGCGCGGCGCAGGTTGGGTTCTTTGTGGTATTTGCCGCTTAAAATGCCGCCGCACAGCGTACCGTAACCGATAAAACCTAAATTCAATTTTTTACAAGCGGGGAAAACGTCCAAGGCTTTTTGAGGATGCAACAAAGAAAATTCGTTTTGAACAACTGCTATTTGTTCTCCCGCCGCGCTTACTTCTTTTTCGCCGACGTTGCATAACCCGATATAGCGGATTTTTCCTTGTTCCTGCAAACGGACAAGTGTTTCTAACGCTTCCGCGAGCGGCACTTTAGGATCGGGATAATGAATTTGGTACAAGTCAATGTAATCGGTTTGCAGGTGGGTTAACGAGCTTTCCAACTGGGAGACAATCGTTTCGGGCCGCAGATCGTGATCCGTCCACGATCCGTTTTTGACCAAGCCGCATTTGGTGGCCAATACCACATGTTGGCGCCGTCCTTTTAAAGCTCGTCCTAAGAAAGATTCGCTTTCTCCGTAAATGGGTGCGGTATCAAAAAAAGTAATGCCTGCGTCCAGCGCGGCGGAAACCGTTTGGTACGCATCCGTTTCGGAAGTTTCCCCCCAATCCGTACCACCGCCCAAAGCCCAGCCGCCAAGGCCAACAGCGGAAATTTGCAATTCCGTACGTCCCAAGCGGTTATATTTCATAAATTACCACAACCCATTATCCGCCATAAAACAAGATTCCACCGCTTCTATTCCCGCTTTGACAGCTTGCTCATATGCCTCTTGGGATTGCGTGCCGGGCTGGAACCAAATTTCCTTCACCCCGGCAGCAACGCATTGCTCCACCGCTCCAGACAACGCGGCCGGCGGAATGACCATTACCACCACTTCCGGCTGCACCGGCACAGAAGCCAAATTGGTATAGATAGCCTGCCCCGCTACGCTGCCGCCCTTGGGATTAATACCGAAAACGCGGAATCCTTTATCTAAAAGCGTCTTAAAAATTTTATATCCATATTTAGACGAATCCGCTGATACGCCAAACACGGCAATTGTTTTATGTTCGTACATATTAGGCTTGCGGCATGGCAAAATTGCCCATTGCCTGCGCCGCCATACCTTGACTGTCCCGCACGGATTTATTGATAACGGCTTTCAAATCTTCGGCAATTTCCGCTTCCGTATAATTTTTTACCAATGCATCCACCCGCACTTCTTTCACTTCTTGAGAGCCGGAGATAGTCACTTCAAACAAATGGCGCGGGCTGTCCACTTTGATCACCATATTATCCAGCCGCTTTTTAATTTCTTCCATTTGGCTTTTGAGTTTCCATAAATCTTTTAATTGTCCAATTTTGTCAAACATATATTCCTCAACTTTAAAAAATTTTTTATATTCTATCTTTTATAAGTCCACCGCCGCAAACGTCCGCAAAAACACCGCCGAACACCGTATCAAACGCTCTGGAAACAGTTTACCGGCGGCCTGCAAATAAACGGTTAGTTGCGAACGGTATTTTTCCTCCAACAAACTATTTTCCTGACCCGTTTTTACCCGATCGGTTTTATAATCCAGCACCCATATGGAACCGTCTTGTTTTTCAAGGACTGCATCCATTATTCCCGACTCCACCCGTCCATCCTCCGTCAAAAACGAAAACGGCATTTCACAAGCCAATATCCGACACGCCGCAATTTGTTTAAACAGCGCGCTCTGTAAAAAAGGTTGCAATATTTCTTCCGCTTCCGCCGCCCGCTCCGGAGCGCCGGATTGGACGGCTGCCTGCAACACGGCTTCATGCAAACTGGTCTGGCTGCCGCCCAGAATTTTCTCCAAAACACGGTGGCATACCGTTCCTAATTGCATAGCCGCCTGTTGCAGCGGAGTCAGTTGGCTAACGGACAGCGCCTCCCCGCTCGGAACCTGTTTACAATCTTGTTGGAGCAACCGTTCATATTGCATTTTGCGCCGTTCATACGCCGTCCGCCAGTTTGCTATTTCCCGCCGTGTTTCCTCCTCGCGGACGGGAGCAGCATGCCGGTAACGAAAGGTTTCCGGATTTTGATACTCGGCGTAATAAACGGGAACGGATAAAGCTTCTTCCCGCAACACGGCCGGACGCGTTTCTCCGTCCGGAAATAAACCCGCCTTCAAAAAAGGTGCCGCCGCCTTGAGAGAACCTTTCCGCCCATCCGCTACAAGAAGCAACTTTTCCTTGGCGCGCGTTAAAGCCACATACAGCACGCGTACCTCTTCACACTTGCCGTGTTTCTTCTGCTCCTCTTCCAAAAAAGCCAAATTCACATCGCATATCTTCCCCGCACGCAAACCGTGCATATTATACTGCCAGGAAAAAATATGACGGGCCGGTTGGGATGCCGCCGCCGCATCCTTTTTAGATAAATCCGCCAAAATCACCACGGGAAATTCCAACCCTTTGGATTTATGCACCGTCATAACCGATACGGCATTTAACGATTCTTCCTGCAAACATGCGCCTAAGCGTTCCGGTTCTTCTTCCAAAATTTTCTGTACCTCCGCCAAAAATGACTGCAAAGAGGCCGCCCCGTCCGCCGCATAACCTTGCGTCATCGCAACCAAACGGTGCAAATTCGCCAGTGTTTGCTCCCCTTCGTAGGCGGCGGCGCAGGCTTCGGGCAGGAAGGTGTTGTCCAACACGTCCTGCAATAAATCTTTTAAGCATGTGCGGCCGGCACGTCTGCCAAATTGTTTTAAAAGAGTATAACAGCGGGCCAATTTATCATCCGCCGGAGAAGACGACAACGATAATTCTCCTCTCTTGGCAATTTGATAAATTTCTTCATCCGTAAATCCGAATAAAGGACTTCTCAATACCCCCGCCAACGCCGTTTTGTCATTTTCATCGGCCGCCGCCCGTAAAAAATTTAGAAAATCATTTACTTCCTGCTTGCGGTAAAAATTTTTATCCGTTTCCACATTAAATGCAATGCCCCGCCGCCGAAGAGCGTCCGTATACGGACCGGCGGTAGTGGAAGCCCGCGTGAGAAGCGCAATATCCCGGTATTCTAATTTACAGCCATTGGCCAAAACCATTTCCCCTACGTTTCGTTCAATCCAATCGGCAATACGCTCCGCTTGGTTATCGCGAAAATCATCGGCGGACGGATTTTCCTGCGCCGCATCCGGAATAAACAGCCACTCAACGGCTTGGGCACGAATCGATTTTTCAGTAAAAATCGGTACATAGGCCGGTTGAAAAGCCGTTTGCTGTACCATCGCACGGGAACAGACGGCGTTGGCGGTTTCGATAATTTCCAGTTCACTTCGAAAATTTCTTTGCAGAAAACATTTCATGCCGCCTTGTTTTAAAATTAAATCGCTAAACAATTCATAAGCCGTAATATCCGCCCCGCGGAAACGATAAATGGACTGTTTCGGATCGCCCACTACAAAAAGTTTACCCTGTTCCAATCGCACCTCTTGCCAACGGGCGGCGGAAGTATTCTTTTCTTCCGCCAAGAATAACAATAATTCTCCTTGGACCGGATCCGTATCTTGAAACTCGTCAATAAACAATACGTCAAATTTTTCTTTTAATAAACGTCTTACTTGCAAGTTGGTTTGCAACAAATTGCGGGTTTTAACGATTAAATCATCAAAACTTAAAATACCTTCTCTTCCGTACTCGGCACGGACGGAATCGGTCAGTTCTTGAACCAACTGAAAAGCGGAAAGAAAAATTTGTTGTTGTTCAGGCGTAATTTTAGAAGCGAAAGAAACAATGGACCGCGCTTCCTCAAACGAGTCCTCATCCCAGTCTTTATAAGCAACCGCCGGAAAAGAGAGTATTTCCTGCTCCGGCGGCGCGGCGGGTGTTTTCCCCTGCAAAAAATCCGCCGTACGCCGCAAAGATTGCGCCGCCGCCGCAAGGGACAACTCCGCATGACGCGGTTTCTTGCCAGGGCGCGTGAAAACGGAAACGATTTCCTCGGCGCGGCGGGCGCGTTCCAAACAAACGCCGCCCAATAATTTCCGGTGGGCATAATAATCATAAGATTCTATTTTGCCGCTGCAAAGTTCTTGAGAAAAATTTTTTAAATCAGGCAGCGAAATGTAATGAAGCACTTGTTTCCACTGTTCCGCCCGCGGCGCCGCGGCGCCCAATTCCGTATCCAAAAAAGTATTCCAGCGCGCATCAAAAATACGCGCTGCACGTTGGCCGGAGTCAATTTGTGCGTTGGGGGAAAGACCCGCCTCTAACGGAAACAATCTTAAAATATCCGAGCAAAAACTATGAATCGTGCCAATAGGGGCCCGGTCCAAACGCGCCAATGCCGATTCGCAACGTGCAATCAAATCGGAATCCGAAACGGCAAAATAGGCCCGCAGCAGATCAAGCGTGCAGTCCGACGTATGTTCTTTGAGAGCAAACAATAAGCTTTGCAGTTTATCAATAAAGCGGGTTTTAATTTCGGCAGCCGCTTTTTCCGTAAAAGTAAGCGCCACCAATTTTTCAACAGGCGTATTGCGCACCAGCACCGCAAGGCATAACCGGTCGATAAGCAGGGTGGTTTTACCGGTTCCGGCACCGGCTTCCACCACCATATTGATGTCCAGCCGGGTTTGAACCTGGAGGCGGTCTTCCTGAATCATTGGCGCTGCTCCTCTAACAATTGGCTTGGTACGCTTTTCCGGGCGCGTAAGAGTGATTTAAAACTGTCCCGTCGGCATACCGCCGTATACGGACAATAAGCGCATTGTCCCGACGGACAAATAAAAAACTGCCCTTTTTGAATTAAATCCGTTAAGAATTTTAAGAATAAACACGCGCGGGACTTCATCTTTTCAAAATCTGAAGCCGTCAAATCCCGCCGTTTATAACCTTTATGAATCGACAGCAAACACGCCCCGGCAAAAGTATATCCTTTCAGTTCTTTCAACCGCTGTGCAATCCAACCATATATAAAAGGCTGGAAAATCAAATGTTTAAAAAAATCCGAAGCCAGATCCTGGGTCCCTTTGCGTGAGGATTTATAATCCGCTATCCAAAATATTTTATTGTCTTCATCCAAATCCACCCGGTCTACAATGCCGCGCAGAGCAAAGGGAATCTCTTCCTCCGGATCCGCCGAAACGGCCATCTCAAAACGGGCGGGCGTAAATGAACCAAGCTGCTGCAAATCCGCCGACACAAAAGCAGACAACTGTTCTTTCATATCCTGCAAAATCAATTCCCACACCACCGGATAAATACCAAACCGGCGATACCCGTCCGGACGGCAGATCTTCTCAAAAGAAGACAAAAGATACGCCTCGGCAGTGTTGTTGGACAGGTTATGCGTCATCCCATTTCGGTAAAGAGTTTGGTAAAAATCCCTTAAAATTTCGTGATAGGCCGTACCCCGCCTGTCGGGAGATAACTCCTGCCGGCTGATCGGTTCATCCTGCTCATCCAACTGAAGTCCTTTATCCAAAAAATATTTCATAGGACACTGAGCCAACGTCTGCAAAGCGGAAGGAGAAAAACCCCCGTTGTTTTCGCGTCCAAAAATTTCCTTACCCGATCTTATCATCCCGTCGCGCTCGCCCAATGCACCGTTTTTAGCCAATTCCAAAGCGGCAGTCAAAGAATGGGCCTTCTCTTCCGAAAACAATCCTGCCATACGGTAATTTTCGGAGGCGGTCTGCGGATTGAAAACAAACGAGAAAGACAATTCTTTCGGCGTTAAAAATTCGATGGGAATACGGTTAATCTGCTCCGATACACGTCCGCTCACGCGCGGAGCGTCCGGAGCGTTTAGATTTAATTCACAGGCACGCGCCAGCTCCGAAAGGTAAAGCGAGCGAACGCTGTCTTTTCCGTCCTCGCCCACCCGGGCGTAGGTGGCATAAAATTTTTCCTGCGCGGCGGTAGCCGCTTGAAAGAAAAGCAGGCGTTCTTCATCGGCACGGTCTAAACTTTGGTTGATCCAATATCCCAGTACATCCCGCAAAATATAACGGTGATAATCGCGCAGAATAGGATCTTCCGCTATAATGAGCGGAAAAGATTTATCATTCATTCCCAATAAGAAAACAACTTTAAAACGAAGTCCTCTCGCACGGGAAACATCCGTAAAAGTCACCCCTCCGTACACCGATTCCGTTTCGTTAAAAGAAAGGGCCGAAAGCGTATCAACCAGTTCGCGCACAAACTCGCCGCGCCGCACATGCGGGCAAATGGACTCGTAAAATGAAAAACTTGCGATCTGATCGCAAACCGTACGGAAAATTTCCGCGTCTTTCCCTTCAAAAGCTTCCGGATCGGTATTTTGGTTTAAGAAATCCAACGCATTGGCAACACCTTCGGGCCAAGCAGCCGCTTGGTCAAGTCCGTTAAGACAACGGCTGACCTCCTCCAACCAATCTAAAAAAGACGGATCGTAATTTTTAGTCTGTGGCAACAAATCTCTCCACTGGCTTAAGTCACGGCTGACCAGTGAACGCCCCGCTAATATACGCCACGCTTTCTTACGCGTATTTTTAAAATACGGAGACGAAATAACCGCCAGCACCGTTTGACGGTCGAATCCGTTTACCGCCAATGAAAAGAGATTTAAACAAAATACGCCAAGCGGAAACTTGGAAAACGGATACGTAAAAGAAGCGTCCAATGCTATACAATTCTGAGCAAACACGCGGCGCAGTTCCTCTTGATAAGGCGCCGCGGAACGCGCTAAAACGGCAATATCCGAAAAACGGTATCCTTCCTGCTGCGTTAAGCGCAAAATCTCTTTAGCGGCAAAGAATACTTCCCCCTTCGCATCCGCCGCGCTAACGACACTTACCCCGTTTGCCGGGGCGCTTCCCTCAGAGGAAAAAACAAATTGGCCGCTTTTCCCTAATGCTCCGAAATCTTCTTCGTCAACATTTTCTCCATCCGCCACACCCAGCCAATTGGTTTCAAAAAACTTCCGGGCAAACCGGTAAGCCGGATGTTTTAAATAAGGGGCAAAAACCGTAACGGGATACAAGGCACGCAAGCGGTTAAAAAGTTCCAATTGGCGTCCGGTCATATCGTAAAAGCCATAAAAAATAATTTCATCAAACCCGTGCAAAAAATCGGATTTTTCAGCCTGCTCTAACGCCCGGTTAAAAGCCGCTTGGTAAGGACGAAACCCGGGTACGGACGCCTCGGCTTGCAAATAACGGCGGTACAAACGGTTCAACCATGCCAGGCGCGCGCCGTCCCGCTCCAATACGGAATCCGAAACGGTACGCAAATGTTCGTCCAATACATCGGGATCGGCCAAGGAATCCGCTAAATCGCGTAAGGAATTTTTTACTGCTTGTATAAAACCGCGCGAGACGGGATAACGGTCCAAGCCCGGCTCAGTCAGCAGATTCTTAATCAAAAAATCACGCAGATGATCCTGCGGAAAAAGAGGCAAAACCGTACCGGGAGCCTCGCGATCCAATTCACTAACCAAGGCTCCCGCCGTTAAAAAATAAATATTTGCCGTGGCGCCCAATTCCCGCGTCAAACGGTCTTTGAGCCGACGGGCAACCCAAGTCGAAGAACACACTACCAGCCAACGCGACAGCACATCCCTGCGCCGCTTCTGCACGCGGCGTACGAAAGCGTCTTCCAACGAAGGATAATGTCCATAAAAAAGTTTCATAAAATAGTAGAATAAAGATACTTATTTTATTATTACATTTTTGGACACAGAATCAAACCAATGAAAAAACTGATTTTAATCCGCCACGCCCACGCACTGACTGCCTACGAGGCGGCTGTTCAAACAGACGCTCAAAGACCGCTTTCCAGCCAAGGACGCCAACAAGCCGCACAAACGGCAAAAACTTTGCTGAAACAAGGAATCAAACCAAATATCATTCTAACCAGCCCGCTCTTGCGCGCGTTACAAACTGCAAAAATATTAAGCGGTATTTGGCAGGTACCCCTCTGCCAAGAAAACCGGCTAAACGGGTTTTATACGGATCTTGAAGTACGGGATTTCCTGCTAGAAAAAACCAAAGAGGAGCCCATTGTGGCCGCGGTCGGACATAACCCTAATATTGCCTGTGTAGCCCAGCTATTTTGCAATAAATTACTCCATTTCTCGCCCGGTGCATTTGCCGTATTGGAGATGGAACAGGAGCATTCAGCGCGCTTGCTTTCTTTTGGAGAATAACCTATGACAATATTTGATGCTATTTTATTAGGTCTCTTGCAAGCATTAGGAGAATTTCTGCCCATTTCCAGTTCCGCCCATTTAGTATTACTGCCTTATTTTAGAGGAATGGAATACCAAGGCTTGGCGTTTGATGTCATGCTGCACGCCGCCACTCTTCTGGCAGTAATATTATATTTTGCCAAAGATTGGTTTATCCTCATTAAAGACGGTTTAACCCGCCCTACTTCCGCCCAAGGACGCCAATTATGGTACCTTGCAGCAGCTACTGTCCCGGCGGGGCTGGCGGGGCTGTTCTTCAAAGACTGGGCGGAGCATGTATTTCGCAATCCGCTGATGATTGCCCTATGCCTGATTCTGTTTGCCGGCTTATTGTTTTGGGCGGACCGAAAAGGCTCCAAAAATGAAAACCAAGAAATTACGTTTAAGACAATGATGCTTATCGGCTGCGCGCAGGCGTTGGCTATTATGCCGGGCGTTTCCCGAAGCGGCATTACGATTACCGCCGCCCTTTTACTGGGCCTCTCCCGCAGTGCGGGCGCGCGGATTTCTTTTTTGCTTTCCGCCCCTATTATAGCCGGAGCCGCGGTGCTGGAAATAGGTCATTTAACCGCCACGGATTTTAATGCGCCGCTATTATGGGGATTTATAAGCGCTTTTATCGGAGCATTGGCGGTCATCGGCTGGTTAATGAAATATATCAAAACACATAGCTTTGATATTTTTGTTTATTATCGTTGGATATTGGGGCTGATTATTATCGGATTTTATTTTTGGAAATAATTCGTCCAAAAAAGTCATCGGTACGGAATCCTTCACAATCTTATTTTTCTGTCTTGATTGTAGGAGGTTTTACTTTTTGGCTGCGGATGGATCTGTTAGACTTCTTCCTGCCAAAAAACTGAGACGCATGCCTTGAGCCAAGACAGTCAATATACACGCCTATAGAAAAAACGGATTATTTTAAAACCGTTTTTTCGGCTTAGAAATTTTAAAATAAATATAAAAAACGGAACGAGGAAACACCCCGTTCCGTTTTTTGTCTTTTTAAAATTTTATTTCGCCGCAAACTCTTGCGCTTTAGCCACAGTAGCGGCAATAGTTTTTTCTAACGCTTCTTCTAATCCCGTCGTTTTTAACACATCCATTCCAGCCGCCGTACAACCGCCCGGAGTAGCTACTTTTTGGGCAAGCTCGGCCGGAGATATTTTCTCCGCTTCCACCATCTTGGCCGCGCCGGCAACCGTCTGCAACGCAAGTTCAACCGCTTGTTCTCTGGAGAGTCCTTGGGAAACACCCGCTTGAGCCAGCGCATCAATAAACGCATACACATACGCCGGGCCGGAACCTGAAACCGCCGTACCCGCCGCAAATAAATCTTCCGACAGTTCCACCGTTTTACCCAACCGGGCAAAAATACGCTGCGCCGTTTGACGTTGGGCCGCGGAAACTTCCGCGCCAAACGCAAACAACGTCACCCCTTCTCCCAACGCAAGCGGCGTATTGGGCATAATCCGTACTACCGGCCAGCCGGGCAATGCGGATTGCAACTTTTCCAAGGTCCAACCCAGCGCCATACAAATTACCAATCTCCTTTCCGCCTGTTTGATTTCCGCAAGTACCTGCGGCACAATGTTGGGTTTCACGGCAATTACCACCACCTCTGCCTCAGAGGCAGTTTTGACATTATCCGTACCCACTTTAATTCCTAGCCGCTTTGCCGCAGCCTGGGCCAATTCTTCTGTAGGCACTGAGGCTGAAATATCTTCTTTCGGCCAACCGCTCCTGATTAATCCTTGAATAATGGCGCCGCCCATTTCGCCTGCGCCGATAAATCCCAGTTTCATTCTTTGCTCCCTATTTTTTTATGTGTAAACGGTTTAGCCGAAGCGCCCACATAATCCGCTACGATTTGACCGTTTCCATATAACTTATATTTATAAATCGTCAATCCTTCCAACCCCACCGGCCCCCGTGCGTGCGTTTTGCCGGTGCTGATACCCACTTCCGCTCCAAAACCGTAACGGTACCCGTCAGCAAAACGGGTGGAAGCATTATGATACACTCCGGCTGAATCCACTAAATCCATAAAGATTTGGGCTTCATCGTGTTCTTGCGTCAAAATACAGTCGGTATGATGGGAACCGTAACGGTTAATATGCTCCACCGCTTCCAAGACATTTTTGACGCGTTTGACAGAAATCTTTTTCTCGCCATATTCGGTATGCCAATCTTCTACCGGGCCGGCTACCGGCGCCAACGCCGCGATGGATTGATCCGCATAAAGCGTTACGCCGTTTTTTACTAGAGTACTCAGTAATTCTCTTTGGTATGTTTCCGGCCATCTCTCATCCAACAGAAGCGTTTCCACGGTATTGCATGCGGAAGGATATTGCGTCTTTGCATCCACACAAATGCGGCAGGCCGTCTCCAACTCCGCCGACGGAGCCACATAAATATGGCACACTCCGTCCGCATGTCCCAATACGGGAATTTTGGTATTCGCTTTAACATAAGCAATCAGCGCATTCCCCCCGCGTGGAATAATTAAATCAAAGTATTGGTCCAACGCCAACATTTGAGCCGACTCTTCACGTGTATGAATTAGTTGCAGTGCATCTGCCGGATACCCCGGAACGGAAGCCAACGCATTTTGAATGGTTTTTGCCAGGGCATCATTGGTATGAAGCGCTTCACGTCCGCCTTTTAACATGACCGCATTGCCGGACTTCACAGCCAACGCCGCAATCTGCGGAACCACATCCGGACGGGCCTCAAAAATCACGCCGATTAATCCGATCGGACAAGAAATTTTATACAAAGACATCCCTTCATCTAATTCCGTTGCAGCCAACACTCTCCCCACCGGATCGGGCAATTCCACCAATTCTTCCACGCCCTTAATGACCGTTTCCAGCTTCTCGCGCGTTAATTTTAAACGCTCGTAAAGAGCGGTTTTCATCTTCCCTTCTTCAACCGCCCGTTTGGCTTCCTGTAAATCCAATTGATTGGCCGCCAAAATTTCATCGGCGTGTACACGCATAGCACAAGCCATTGCGTTTAAAGCCCGGTCTTTGGTTTCCGGCGCCAACGCCGCCAATATGTAAGAGGCTTCTTTGGCGCGGGCGGCTTTTTCAGATACATTCATACAATCCCTCACAATAAAACGATATTGTCTCGATGAACGGCTTCATCGTAGTTTTTATAACCAATCTTTTTGGCGATTTCTTCCGACCGGCAGCCGGCAATTTTGCGGCATTCCTTATCGGAATAATTGGCGATCCCGCGGGCAAATTCGATGCCTTTTTCATCTAAAATGGAGATTGCATCCCCCTCTTCGAACTCGCCGCCTACGGCAATAATGCCCGCCGGCAGCAAAGAAGAACCTTTTTCACAAACCGCCTTCTTCGCTCCCGCATTTACCGTCACTCCGCCGGATACGTTGGTGGCATACGCCAGCCATAATTTTTTGCCGGGCAAATCCTCTACCGGCAGAAAAAGCGTCCCTTTAAAACCCGGTCCAAACACCGCCGACACCGCACCCGGACGTTTCCCATAAGCAATTACCATCGCCGCACCCGAACGCGTTACTACACGAGCCGCTTCCAGCTTCGTTTTCATTCCGCCACGCCCGCGCGAAGAAGCGCAAAAACCGAGCGATTCTATTTCCGGCGTTACTCCTTTTACCACTTCAATCAGCTGGGCTTTCTTGTCTTTGCGCGGATCGCCGTTAAATAATCCCTCTACATCACTCATCACGCATAATAAATCCGCATCCATTCCGCTGGCTACTAACGCCGAAAGTTTATCATTATCGCCAAAACACACTTTTATCCCTTTTTCCTTATATCCGCGCAACTCGTTGGTGGAAACCGTATCGTTTTGGTTAATGACCGGTATGCATCCTAATTCCAGTAGCCGGTTTAACGTATCGCGTATGCTTAAATAACGGCTGCGGTGGGAAAAATCATCCTCCGTCAAAAGCACCTGCGCCGCCACTAAGCCCAATTGCTTAAAACCGTCTTCATAGATTTTCATTAAACTGATTTGGCCCACTGCCGCACAAGCCTGTTTCAATGCCAGTACATCGGGAGCACTCGTCAGCCCGAGCCGTTTCTTCCCTATCCCCACCGCACCGGATGTAACAATCATCACTTCTTTGCCTTGGGAACGAAGCGCTGCAATATCTTCCATAAAAGAATATAAGCGCGACAACGCTAAGTCTCCATTATCTGCACTTAAAGCGTTGGTCCCAAATTTAATCACAATCCGTTTCGCTTTCTTAATTAAGTCTTTCATAAAATCCTCATTCGGGTAAATTTTGTTCAAAAATAATGTTGTAACTTGTTACGCTTCCGGCTGTTTTTCAACGGCAGCATATTGGCAGCGCGTCTGGAACGGACAGACCGCGCAATGTTCCAGGTTCGGTTCAAAATCGTTTACTTCAATCTTTTTGCCGACGGTTATAAAAGTATCCAAAATTTTCTTTTCATCAAACGCCTCAAACGGCGCACTGATTTTCCGGTTAAACGCAACAAAATAAAACGTCGCTATTCCCTTTTGCATATTCCAAGCCCGCTTAGCCCCTACGGCATAAATACCCAACTGCAGCGAATCCGTTACAGGCATGGATAAATCAACGTCCGTACCGGTCTTATAATCGATGACTTCCCAAGATCCGTCCGGGTGCTTATCAATGCGGTCGATTTTACCGCGCAAAGTCCAAGCCCCTTCCTGAAAAATAAATTCACGTTCCGTGCTGTCTACCGTGGTCTTGCGCTCATATTCTGATTCGGCGTACAATTCAAGCATTTTTTTGCCTTTCAAGTACCATTCCATCTGTTCGCCCGCGCTGGCGTATCCCGCCCCCAGCCAGCAGTCGTCATAATAAGAAAGCAGTTCAGAAGGGTCATTGCTGTTTCGGTGATATTCTTCCAACGCGCGGTGAATGGAAACACCCAAAGAAGAAGCCGGAACCAATCCCTCCCGCTTGCCCTCTATATACTTATACTTATATAGAACCGGGCATTCCATATACGTTTTAATTTTGGAATAATTCAGTTCATATACGTCGCTATACATGGGAATCCTCTTGGTGGGGTTGCGCCGTACGTAAAAAATGGAGCAGCGTATCGCCGTATTTTTCCACGCGGTAGACTTCCAATCCTGCGGGAACGGCAAATTCTTCCGTTTTATGGTTCTGCAGCACAATAATGCCGTTTGGCGCCAGCAGCCGCGCCGACGCTACATTAGCCAACGCCGGCTGGGATAAAGAAAGCATTTTATTGTTGATATCGCGGTAGGGAGGCCCCATGAAAATAATGTCATACCCTTCATTCTCGCTGTAAGGCATTAACCAATCCAACGGTTTTAAGACATCTCCGCGAAGCACTTTGGCCCGATCGGCAAAACCCAGATGTTCCAAATTGCGGTGTATATTTTTAATGCACGCGGGTTCTCGGTCTACCATCACAGTTTTCTGTGCCCCGCGGGATAACGCCTCCAAGGACACATTCCCCGTTCCGGCAAACAAATCCAACATAACCGCTCCGGTAATGCGGGGCCGCAAGATATCAAACAAGGACTGTTTAATCCGGTCCGATATAGGCTTTACAGGTAGATTTTTAGAAACCGAAAATATTCTGCGCCCGCGGGCGGTTCCGGCAATGATACGCATATAATTCCTTTATAATTGGGCTATTCCTTCTTTAATGGCGTAACGCACCAACTCAGCCTGTTTATGGATACCCAGCTTCTTCATAATGTTATTGCGGTGTACGTGTATGGTGTTCAAAGACAAATTAAACGTCTTGGCAATTTGTTTACTGCTGTATCCTTCGGCGATGAGCTGAAGAACCTCTTTTTCCTTAGGAGTCAACCCCGTGGCATCGCGTTTGCGAGTAGAGGTTTTGCCCAAGAAACCTTGCACAATGTACTTGGAAACCTTGCTGCACAAATAAAACCGTCCGGCAGCCACTTCCTCAATAGCGTCTACGATTTCATCCGCGGTGGAAACTTTCACTATAAATCCTTTCGCTCCGGCCTTAAGAGATTTTTCCACCGAAACGCGGTCATCATACATACTTAAAATAACCACTTTGGCGGCCGGATTTCGCTTGACGATGCGTTCCGTCGCCTCAATACCGTTTAAAATCGGCATAGAAATATCCACCACATATACATCGGCTTCATTTTTCTGGGCGAATTCCACCAAATCTTTCCCGTTGGAAATTTCCGCCACGATTTCCATATTTTTACCCAGTTTCTCCAATACCGCCCGCACTCCGTTGCGGACAATGGCGTGATCGTCTGCCAACACGATTTTTCTTTTCATTCTTCTCCCCCATATACCACGCACGGACATACCACCTCAATCCGAGTCCCTTTGCCCGGCGCGCTTTTAATAGATATATTTCCGCCCAAAAGCCGTACGCTGTCTTTCATCGCCAACAACCCCACTTTCCGGATTGAACGCTGCTTCATCTGTTTAAAACCGATTCCGTCATCCTCCACCACCAGATGAATATCCGATTCATCCCGCGCCAAAAGCACATAAATATTTTTGGCGTGTGCATGTTTCACAATATTATTTAACGCTTCCTGCACAATGCGATAAAGCAAAATTTTTACACTGTCTGAAATGCCGTTCTCTCCGGTAGCAGAATCATAATCAAAGGTATATGGAATATGCACATATCCGCTGATATTTTCCAAAAGTTCCCGGATCGAACCGCCCAATGCACCGTCATTTTCCAAGCTTGGTGGACGCAAAGAAACAACAATATTTTTTACCCGGTCAATACTATCTTTAATTTGTGCGTCCAGCTTGGCGATATCCGCCAAAGCTTGTTTTTTATCCCCTTCTTTTACGCTGGCTTTTACCAAACTTAAAAGTGCCGTTAAGATAACTACCGCAGATCCGATTTCATCATGAAGAGCTTTGGAGATTTCTTTTTTTTCCGACTCACGCGCCGCCAGCAAAATCTGTGAGAACGTCCGCGGCGATGATCCTTCCCGCAGCATTTCTCCTTTTTGGTATGAACCCGCCCAATGGGTAATATCGCGCGTTAAGACCAACACGCTTGAAACATTGGACTGTATGCCGCGCAAGGGGATAAGCGTCGTCTGATAAAAGCAATGTTTCTCTTCTGTTTCAAGCTCCCATTCGTAATGATGAATATGTCCGGTAAGGGCCTGTTTAAATGCATGTTGGTGCAAATTGACGGCTTCTTTTAAATCCTCCGGTGTAATCTGTCCCGACGCATCGCTCAAAATAACCAATTGTCCGGTTTTGGCGTCCATTACGGCCACGACATCATACCCTTCCACTCCGTTTTTTTTAACAGTTTCCAGAGTACTCGTCTGTACGCTGAAAGGAAACTCCGCCTGTTGGGCTGAATCTGCTGTTTTACTTTTATGTTGAGGACAGGAGAAAACGCGACAACGTTCTTCCTTTTTCTTGGAAATTCGTTTTTTAATCATAAGCAGCCTCTAATACATCCTAACTGTTATTTTACAATAGTTTTATCTATTTTTACTACCTGTCCAACCTTGCAACAGACCTCAGTTAAAAGCAGGTATTTTTGATATAATTGAATATATGCGCAAACGCCTGAAACAATTTATTACCTCCAAACCCTTCATTTTTTCCGTATTGGCGGGACTGTTTATTTGCATCATTTTGGGCGCTGTCTTTATGCGTTATATTTTCTCCGGGTTGCCTCCGGTGTATGAAATGGAGGAGTATACCCCTTCTCTAACGACAAAGGTATTTGACCGCAATAATAAACTCATTCACGAATTTTCAATTGAAAAACGCAGCATGGTGCCGTTGGAAGATATTCCCGTAGATCTGCAGAACGCCGTAGTGGCAATGGAGGACCGGGATTTTTTCTCCCATCCGGGTTTTTCCATAAAAGGCATCCTCCGAGCGCTGCTGCACGATATCATAACAGGGCAGGCTAAACAGGGCGCTTCTACGCTTACCCAGCAACTTTCCCGCGGCGTATTCTTAACACAAGAAAAAAAATTGATTCGTAAAATCCGCGAAATTATTTTGGCCATCCAAATTGAACACCAGTTCAGTAAACGTGAAATTTTGCAATTGTACTTAAACGAAATTTATTTAGGAAGCGGCGCTTACGGCGTCAAAGCGGCCGCCAAAAAGTATTTTGACAAAGAACTGTCCGAACTAACCACCGGAGAAGCGGCCTTAATTGTAGGGTTGATTCCCGCTCCGGGACGCTATAATCCGTTTGCCAACCCGGAACTGGCCCGCCAGCGCCGCAATTTAGTACTTGACGTTATGTACGAACAAAATTACATTACCCCAGAGGAACTGCAAGCCGCCAAACAAGAACCTTTGCCCGAGAAACCGCCTGTTCCGGAAGAAACGCCCGGCCAATATTTTATAGAGCACATCCGCCGGATTCTGGAACCCAAATACGGGATGGATGTACTGTGGAAAGCCGGGTTAAACATATACACCACAATCGATATCGACCAACAAGCCGCAGCGGAAAAAATCATGAACGAATATCTCCAACAGTATGATGAACAGGTGGCAAAAGGATTGGGAATAGAAATTGATCCGAACGATACCGAAGCAGACGCTGAAGCGCCCTCTGAGGAAGAATCCGCCCCGGCTGATCCGGAAGCAGCATATCCGCGTCTGCAAGGCGCTTTTATGGTACGCGACGTAAAAACCGGTGCGGTGCGGGTATTAATCGGCGGACGGGAATTTGATGAAAGTAAATTTAACCGCGCCACCCAAGCCAAACGTCAGCCGGGCTCTTCGTTCAAGCCATATGTCTGGATGGCGGCGCTGCAAAAAGGATATACTCCGGCTACCTTGGTAAAAGATTTGCCCACCATGTTTTATTACGACGGCCGCAACTGGCGCACCTTTAACGAAAATTCCGATTTATACTCCTTGGATCTGGCCCAGCAATCTTTTATAGCCAGCAAAGATTTCAGCGTTTGGGTACCGCAAAATTACGGCGGCCGAAACGAAGGATGGATTACGCTTAGGAAAGGATTGGAAAAATCCAAGAATTTGGTTGCCGTCAATTTAATTGACGCAATTGGCGTTCCGGCAGTTGTGCGGGTAGCCCGCAAGGCGGGTATAACAGCCGCTTTGCCGCGTGTGCCGGCTTTGGCACTGGGCGTAAGCGTAGTGGCTATGGACGAGCATTTAGCGGCGTTGACTACCTTTGCCAACGGAGGAATCCATACGGACAACTATTATATTGAGCGGGTTGAAGACGCGAACGGACGTATCTTGGAACAACATATTCCCTTGGAAGAAGCGGCCTTCTCGCCGCAAGATTCTTATTTGTTAATCAATATGATGAAAGGCGTTGTACAACGCGGAAGCGGCGCCTATGTATCCCGATTGGGACGCAATATTGCCGGCAAAACAGGCACTACCCAAAGCCACCGGGACATGTGGTTTGTAGGGATGACGCCGCGCACCGCCGCCGCCGCGTGGATGGGTTATGACGACGACTCCTCGCACGAACAAGGCGCCCGTTTTACCGGGAGTACCACCGCCCGTTGGTGGACCGCCATCATGGAAGAAGTACTTAAAGATGAGCCCAACGAAGATTTTGCCGTTCCGGAAGGGATTTCGTTTGCCTATATTAATCCGACGACGGGTAAATTAGCCATGCCCACCGAACGCAATAAATTTTTAGAAGCCTTCATAGCCGGGACCGAGCCGCAAAGTTTTTAACGGTTTGTGCCGCCGGGACAAAAAACGCTTTGGCGTATGACAGAGAAAAAAAAGCCAGTCCCTACCCGTTACTACGGGCTGCCCAACGGCGCCGCGCAGGCCTATTTTGTTTGTCAAAAATACTTAAATAACGCACAAAACGCCTTATTTATTACCGCTTCAGAAACGGATGATTTCGACAATGCCGCCCGTGAATTTGCGCCGCGCGGCGCCCAAATTTTTCATTTTCCGGATACGGACACCGGACGAATGAATGCTTTGTATGAATTGCTTAACCCGGTCCAAGGCCCCCGTTTGTTAAGCGCGTCTTATGAAGCTCTTTCCGTTCCGCTGCCAAGCATTGAAACTTTTAAAAAATTGCTTTTTACCGTACACCGCGGAGACACTTTCCGCCGGCAGGAACTGCTGGACCGCCTGGAACAATCCGGCTACACCCGTGAGGATTATGCCGAAACACCCGGACAATACGCAGCCCGCGGCAGCGTGGTGGATATTTTTTGTTTAAACCGCCCCGAACCGCTGCGGTTGTATTTTGCAGGCAACCGTGTAGATGTCATCAGCGCCTTCGACCTAGACACCCAAAACACCAAAGAACACACGGATCAAGCCGTGATCATTCCCCTTAAATTTGAACAAACGCCGGCCCAATTATCAGATTATACAGCGGATTATCGCTTGATATTTAACGAACCGGAGAAGGATTTTCCGCTCACAGATTATCCCGGCTGTGTGATAACCACCCTGCTTCCCTCGGCAGAAGGAATAGACTGCGGGCTCAAATCCCATATTGCCTTTAACGCCAATATGGAGCTGTTGGACCACGAAGTGGCTTCTTTACAAGAGCGGGGGATGAACGTGACTTTGTGCTGTCTGAACCGGGGAGAGCTGGACCGGATGACCGAACTCGCCGCAGATTATCCGCACTTGCAAAAAACGAATTTTCAAATTTCCCCCCTCACGCAAGGTTTTTACAGTCCCGAAAACCGCTTTGCCCTGATTACCACCAACGAGATTTTAAACCGCCGTTACAACACCGCCAACGTGCTTAAACGGTTTGACGTCGAAGGCGCCAAACGGGTACGTTTTAAAGAACTGCAGGCTGGCGATTATGTGGTACACCAAGAGCACGGAATCGGACGGTATTTGGGATTGGAAATAATGGATAAAGAAGAAAATCCCACCGATTGTTTAATTATCGAATACCGGCGTGGCAGCCGGTTATACGTACCGATGTATGATTTCAAAAAAGTACAGAAATATATAGGAGCGGGGGGCAAACGTCCGGCTCTTTCCGTATTGGGCGGTGCGGCATGGAAAGAGGTGAAGAAACGGGTAAAGGAAGAAGCCCAGAAATCGGCCAAAGAAATTCTGCGGCTGGAAGCGTTGCGCCAAGCGTCTGCGGCGCCCGAAGTACCGGGCGACGCACGAATTGAACAAGAATTTGCCGATTCGTTCCCCTATGTATTAACCCCCGGCCAGGAACAAGCGATTCAAGACACGCTGCACGATTTGGATTTACCTAAACCCATGGACCGGGTACTGGTGGGAGACGTGGGTTTTGGCAAGACTGAAGTCGCCATGCGCGCCGCTTTAAAAGTCGCTTTGTCGGGCAAACAAGTAATGGTGCTCGTTCCCACCACCATTTTAGCAGACCAGCATTACAAAACTTTTTCCAAACGGATGGCGGGCTTCCCCGTCAACGTGCGGATGCTGTGTCGGTTTCAAACGCCTAAAGAGCAAAAAGAAGTGATTGAAGAATTAAAAAACGGGGTTTGTGATATTATTATCGGCACCCACCGGTTGATGAGCAAAGATATTGAATTTCACGATTTAGGGCTTGTGATTATTGACGAAGAACATCGTTTTGGAGTAAAACAGAAAGAAAAAATCCGCTCGAAGATGACAGGGGTACATTCCCTGCTGTTAAGCGCCACGCCGATTCCGCGCACGCTCAACCAATCTCTTTCTTCCCTGCGCGACATCTCGCTCATAGACACACCTCCGCGCGGACGGACTCCCATTAAAACAGTGGTTACTTCTTGGAACAATGATTTAGCCGCCGCCGCCATCAACCGGGAGCTGGCCCGCGGGGGGCAGATTTATTATGTATATAACAGCGTACAAAGCATGCAGTCGCGCTATTTATTTTTAAAACAGCTGGTTCCGCAAGCGCGCATCTGCATGGCCCACGGTCAAATGGATGAAAAGGAACTGGAACAAACTTTATGGGATTTTAATAAAGGCCGGTACGATATTCTGCTGGCATCCACCATTATTGAATCCGGCATAGACATTACCAACGCCAACACGCTGATTGTGGAAAACGCCCATAACTTTGGGCTGGCCCAGCTTTACCAGCTGCGCGGACGAATCGGCCGAGGCAGCACCAAAGCCTATTGCTATTTATTTCATCCGGATTGGCTATTTAAACAAAAAGAAGCCCCTCAAGACAATTTTGCCGATTTGTCCGCCGTTTACTGGAAACCCAAAGAGGAAAAAGATCCCACCGAAGAAGCCCGCCAGCGCTTAGCGGCGCTGATGGAATTTGGAGAACTAGGCAGCGGTTTCCGCTTGGCCTTACGCGATATGGAAATACGCGGAGCGGGTGATTTATTAGGCGTAAAACAACACGGATACGTCAATGAAGTCGGATTAAGTTTATATTGTGATTTAGTGGCAGCGGAAGTCAAAAAACTCAAAGGCGAACGCGTGGAACGCACTTTGCGCGCCAAAATTAATTTACCCGTTTCCGCCTATATTCCGCCGGATTATATTCCAGACGAAGCGGACCGGCTGCGTTATTATAAAGAGCTGATGAGCGCCGATGAAGAAAAGACGAAAATCATTTTGGCAAAACTACAAGATCTGAGCGGTCCGCTTCCTGAGGAAATCCAGAATTTGACTAAATTATTTCAACTTTCTTCACGCGCCGGCGCGATGGAAATATATCATATGGATTGGGTGGATGGAAAAATGGAACTGCTTTTTACACGTCGGTTTCAAATGCCGCCCGGTCTGCCGGGAGAATTATTCAACCGGTTTGGCGCGGATCGAGTGGAATTTATCAAATCCAAAAATGGGGACGGCATCCGGATTGTTGCGCCAACAGGTCAAGATACGGTGTCTTTTGCACGGGAAAGCATTTGTTTTTTTGAAAGCATTTTAAATCCGCAAAAATGATATAGTATATGGGTATGAAACGAAGTATTTTGATAACAGTCATTTTGCTAACCGTGCTGGGCTGCCAACAACAAGCTCCTTCTCCGTCAGACGAAACAGCCGCGCGCGTTGGGAATGAAATCATTACGGAAGAAGACGTATCGGCCCGTTTGGCGTTGCTGCCGGAAGAAGACCGGGAATTTGCGAAAACTTCGATTGGGCGGCAGAATTTGCTTCAAATCATAACGCGCGAAAAATTAATTCATGCCGCTGCCAAAGAGGCCGGGCTGGACCAATCGGACGTATATCTTTCCATTATGGAGGATAAACAAGCTCAATTGGCGCAGATATACCGCGAGTTTGGGGAACAAACGTTGGAACAGTTATGGTATTCGGAATTAAAAGAAAGAGGAGAAACCGCCGTCACGGATGAAGAAATAGCGGATTACTATAAAAAATATCCATATGAAATGACCTTGCAGCAAATTATTATCGACAACGCCCAAACGGCAGACCAAGTCCTACGGGCGCTAAAAGCATCCCCGGGGCGCTGGAACGAATTGGAACGGCAATACAGTATCGCACCGGAATCGCTGCGGGAGTTATCTTTTATGCCTGGGGAATATTTGGCTGATATTGAGGTAATTGCTGCCAACTCACCCACAGGCAGCATACAAGGTTTTTTCAAAACTTCCCAAGGATTTCATATAATAAGGAAGACGCGTGAAAAACGGCTTGGACGCAAAGAAGCCGAGCCGCGGATACGGGAAGTATTGGAAAATAAGAAGTTGGATCAAGTTTTGGATTCTTTAAAAAACAAATACGAGGTTGTGATATATGAAAAAGACGAGTAGA
Organism: uncultured Elusimicrobiales bacterium; assembly: GCA_944325055.1. Taxonomy (GTDB): domain Bacteria; phylum Elusimicrobiota; class Elusimicrobia; order Elusimicrobiales; family Elusimicrobiaceae; genus Avelusimicrobium. The sequence goes on along the minus strand of CALUYP010000024.1, from coordinate 4,797 downwards.
TTATTTTTGGCGGTGCTGCTGGCAGCGAGCGCTGTGAGCTTGGAAGGTAAAGTCATGGAATCTTCTGTAGCGACGGTAAACGGACGTCCGGTGCTGGCCTCTGAATATGATGCTTACTTGGACGGAGTAGTAGAACAATACCAATCGGCGGCTCCTCAATTTTTAGAACAACCTTATGCGAAGGATATTTTGGGCCGCGAAGTGCTTAAAGAGCTCATTTCCAAAGAACTTCTTTACCAAGCCGCCGAAGAAGAAAAGATACAAGTAAAAGACTCGGAAATTGATGAAGGCTTAAATGAAATCAAAACCCGTTTTATCATAGATGAAACAACCGGCCAGCAGGATCCGAAAGGAGCAGACAAACGCTTTAACGAAGCCCTCAAGAAACAAGGGATGAGCCTCAAAACATACAAGAATAAACTTTCGAAAGACATTGCCGTACGCAAGCTGATGGAGCAAAAACTGCAGGCGGAAGTAAAACCCGTCGAAGAGGCGGACGCGAAAGCGCTTTATGAAGATGTGGAAGCGGTAATGAAAAATAAAACCAAAAAAATAAAAGAATTGGAAAAAGAAAATCCCACCCGTTTAAAAGAAGCGCAAGCGATTGCGGCGAAGTTAAAACAACTGACCGGAGAGCAAGTCCGCATCGGGCATATTTATTTGTCCGTAACGAAAGACATGAAACCGGAAGAAGCGGCGAAAAAAGAAGCGCTGGCAAAACAAATTAAAAAGGAAATTGACGGTGGAATGGATTTTTCGGAAGCGGTAAAAAAATATACCGAAGACAAAAATTCGCTGATCAGCGGGGGCGATATGATTTTAATCAAAGGAATAGCTCCCAAAGAAATAGACGCCAAAGCCTTCTCGCTGGCGGTTGGGAAAGTAAGCGATCCGATCAAGAGCGAATTGGGGTTTCATATTATCAAGATTAAAGAAAAACGTGCGGAGAGATCCATTTCTTACGAAGATGTTGCCAAAGATTTAGGTCAATATTTGGCCCAGCAACGCGTACAATTGGCAATGGCTGAATATATTGAAGAGTTATATAACAAAGCGGACGTAAAAGTTACCATAAAATTTGAATCTGACGCGCTTTTGCAAGACAATGCTTCCGCTGCTGAAGAGTCAGCTAGCAGCCAAGCCGCTTCCAACGCCAAATCCGGAGATAATAAACCGCAAGCAACAAAAGCGGAAGAATCCAAAAAATAACGGAAACGGATAGGGAGTTCTGTCCAATTAAGTGATAACCTAAAAAGGCAAAACGGTTCCTCGCCTCCTTTTTGAGTTTAAACAGATTCGGACAAATCATGAAACCTGTTGTATTTATCACTGCGGGAGACCCGCTCGGGGTCGGCCCGGAAGTAACCGTTAAAGCGCTAAAGAGCCCTTTAGTACAGCACGCTTGTTCTCCGATTGTCATTGGGGAGCCGTGTTCTCTTTTCCGTGCGGGATTTTCAGAACGCCTGGCACGGCTGGTCAGTATGGATACCTGCGAATGCCTGCAAGATGCTCCGCATGGACCGACGGAAGCGGGCGGCTTGTCTTCTTTTAAAGCAGTAGAACTGGGATGCAAACTGGCATTAAAAACAGGTTGTTCGTTGGTCACCGCACCGATTTCAAAACAAAGCTGGGCGTTAGGAAAGATCCCCTATATTGGACACACGGAATTACTGCGGGAGCGGGCGGGAAAAGAAGGACTTATGATGTTTGTCAGCGGACGGATCCGCTGCGCTTTGGTAAGCGAGCATTTTGCTATCTCAGACTTACCGGATTTGATTACCCGTACGCGGGTCTGTCAGGCGTGCCGGCATTTTTCGAAGGCATTAAACCGTCTGGGTATAAAGCGGCCTCGCATTGCATTATGTGCACTGAATCCGCACGCCGGAGACAACGGCAAATTTGGTGTGGAAGAAAAGCTGGTTCTAGAGCCGGCGGTCCGTCTTTTGCGAAGACAAGGAATCAACGCCAACGGCCCTTTCCCGGCAGACAGTTTATGGTCTTCCCATGCGCAAGGGCAATATGACGGATTGTTATGTATGTACCACGATCAAGCGTTGCTGGGTCTTAAATTAGCGGCCCGGGATCCCATCGTACACATCACGGCCGGCCTTAAATTTTTGCGCACTTCTCCGACTCATGGAACCGCTTTTGATATTGCAGGCAAACACAAGGCAAACGCCCAAAGCATGATGGCGGCCATTTTATTTGCGGCTAAGCGGAGTAAAGCGCCGGATATTTTTTAAGTATACTCTAAAAGATGGCTCGTACCGTTTATCTGAAATAACAAAAAATCTTTTCAATCCGGTTGAAAAAATAATTTCAAAAACATAAAGATTCGCTCTTTTTTAAACGGGCGAATCTTTTTTCCTTTCAGCGACAGAAACTGCTTTATTTGTTACAATGAAAATATGAGCAACGTGATCCATTTTGAAGAGATTGATTCGACCAATAATTACCTAAAAGCAAACTGCGCTTCGCTGCCGCATGGCACCCTTGTAACGGCACGCAGACAAACGGCCGGGAGAGGCCGTTTTAACCGCAAATGGATCTCGGAGGAAGGCGGACTTTATTTCTCCGTTTTAATTAAGCCGCAGCATACCGATTTTTGGCCGAATTTTACCCAACTGATGGGGCTTTCACTCTGCCGCGCCATAGAAAAATTATTTCCCCGCACCTACTTAAAATGGCCGAATGATGTACTGGCAGACGGCAAAAAGCTCTGCGGCATTTTAAGCGAAGGCGTTTTATCCGGCGGGCGATTGGAAGGGATGGTAATCGGCACGGGGGTAAACGTAGGACAGAAAACGATGCCAAACGTGGGACAGCCGGCCACCTCTCTATATATGTTGGGCATAGAAGCGGACCCACAAGCTTTGTTACAAGACATTCTGAACTATTTTTGGCAGGATTATCCTGCCGTAGAGGAACGCGGCTTTGCCGCCATCTGCTAAGCTTACCGGGAAAGATTTCCTTTCCTAGGCAAAGAAATCACCGTTAAAAACGGTGAGAAACCCCTTTTCGGAACGGTGCAGGACGTATCTTTACGCGGAACGCTTTTGCTGGCTACCGCTAACGGCCCGGAAGAAATTTATATAGGAGACCTGATTGTATGAGTGCAGATAATCTAATGATGCAGTCCGTCAACATTACCATCATTGGGATGTTGGTTGTTTTTACGTTTCTGATCATCATGGTTGGAATCATGAAAATATTGGGCAAGCTGGTAGAGACGATGGAAAAATACTTTCCGCAAACTGCAGCCGGCGTGCAAGATAATGCGTTAATCGCTGTGGCCGTGGCCGCCGCAAAACGATTTCAGGGAAAATAAACCGGGGGAAGAAACACTATGAAAAAAATTAATTTTATGCTGACTGCGTTTCGCGACGGGTTTCAATCCGTCTACGGAGCGCGCGTACTGACCAAAGATTTTATGCCGGCGGTGGAAGCCGCCCGCCACGCGGGAATCAACCATATGGAATTCGGCGGCGGCGCACGCTTTCAAGCGTTGTTCTTCTACTGCATCGAAAACGCCTTTGATATGATGGATACTTTCCGCAAAACCGCCGGGCCGGACGCCAACCTGCAGACCTTGGCGCGCGGCGTAAACGTGGTTGGTCTGGAAAGCCAATCTTCCGACGTAATTAAAGCCCACGCCCAACTGTTTAAAAAACACGGCACCACCACGATCCGCAACTTTGACGCGTTAAACGACGTAAATAACCTAATCTATTCCGGCCAGTGCATTCACGACGCGGGACTCAAGCACGAAGTATGCGTCAGCATGATGTCTTTAGCTCCGGGCTGGGATCACACCGGCAAGATCCATACCGAAGAATTTTACGAGAAAATCCTGCGCCAAATTTTAGATTCCGGCGTTCCATTTGACTCGCTCTGCTTTAAAGACGCGTCCGGCACTTCCACGCCGGCCACCGTCGGAAAAACCGTTGCGATGGCGCGCCGGGTGCTGCCCGAAGGAACAAAAATTGTGTTCCACACGCACGAAACGGCGGGCAACTCTATCGCCTGCTGTCTGGAAGCTATCCACGCAGGGGCGGACCAACTGGATCTTTCCATGCAGCCCGTTTCCGGCGGTACGTGCCAGCCCGATATTTTGACGATGTGGCATGCGCTTCGCGGTACGGAATACACCTTGGATATTGATCCCAAGAAAATCCAAGAAGCCGAAAACGTGTTCCAGGATTGTATGAGCAAATACTTCCTGCCGCCCGAGGCGACGGCGGTCAACCCGATTATTCCGTTCTCTCCGCTGCCGGGCGGCGCGCTGACGGCCAATACCCAAATGATGCGCGACAACGGCACGTTTGACAAATTCCCCGAAGTGGTAAAAGCGATGGGCGAATGCGTGAAACTCGGCGGTTTCGGCACGTCGGTTACGCCCGTTTCCCAATTTTATTTCCAGCAGGCGTACAGCAACGTCATGTTCGGCCCGTGGAAGAAAATTACCCCCGGCTACGGCAAAATGGTGCTGGGCTATTTTGGCAAAACGCCGGTAGAACCCGACCCGGAAGTCGTCAAAGAAGCCAGCCAGCAGCTGGGTTTGCCGCCTACCACCAAAACGCCGCTGGAGATTAACGACGCCGATCCGAAAAAAGGCCTGAAAGTGGCCGAAGCAAAACTCAAAGAAGCGGGACTGCCGATTACGGACGAAAATGTGTTCATCGTCGCCACCTGCGCAGACAAAGGGCTCTTGTACCTCAAAGGCGAAGCCAAAGTGAACGGTATCCGCTGGGCGGCCGACGCAAAACAAGCCGCGGCCCAGTCGTCCGGCGCCGTAAA
>CALUYP010000023.1 GCA_944325055.1 uncultured Elusimicrobiales bacterium | reverse complement strand
CGGGCTGCTACCGCTTGGGCCGTGTAGGCAAGGATTTTATGGATATGGCCAAACCGGGCCTTATCAAAACCCACTGCCTGCCCAACGCAATGTTTACGTTTGCCGAATACTTGGAGGACTTTGCGCCTGCACCTTTAAAAGCCAAAGGCTATGCGCTCATTGAAAGCACCGCCAAAGAAGCTTTCCCGCAGGATTCGCCTATCCATAAAATGATAGAGAATAACCTCAAAGCCATTAAAGAAGGCAAACGGGACTTGTACTTTTAAGCAATTTTTTTGCTGAGAACCGGCGCACTAAATGCGCCGGGTTTTTTATTGTGGAAAAAGGCAAAACAGAAAAACCGGTTGCGGGGATCCTTCGCAGCAGTTTCCTGCCCTCTTCCCAGCCCATGCTCCCCCGCTTTTATGCCAACAAAAACCCCGCCCGAAGGCGGGGTTTTATCTGTGTTAAAACAGATTAGAATTTCACGTTCACACCAGCCTGATAGACGGTAGCGTCTTGCTGCCCAGCATGCTGTGCTTTCATATCCGTTCCTAACTTGGCATAACCGATACCAGCAAATAAACCAACGTTATCGTTATGTTGGTAAGTGGCGGTTAAATCGGCTTCCCAGGTGGCTGCCTCCTTACCACTTCTATCTTGAAAGGCAAATCCGTCCACGGCAAAAGTCCATTTATCCCAGTTGTAGTCCAAACCGACATTGAAAATACGAGCATCATCTAACACAGCCGCCACCGCCAAATTGTTTCCAAAGTAGGTTTTTCCATACACCAAACCCGGGGCATAAGCGCCGTATTCAGATACGATACCTTTCTGATAAATGAAAGCGGCTCTGGGCGTAAAAGCATCCATGTTCAACGAAGCGTCCACTTTTACCAAATAAGGAGTATCCGCGCCTTCTTTCAATAAACGATTCCCAGCATGACCGCGAGCATATTCCACGCTCAAGGCACCGGCTTCCGGCATCATAGACAATTTGGCTCCGTAGAAACCTTGGTACTCATCATTCCATACTTTATTATTATAGGCATAACCATACACTTGGGCTTTGACTATACTCGTCAGGTTCATGCGGAAATCGATACCATAGAAATCAGCATTCGAACGAATAATCGCAGGGTCCAAGATCAGTTTTTGCGTTTTACCGGCGATCAAGGTCAAGGCCTTAACATCATCGGCATAGGTCAGTTTGGCCGCATCCAACGAAGTAACCGGACTTGCCAAAGCAGCCATATATCCATGGCGCGGGCCAAAATATAATAAAGCGCTGTCTTCATCGCCGTAGAATTGGCGGCCGATGGTCAATTCAAAGCGATCCAATAAGTTAGACAAAACCATATTGGCTTCCGCCAAATAAATCTGGTTTTGATAGGTGTTGAGATCTTTACCTTGACGAGCCCCATCCCAAGGTGTATTATATACAAATTGGACATTGGCTCTAACGTCTTCGGTCAGCTCAGCAGATAAACCCGCCATCACACGCGAAGCCGCGCCGTTGGCATTGATCATTTGCGCATTGTTATGTGCGCCGATGACTTCAATTTCGCCAATCGCATCTACATTATCGACAATGGCAGCGCCGGCAGGCAAAACTAAGCTCATAGCTAAAAACAAGCCCAGTAATTTTTTCATTTAATTCCATCCTCCTATATAATTTGGATTACCCTACTCTTTTATTGAAACTTATTCCCTCTTTTTTGGCAAGCTGATTTAAAATTAAGGCTTGACAGTTCTTTCCATAACTGATATTCTATTTCCCCATTTAATAGGAAGCTGCTTTTAAAAAACAAAAAAAGATATTTTTACGTCGAAAAATAAAATTTAGGACAACCTAAGTATAAATGATTTTTTTGCTGATCAAATAAAAAATCCCGCATTTTAAATGCGGGATTTTTCATATTTGCACCAACGCTTTTACGCCCACAGCGAAAGTTTCGTCACTTTATCGGACCTTCTTACTTTAGGTTCCCCCACCAGCTCTTGGATATACGCTTCGCACACATATATTTTAGTGCCTGGGAATAAGTGCCCGCCGATGGCTTGGTTGTCTTTCCCTGCCATCACCACATGTGCATGTACCTGTGGGCGGTTATCCTGAATACTGATATTGCCGCACAAACTAATCAGTTCCATTTCCTGATTGATGACGGTTTTATCGTATTTCTTTTTATTCTGATCATAGCAGCCAATCGTAGCGTTGGATACGGAACCAATCACATTCACCACTCCGCACTTTACCTGGTTGTCGTGGCAAAAATCAGCGAGCGACTCCAACAAATCCTTGCCTTTGGGAAGTTTGAAAAGATAGGTCCGTCCGGTCAAGTAAGGTTTTTCTTCTGCCATTTTATTCTCCTATGGGGGCTTAAAGCCAAGCAGCCGCCCCTTTTAAATCCTGTACATATGCGCACACGGCGGCGAACAAACTTTGTCCGTCCAGCCCGGCTTCGGCATACACTTTTTCAGCCGATGCGCTTGCCAAGAATTTGCCGTCCCGATGAGGAAACAGCGTATGCCTGCGCCCTGACAGACTGTTGATCCAACAATCCATCGTGGGCAGGGTAAAATCGGTAATTCCCATCGCCGTGCGAAACAACTCCGCCGGTAAAATCCGCTCCTGCTCGGAAGGCGACAACGCTTCAAACAGTTCCCGGCTGGTAATATACACCACGTTTACATCCGGTCCTTTCTGCGCCAGTGCCGGAAGTAATTGTTCCGCCACCATCCGTCCCACTCCCGCACCCTGTACAAAAACCGTTCCTTCTGCCTTTCCTTTGGCGCGGCGCAGGTAATATACCCCGTTTATGGACTTTTCAGCCGCCTCCATTCCCAACGCCTCTCGGTCCAAAAACGCATACGCCGGACGCACTACAAACGGAGCAAACAATGCCGGTTTCAAAGAAAGCGCTTTGATCGTAAGCGGCCAAATTTCATCCACTTCCAGCGGCGTAACGGTTATACAAGTTCCCTTGGGAAAATTATCCTGCAATAATTGCAGCGACTGCGGATCCGCATGCGTAGGACCATCCTCTCCCGTGGGCAGGCCGGCATGTCCGTTAAATATAATAAAAGTATTCGGGCTAAGTCCCACTTGGCGGGCGCACTGCACGCCAATGGCGTGCAACCGGGCGGCTACGTGTTCAAACGCTAAAAATGCACCGTAAGAAGAAGCCACTGCAATGTGTTTGCCAAAAGAGGAAATCCCGCTGCAAACCGCCGCCATTCCGTCCTCGCAAATCCCACCGGCGGACAATCGCCTGGAGAATGGATTAGACTGCGTATTAAAAAATCCGTCCGGAAAATCTTTCGCTATATCGCCCGCACCCGTCGATCCGTATAAATCGGCCGAGGCCGTAAAAACCGTACCGTTTGTTTGTTTATTTAAATAAGCCAAGGTCTTGCCTAATACGCCGCGCGTTGTATAGGTTTTGCCCTTTTCAAAGATGAATTCGGCAGGTACGCGGTTAGGCGAAAATTTAATATACAGCTCTTGGCTGTTTCCCAACCCCTCACGCATCACGCGTTTTTTATCCGCCAAGCGGGCGGCGGCTTCCTGCAACCGGCCGGCGGCATAGGCCGTTGTGTCCGATTCCGATTCCAACACCCGCCGCACCAACAGCAAGCTTTCCCAGTAGTATTTTTCAATGTTTGCATCCGTCTTCTCCCCTTCAAAACGAGGAAACGAAACCCCAAACATTTTTTCAAATTCCGCGAGCGACTGGTAAAACCCTTCCGAAGCAAACTTATGTCCCGCTCCGTGAGAGGCCTTCCCTTCTATCCCGTAATGCCACCCCTTGACCGTGCGATAAACAATCGCCGTCGGCTGGTGGTTGGCAATTTCCGACGCCAGCTTATGGGCAATATGGATCTGATTAAAATCGTGTCCATCGGGAACACGGATCACATTAAAATCATGTATATAGAAAAATTCCAGTGGATTCCACTGTACATAGTCGCCCGGATGTTCTCCGTCCGCCGTCACACGCTCGCTTTCAATGGAAGCTTCATTCCAGTCTATATGAAATATGGCATTTTTAAGTTGCGCAGTAGCCGCCACCGCCGCCGCTTCGCTCACGCGTCCGGCGGTCAGTCCGCCTTCCCCCTCTACAATATGCACAACCGGACAGTTCTCCCCATATGCGTCTGCCGCCGCCAACGCCAATCCTACCGCAGATCCGTCCCCTACTCCGCTTGCCCCCGTACTGGTACGCACAAACGGAACAAGCGGCTCGGGATGACCGCCCAACGGTTTAACGTGAAATTTCTTAAACAGCGGCGTTCCCTGCACGGTATTATGACGGAAACCCAATAAATCTTCCAGACGGAGCTGATGTTTGGATTCTGGCAGCAAGGCCGGTGCAGCAATGCGTGCGCATTCGTTGCGAATGGCCCATAAAGCATATAATCCCAACGCTTTGTGTCCGGCCGCATACGAAATGATATCCGCCTCATCTTGCAGCGGATGTTTCAAATCATAATCCATTCCCAAATATAAAAGGCTGTTCACAAAACGTCCGCTGGAAATACTTCCACCCGGATGGCCTGATGTCGGAACATAGTTATATAATAAGGATACAAGCGCACGATAAACGACATCCAACCTCTCCAGATACAGCCTATCTTTATCAGGCATTTGGTAAGCCGGATGCTTCAAATAATCCGCTACGTCTAAATAAACGCCTCTTTTCTTTCCCAGTTCAAACGTTCGGCTCATAAGCCTCTTCCTGTATGTCATCTTTTAATCCGTTCTGCGCCACCAAATAAGCTAAATGGAAAGTATTTTTGATATCGTCCATGCTGACAACTTCTACGTTTGAATGAATATTACGCGTAGGAATTGAAAGCCCGCAGGTAGGTATTCCCGTCTTAGACAAATGGACGGCTCCGGCGTCGTTTCCGCCGCGCGGGGCGATACGGATTTGGCGGAGAATTTGGTTATCATCACATACTTGTTTTAATAATTCAAAAAGTACCGGATGAGTAATGGTTCGTGCATCTAATGCGGTAATGCCCACGCCTTTGCCCAGTGAACAAATAGAATCCTGCGGCGCACAACCGGGGATATCGGCCGCACCAGTTGTATCCAAACAAAGAGCCAGATCCGCCTCTATGCCAAATGACGCCGTAATAGCACCGCGCAACCCGACTTCTTCCTGTACCGTAAAAACAGCATACACACTATAAAACGGATTTTTTAAAGCGCGCACCAACTCCGCCAGTACAAACACCCCAGCACGGTTATCCAACGCTTTGGCACAAATCAATCCATTCCCAAATTCAGCGTAGGGACGATCCAAAACGGCGAAATCCCCGACTGCTACCCTTTTCTTGGCCTCTTCTGCACCAAACCCGATATCAATAAACAATTCTTTAACGCCCAACGCTTTCGTACGGTCCGCCTCGGTAGTAATATGAGCCGGCTTCGTGCCGATTACACCCAACAGTGCGCCGGATTTTGTCTGCACCCGCACCCGCTGGGCAAGCAAGGTGCGCGGATCGATGCCGCCCACCGTCACAAAACGAAGAAACCCTCTCTCATCTATGTAATGAATCATCAACCCGACTTCATCCATATGGGCGCAAAAAAGCAAATTTTTATCAGAAGTACCCTTTTTAAACACAACCAGGTTTCCCATCACATCCGTACGAACTGAATCGGCATAAGAGGAAAGAATTTCTTTTAAATAGCTTCGTATGGCAGTTTCACGACCGGAAATAGCGGGCAATTCCGTCAAATTTTTAAGAACAGCAAAATTTAATTTAATTTCCATTTTTTCTCACTTTTTGGCAATTAAGGTATTTACATTATACTCACAAACCCATTTTTTTGCAAGCTTTTTCCGTCGTAATATCGGACGCGCGCGCGGACGCGCGCACCTTAATGAAACGCCAAATTGCCGCGGCAGCGGCTCCCCACATACCACACGGCGGGAAAAAATTGTAGAATATCTAAGACAGAAATCTTTTTTTAGGAGGCAGTTCAAATGACCGTTTCTTATAAAGAACTTGGCTTGGTCAATACCCGCCAAATGTTCAAAGATGCCATGGCCGGCGGTTACGCCATTCCGGCTTATAACTTTAACAACATGGAACAACTGCAAGCGATCGTAACCGCTTGCGTACAGACCGGTTCTCCGGTAATCTTACAGGTTTCCAAAGGCGCTCGCCAATATGCCAACGCCACGCTCTTGCGCTGGATGGCGCGCGGTGCCGTAGAAATGATGAAGGAAATCGGCAAACCGGTGCCGCTGTGCCTGCACTTGGACCACGGCGATTCTTTTGAACTGTGCAAAGACTGCATTGACAACGGTTTCTCTTCCGTAATGATCGACGGCTCCCATTTACCTTATGAAGAAAACGTGGCGCTGACCAAAAAAGTAGTGGACTATGCCCACCAGCACGATGTAACCGTAGAAGGTGAACTCGGCGTGTTGGCCGGTATCGAAGACGAAGTCTCCGCCGAACACCACACCTATACCGATCCCGCACAAGTGGAAGATTTCGTAAAACGCACCGGCGTGGATTCATTGGCTATTTCTATCGGTACTTCTCACGGCGCGTATAAATTCAAAGTAAAACCCGGCGAAAAATTGCCTGAACTGCGCTTTGATATTTTGGAAGAAGTTTCCAAACGCCTGCCCGGTTTCCCGATTGTACTGCACGGTTCTTCCAGCGTTCCGCAATGGGCCGTCAAACAAATCAACGAATACGGCGGAAAATTGGAAGATACGGCCGGTATTCCGGAGGAACAACTGCGCAAAGCGGCCAAATCCGCCGTATGCAAAATTAACGTCGATTCCGACGGACGCCTCGTGATGACCGCTACCATCCGCAAAATCTTCGCCACCAAACCGGCCGAATTTGATCCACGCAAATATCTGGGACCGGCCCGCGAAGAACTGATTAAGATGTATGCCGAAAAGAACGAAAATGTATTTGGTTCCGCCGGCAGAGTCAAATAGAGGATTCAGCAATAAATATCCCCCGGCGCAGCCGGGGGTTTTTTTGGATAAAGGCTATTTAATGAAAATCAAAACAGGCCCGTTATAAACGGGCCTGTTTTTTGTTTGCTCTTCTGGCGGGATGTCAAATTCCCTTTTTTCGGAAAATCTCTGTGACCCGATCAAAAATACCGTTGCAATAGGCAATCGCTAAACCATAATTGGAAAGCGGTACATTTTTCTCTTTCAAAATTTCCAGCCGGCGCATAATTTGCGTACGTGTTACCATACATCCGCCGCATTGAATAGCCAGACTGTATTTACCGGCATCGGATGGAATCGCATCCAAGTTGGCTATGGTGTCAAACTCCAACCGCTTGCCCGTATATTTGCGGATTAGATTAGGTATTTTGACTCTTCCAATATCGTCGCATTTATTTACGCTGTGGGAGCAAGATTCCAAGATAAGCACTTTATCGCCGTCTTTTAAACGGTCTATGGCCCGGGTACCGCGTAAAAAGGCGTCAAAATCGCCCTTCAGACGGGAAAACAAAATGCTGAAACTCGTCAACGCAATCGTAGGAGGCACGACCGACGCCACATAACTAAAAGCTTGGGAATCCGTTACCACCAGTTTAGGAGTATGATGCTGTAAATATTCCCGCAACTCCGTATCCTTTAGACATACCGCCACGGCACCGATATCCAACAAATTCCGTATCGTCTGCACTTGGGGCAAAATCAAACGCCCCTCCGGGGCGGAATCATCTATGGGAATTACCAGCACGACCTCTTCCCCTCCTTTTACAAAATCATCCAAAATCACATCTTGTGAGTAAGAACTTTTGGGAAGATGCTTTTTAATCATTTCCAATAAACGCGGTAACAAACCAGGCGTTTTGCAGGAAAAATCTATTACGTCCGCCCCTTTGATTTCCACATTCAATTTTTGCAAATCGCTTTTATTATGTACAAAAAAGAAAGGTACTTTGCGGGCGACACACGTTTCCATGAGCGTTTGATCGTAGGAATCGAACTGGTCAGCAAACACTAAAATAGCCAAGTCTACTTGGTCTAGAGCTTCGTTGGTGCGTTCCACCCGTTGGGCCCCTAGGGCGGAATGATCATCAATACCCGGAGTATCTAAGACCGTTACGGGGCCCACTCCCAAAATCTCAATAATTTTTTTAACGGGATCTGTAGTCGTGCCCGGATATTCCGCCACCACCGACACTTGCTGCGAGGTCAGTGTATTAATGATGGAACTTTTTCCTACATTCATCTTTCCAAAAATGCCGATATGTGGCCGGTTTACTTTTACCATAATCTGATTATATAATAAAAAACGCTAAAAACTTTCCATTTTTGCTTCCGCACGCATGTTATCAATAAGGTATAATAAAGGGAAGTCCGTATAATAACGAGGATACGCTTTTATGAATCAATTTGACGCTTATCTAAAAGAACGTGCCAAATTAGTAGAAAAAAATCTTTCCAAATATATTTCTAAAATTAAAAATGCTCCCCGAATTCTAACCGACTCGATGGACTATTCGCTCCAAGCCGGCGGCAAGCGCGTGCGCCCGATTTTGCTGATGGCTACCGCCGAAGCGTTCGGTAAAAAAGCGGTTGACGTAATGCCGGCGGCCTGCGCCGTAGAAATGCTGCATACCTACTCCCTTATTCACGATGATTTGCCCTGCATGGACAACGATTCTCTGCGCCGCGGAAAGCCCACCAACCACAAAGTATTTGGCGAAGACTTATCCTTGTTAGCGGGCGACGCATTGCTTACTTATGTATTCGAAGTATTTGCCCAAAATGGAAAAGTAAAATCCATCGGTGCAGCAAATACCTTAAATGCTTTGATGAATTTTGCCAACTGCGCCGGCGCCAGTGGAATGGTGGGCGGTCAAGTAGCCGACGTATATGCCGAAGGGATGGGCCGTCATGACGCACACAGCATCCGGGCGGATAAACTGCGCAAAATCTCCAAACCTTTAGCAGACAAAACACTGCATTATTTCATGCTGCCGATCTCCGTCAAAGAAACCACGCCGGAAACGATCTTAAACTATATCCACGCCAATAAAACCGGCGCACTCATCCGCGGCAGCGTGGAATCCGGCGCGCTGTTAGCCGGAGTTAAAGGAAAAGATTTAACGCTTATTAAAAAATACGCCAACTGTATTGGACTCGTGTTCCAGATCGTAGATGATATTTTGGATGTTACCGCTTCCGCCAAACAGTTAGGCAAATCCAACAGCGACACCGAAAACGGAAAGCTGACCTTCGTCAGCCTGTACGGGCTGGAAGGCAGCCGTAAACACGCGCAACTGCTGATTGCCAATGCCCAAAAAGCGTTGGATTCGCTGAAAAACGTGAAGAAAAAAAATCTTTGGCCCCTTTATGAAATGGCTGAATTTTTTAAAACCAGAACTTATTAAATAAGGACCCTTTATGAAAGTACTTCTCAGCATCCAGAGCCCCAAAGATTTGCGACTGATCAAAAAAGAACATCTTCCCACCTTATGTGAGGAACTGCGTTCCGTAATTATAGAAACCGCCAGTAAAAACGGCGGACATCTGGGTTCCAGTCTGGGCGCCGTGGAACTTATTACCGCCCTGCATTATGTATTTAACACGCCGGAAGATAAAATCGTATTTGATACGGGCCATCAAGCCTACGCTCACAAACTGTTAACGGGAAGACAGAAAGAATTTCCCACCATCCGTACCCACAAAGGAATCAGCGGATTTCCCAAACGCTGTGAAAGCCCTTATGATACATTTGGAGTCGGACACGCTTCAACCGCTATTTCTGCAGCGCTGGGAATGGCCATCGCGCGCGACCAGCAAAAAGAAAAATCCAAAGTGATTGCCGTCGTGGGAGACGGCTGTCTAACCGGCGGTATGGCCTATGAAGCCATGCAAAATGCCGGACTTTTGCGTTCGGATTTACTCGTTATTTTAAATGACAATCAAATGTTTATCTCCAAACGCGTAGGCGCGCTTGGAAAAGCATTGACCAAATTGCTGACTACAAAATATGTTCAATTGGCGGAGGAAAAAGCTTCCAATTTTTTGAAACGTTTTGATGAACTGGGAAACAATGCCACCAAACTGGCTAAACGGGCTCGTTCGATTTTGTTCCCCGGTACTTTGTTTGAAGAGATGGGATTCCGTTATTTCGGTCCGGTCAACGGCAACGATATCAACGAAATGATTGAAGTGTTGGAAAGCGTCAAGGATGTGAAAGGCCCGGTCATGCTGCATGTAGTAACCAAAAAAGGAAAAGGCTATAAACCCGCCGAAGAAAAGCCGACCCAGTTTCACGGAGTGGGCGTCTTTGATGTAGATACAGGAGACGCTATAGGAAAAGCCAACTGCTTAACTTTTACACAAGCTTTCTCTAACACACTGGTCAAGCTGGCCGAAAAGGATACCTCCATTACGGCCATTACGGCCGCTATGCCGGAAGGAACCGGACTGGACGCTTTCCGTGATAAATTTCCGTCCCGCTATTTTGACGTGGGTATAGCCGAAGAACACGCCGCTACCTTTGCCGCCGGTCTTGCCGCCGGCGGAATGAAACCCGTCGTGGCGCTATATTCCACTTTTGCCCAACGCTGTTACGACCAAATCTTGCATGATATCGCTTTACAAAATCTGCCCGTCGTTTTTGCCTTAGACCGGGCCGGCCTCGTAGGAGAAGACGGTCCCACCCATCACGGCGTCTTTGACTTAAGTTTTCTGCGCAGTATCCCCCACTTAATTTTGGCGGCACCCGCGGATGAAAATGAATTGCAGCATATGCTTAAAACCGCATTGGACGCCAAAGCTCCTTTTGTACTGCGTTATCCACGCGGATCCGGATTTGGGGTGGAAATGGATGCCAAACCCAAGCGGCTGGAAATTGGCAAAGGCGTATGGATGAAAAAAGGCAAAGATTTGAACATCCTTGCGATCGGCAACCGCGTACATCCAGCCATGCAAGCCGCCCAAATATTGCTTGAACAAGGGATAGACTGCGGAGTAGCCAATATGCGTTTTGTACATCCATTGGATACGAAATTAATTGAAGAAGCATTGAAACTCTCCCCACGTCTGGTAACGGTAGAAGACAATATGCTTGCCGGCGGATTTGGATCGGCGGTGGCGGAATACCTAAGTGATAAACAGGAAGATTTTAATCTGCTTCGCCTAGGTATTGAAGATGAATTCGTGGAACACGGCAAAATAGTACGGCTATACGACCAACTGGGCCTGAACGCTGAAAAAATAGCTGGACATATTTTAAAGTGGAAGAACAAGTGAGGGCTTATGACAAAAGAACAAGACGCTATCGAACATGAAGATTCCTATATCAAAGCATACGAGGACATCAAACTTTTAAAAAAAGACATCATGCGTCCAATCCGTATGGAGCTGGAAGTATTAAAACCTGAAATATATTTAAAACATTTTAATGTCACAGAAACGATAGTATGTTTTGGAAGCGCCCGGGTACGGGAAGAAAAAGAAGCCCAAGCAAAAGTAAAGAGCGCCCAAAATGCGCTGAAACAAAATCCAGCGGATAAGAATCTTCAAAACCGTTTATACGAGGCGGAAGGATTAGCCAAACTTTCCAAATATTATGAAGAAGCCAGACGTTTTGCCAAACTGGTTGTGGAACACGCCGGAGACCGGTTTGCCGTTGTTACCGGCGGCGGCCCCGGCCTGATGGAAGCCGCCAACCGAGGCGCTTTTGAAAATGGCGGACGCAGCATTGGAATGAATATCACGTTGCCGCACGAACAACATCCCAACCCGTATATTACCAAGAATTTGGCTTTTTTATTTCATTATTTTGCCATTCGCAAATTACATTTGGTAATGCGTTCCCGGGCCTTTGTGGTTTTTCCCGGCGGGTTTGGAACTTTTGATGAATTATTTGAAATATTAACATTGGTCAAAACAGGCAAGAAAGAAGAAATTCCGATCATTCTGGTGGGAAAAGAATTTTGGAATAAAGTAGTGAATATTCCCGGATTAGCGTCTTACGGAGTGATTTCCCCTGAAGAAGCCGAAACTTGCAACATAGTAGATACGGCTGAAGAAGCTTGGGATGTGTTAGCCAAGTTCTATCACATCAAGTAAGTTCTATTCTTTTGGAATAATCTACTACGAGAGAAGAATATTTTGAGATCAAACGAATAGTTGTGTAGGTAAAAAAACGCCGGTCTGAAAGACCGGCGTTTTTTGTTTACTAAATTATTTTTTCTTTGCGACTTTCTTTACAGCTTTTTTAGCAGCCGGTTTTTTGGCGGCGGCTTTTTTGACCGCCACTTTTTTCACGGCCTTCTTAGCGCATGCTTTTTTAGCGCAAGCTTTTTTAGCGCAAGCTTTTTTAGCACAGGCTTTTTTCGCCGGTTTTTTAACGGCGGCTTTTTTTACAGCTACTTTTTTAGCGGCCGGCTTTTTGGCGGCGGCTTTTTTCACGGTTTTTTTAACGGCCATTTTATTCTCCTGAGACAATTAGTTTTAACCTCATAAAAATAATAGCACAAATTATTTTAAAATGCAAACTTTTTCCCGTCTTAAAATAATTTTTTAAAAAAAATCAAGCCTTATTTTTACCGTCTTAAAAATAATTTTTATTTTTCTTCCGTCGGAGAATTTTTCTTTCCACGTAACAAAACATACACTCCGCTCCGGCCGCATAAAGCTGTAAAAATAAAAGCGTTCAGTGTGTTTTTATAAGCCAACGTAACCGCAACGGCAAACAAAATCGCATACCACAGATAGGTTTGCCGCACATAAAATCCAACCCAAAAACTGCTAAGCGAAGCATACAAGATAAGCAGAATATAGAACAAGTTACATGCATATAAAATTTGCAAAGTTCTCTTTAAATTAGTGATTCTAAAAATCCTCAAACAAAGAGGTAAAAACACACTCTTTCCAAATGCAAATAAAACACCGATTATAATTCCTTGCCAGCAGTAACCGTTAAAAATATGTCCTGCTCCGGGCGCAATCAAGCTTAGTAACAAGGCAACCGCAGCATTCATTTTTTCCTCCATAACCTTAATAAGGCATAAGCTGTTTTTACTTTAGAAATTTCCGCCAACTGCAGTCCGCTCCGACGTGTCAACTCATATGCTAATTTTTCAAAAATAGGCATTCTTCCGTGTTTATATTCCAATTCAATTTCTTTCATCAATACGGATCTGCCGGCAACGGATATTCTGCAAGAATCATAAGCTATTTCCGCAAAAGAATTCTCATAAGATATATCTTGTATTCTCCGATGGTTATAAATGGAAAATAAAGGCTGTAAACCTTGTAAGCTTAAACCCTGCCAATTTTTCTTTTTCTCTAAAAAGCAAAGTGCTTCATGCAAATTGGAAATTTTCAAAAGAGGTAATGTCTTTTCTTGGCGCACGGCTTTTCCATTTTGGATTTCGGTACGTGTTTTAAAAGTTGCTTCCCATTGTGTACCGTAACGGCGGATGCGGAAAGCGATTTGTTGTTTTTCAAAACGCAAATCCCCATGATCCAAATAAACATCGCAAATATCAATACTTTTTACATTAGCAAGATTTTGAGGCGCCGTAAGATGTCCGACGGCAGTACGCATCCGGAAAAAAGCGCGTGGGATATTGGCATCCCATTTAAATTCAGTTTCAATATGATTCATAATTTTAGTTTAGCAAAAAAGTATAATGGCTTTAGGAGGCTTTTATGAAAAAATTACGTCAACCCACCTCGCTGCAATGTTTTGCCTGCGGACGCAAGAATCCATTTGGATTAAAACTAGAATGGTATAACGATTATGATAAAAAACAAGTGGAAGCCGATTTCGTACTGGATGATAATTATTGTTCCTATCCGGGAACGGTACATGGCGGGATTTTAGCCACCATCTTAGATGAAACTTCCGGACGCGCAATACTGCTTGGAAATGATTTTAACCGCTTAATGGTAACATTAAAAATGGAAGTGGTGTATAAGCATAACACCCCTACCCATACGCCGCTTAAAGCAATAGGCCGCGTACTTAAAGACGGCGGTTCGCGTGCACAGGTTGAAGGAGAAATTGTACTGCCGGATGGAACAATATCGGCAAAATGCACAAGCATTCTATATAAAATTCCACAGGCGGTCAAAGAAAAATGGGGTCCCGAAGAAGAAGAGTGGCTCCGTACTACGCCTAAAGTCGAGTAAGTCTCTTTTGTGAGGAAAACCGTTGAGTTCTTGCTCGTATTTTGCTAGAATGAAGTATCAATTTAGGATCGGTAGCTTAGCTGGTAGAGCGCCTGCTTTACACGCAGGAGGTCACAGGTTCAAGTCCTGTCCGGTCCACCATTTTAAAAGCCGCTTCGTACGAAGCGGCTTTTTTTGTGTATAGAAAATACCCTGCCACATCGGAAATATTTATCAGTTTAGAAACTCCCCAACTAGACCAAGGCATATTAATGATTCTCTGCAAAATATATAACATGACGCTTCATATGATCCGTTTTCCCAGAGTTTTAAACAAATATTGCAATAAATCTAATAGGTTCCGGGTTATATAATTGGGCATCCTTCTTGTCCTCTTCCGGCTGGACAACCGGAGAAACCCTACACAGATAAAATCCCGGCTCTAAAGCCGGGATTTTATTGTATTGAAACCTTCGACATTTTTATTCATCAAAAAAATCGTCACTTAAAAATGGATGAATTTTCCAACGCTAATAAAAATTTCTTTCGTTCCAAACCGCCCGCATATCCCGTCAACTTACCGCCAGACCCTATCACCCGGTGACATGGAATCATAATGGCAATCGGATTAACATGATTGGCTCCGCCAACAGCCCGAGCTGCTTTTTCATTACCAACAGCACGGGCCAACTCTTTATAACTACACGTCTTTCCATAGGGAATCTGACATAATACACCCCATACCTTTAGCTGAAACAAGGAACCGGTTGGTTCTAGCGGCAGATCAAAATATTTTCTGGACCCATTAAAATATTCATCCAATTGACGGCGGGCCACCTGCAAGACAGCATCTTCCTCATAGGGTAAAAAATGACACCATTTGACCGGACAAAAAGACAACCGCGTCACAGCCTTTCCATTAGACGCAATGGCCAGACGCCCTATCTGGCTTAAATAATAAATAAAAGTTTCCTTCATTGGTTGCATTTTCGCTCTTTTATAGAGGCCTACTTTATATTAGGCCTTTTGACCCTGTTTTAATTTACTCAATTTACCTATAATTATAATATGAAATTCAAAAAGAATTTACTCTTGATTTTCCTCTTATTCTCTCTTATCTTTACTGCGCCATATACATGGGCCAGAAACACAAAAGAGATTTCTTCTTTTTTTAAAAAACCAATCGTTATAGAAAACGTGGCAAAAAGCAACAAAGAGTTGCTATTCAAGATTCAACGCCTGGCGGGCATATCTCCTCGTCAAGCCGTAAAAAATTTACACCAATGGGGTGCCCAGCCTTTCCAAAAACTGCGCCCGTTGTTACAAACGGAAAGAGCTTTTAGCATAACGGATTTTTCATCGCTCGTACAGGAACCAATTGCTCATCTGCCCGCTATTCCATTTATGGAGGGGCCTTACATGTACCGCGGGCTAAAACTACCAGCGGATGGGGCAGCTATTCGCAATATTTTAGAAAACGGACTGTTAGTCAAAGATGTCGGCCCTCACAATAATGACCGGCGCTTATTCTATGCAAGCATGATCGGGCCTGAAGCCATTAAAGAGATTTTAAAAGAACCCGTAATCAATTTAACGAATTCTCCTGTCAATGCTTTTTTTTATGCGGCGAGATATAGACAGCAGGAAGGATTGATTGTGCTGGTAAAAGTAAAAGGATTGGAAGAAAAAGGAAAAGTCGTAAGTGTCCCTTACAATATTCCGGTTAAAAACATCCATTCATTAATTGCTTTGTTAAATTTAAATGGAACCCCAACTTGGTGTAAAGTGGAACTTCTTGCCGACGAATTTAAAATAACGCCTTACGTTATGCCGGAAGTTAAATAAATTAATAAACAGATTTAAAAGATAATATATTTAGAATGATACAACAGGATATGAACAACGAATCGCCTACTAAAGCAGAAGAAGCTAGAAAACTTTTTTTATCCGGTCACAATTGCGCCCAAGCTGTATTTTTGGCATTTAGCAAAGAATTGGGATTAGATGAGCAAACGGCTCTCAAACTAAGCTCCGGGTTCGGTGGAGGAATGGGACGCTTACGCGAAGTCTGCGGAGCAGTCAGCGGTATGTTTATGGTTTTAGGTATGAAGTACGGTTCTGCGGATCCAACCGACCAAAAAACAAAAGCCCAATTATACGCCCGCATACAGCAATTAGCCAACCAATTTAAAGAAGAAAACGGCTCTATCATTTGCCGGGAACTCTTATCCCTTCCGCCCGGCCCCCAAGATCCCACTCCGCAAGAACGCACTCCGGCCTATTACAAAGTGCGGCCTTGCCCGGAAAAAGTAGCCTGTGCCGCCGGTTTATTAGAAAAATATCTTCACGAAAACCCTTAATCCCTTACGTTATATGTCTTTAAACAGCTTTCCCCCCGTAATAGACAGGCATACCCGGATATTAATTATAGGAAGTATGCCCGGGACGGTCTCCTTAGCGGCGCAAGAATATTACGCTTATAAATATAATCAATTCTGGCGTTTAATCTTTGATGCGCTGGAACAAGGCCGGACTCCCAAAAATTATACGGACAAACTAAATACCTTGCTTAGTAATGGAATCGGGTTATGGGATACGCTTGCTCACTGTGAACGGAAAGGCAGTTCAGATGCCGCTATTGCCCAACCCTATCCCAATGATTTTCCCGCTTTATTTAAACAATTTCCTCAAATCCACACGCTCCTATTTAACGGACAAACCGCCGCCGCTTATTTTAAACGCGCTTTTGGCAGTTTCTTGGAAAAGAATATTCAAGTTCTTCCTTCCACTAGTCCCGCGCATGCCTCGCTTTGCTATAGCGATAAATATACTATTTGGCATCGGGCGCTTACCCAAGCGCTGGCACTTGAGCAACGCAGTATATGAACGCACTATATGCTTTTGGGTTGCTTTTTGGAACCGCTTTTTTGGCGGCTACCTTATTGCCGGCACAGTCGGAAGGATTGTTGTTTTGGTTGATCTATACTAAAAAATATAATCCTTGGCTGCTATGGACAGTTGCCACCGCCGGCAATGTATTAGGTTCATTGGTAAATTGGTGGCTGGGGCGTTATTTAGTACGGTATCAAAACAAAAGATGGTTTCCTTTTTCACCCCAAGATTTTTCCAAAGCGCGAATATTTTTTCAAAAATATGGAGTCTGGTCTTTGCTGTTGTCTTGGGCACCTGTTATCGGGGACCCCATTACCTGCGTTTCCGGAATATTGGGCATACGGCTAAACCTATTTCTTCCGCTTGTACTCTTAGCTAAAGGTGGGCGTTACCTAATCATCTGCTCTGCAGCCGGACTTTTTAATTAAGATTTTTTCTATATAGTACATTGGTTTATAATCATTCTTTTGGCTTTCCAAAATGTTTCCACACCACTATACTATACATAAGAGGTTACTATGCCCGAATTACATATTCTTATTTTTCAGTTTTCTATTTCACTTCTCTCAGCCAGTATCATTCCCGCCCAAGGAGAACTGGTAATGTTTGCCCTCTTAGCTTCCGGCAAATACACGGCTTGGCTGCTTTTATGCGCCGCATGTACAGGTACCTTTTTAGGGGTTGGAATCAATTGGATACTGGGCAGGTATTTAAGCCAATTTCAAAATGCAAAATGGTTTCCGGTTAAATCATCTTATATCGAAAAATCTAAATTATTATTTGATAAACACGGACGAGCCGCATTGTTGCTTTCGGGCGTACCTCTAATCGGAGATCCGATTACCATTGTGGCCGGAGCATTAAAAGTGAATTTTGGATTTTATTTATTAACAGCCGGTCTAGCCAAATGCGCACGGTATGGATTGGTATGGCTGCTTTATTTAGGAATCGTATGAAAATATTCTATTTGTATAACACGGCGCGAAACTGAGCGGTTTTGTTGATATTTTTGAACATCCAGCCTTTTTGTTCTTCATCATACAAAGATTCAAAATTTCTAAAATTGCGGCGTACAGCTTTATCTAAATTATCATATGTATTCTTTCGGTCTTTCTTGGTAATCCAATATACTCCCGCCAGATTAACATAAGGGGTAGGGCTGGAACCGTCCAACCGGATAGCGGTTTCTAAATCGGCTTTAGCTCCCTCCCAATCTTTCAAATGCATTTTTACAAATCCACGGTTATTATAGGGAATGGCCCATTTCGGCAACAATTCAATGGCGCGAGTATAATCTTGGGCGGCTTCTTTAAACTGTTTCATTTCTTCGTACACAAGCCCGCGTCGGTTATAAAAAATAGCCTCCGGCTGAAGTTTTAACAGAACGGTATAATCCTCCAATGCCGCAGGTTTATCTCCCATATCTTTAAATGCGCCTGCCCGATAACGGTAAGCCTGTGCGTGAGAAGGATTTCGGTTAATGGCTTTACTGTAGGCAGAAACCGCTTCATCCAGACGATTCTGTCCGGAGTAAATGCGTCCCCACCAAAAATACAGATCGGCAGAATCATCTCCGGCGGCTTGCAACTGTTCCAATTGTTGTATGGCTTCTTCGTAACGGTACGCCCCCAAATACACCGGAATGATTTCCTTTGACATGGAAGCAGAAATTTTTCTCTTTCCGAAATATTTTTTATAATCCCGCAGGGCAGCCTCATATTTTTCCAAAGATACATTCGCCCGCGCCCGCGCCAAATAAAAATTTCGGTAAGCCGGTTTTAAAGCGATAGCTTTTGTAAAATCCGCTTGGGCTAAAGAAAAGCGGCCCATTTTCTGATAAGCCAGCCCACGCGCATAATAGCGAAACGCATCTTTCGGGCGCAAAGAAATAGTTTTGGAATAATCCGCCAACGCCTGTTTATTCCGACCTAAACTTAGATAAGCGTCTGCCCGGTAGTGATAAGCGTCCGCCAAACGGGGAGACTTGGCAATTACTTTGTTTAATAGTTTTATTTGCGTATTTGGATTTTTCTCTGATTTAGCTTGGGTAAACAACTGTGCAGCCGTCTGTGCAAATCCGGCTGAAAATAAGCTGGTCACGCATAATAATGTAATTAATATGTTACGCATCATCGGATCTATTTAACTATTTATTTAAGCCAAAACACAAAAAGGAAATTAATGAGCACCATCAATACACCCGCCGCATACAAAAACCATAATAATAAAGTGGAAAATAACCGTAAGTTTAAAAACACTGCTCCCACCAAAGCGGCCCGTCCTGCAAAAATCTTTCCCAATTGAACCGTTTTCCCTGAAATTTTGATAATCCGGGCCAACAATACCGAACGCATTGCAAAAGTCACGATTCCCAACAATACAGCAGAAATCCAACGCAACCAAGATTTGCGTTCATAATTACTAAATATTCCCGCCACTTCGCTTATGCTCCCAGCCACTACTACTTTGGCTTGCTCTTTAGCAATTCCTTCGTTCATATTGGCAATTTTCGAAGTTACCCTCTCTTTAATCAACTCCAGCATATCATCAATAAAATTATCCCAAACAGCACACGCGGATCGCAGGGCAAAGATATTGGCGGTAACAAAAGAATAGAGGAAAAAAAATAATGCGTATACTCCCAAAACTAGAAAGACCATTCCCCATTCCATTGTTTTAGGCAAATGCAGGGGCTGGATCAAGAAACTATACGTTACATAAGCGGTCATAATAAACAACCCCATTCCCGCCGCTAAATGGGGAAGAAACACCTTCTGTAATACCGTTAATAAACCACCCAAAGCCTGCAAAAATAAATTTTGACCGGCGGATGAAGGTAAAGAAGTGTTGGAAAGAGAAGATTGCTCACTCGTCATGACAGCCACAATGGCCGCAACAACCGCCGCAACAAGATCCGCCGGATTTTTTTACTGACGGAATACGGTCGGATATTTTAACCATTTTCCCTAATTTTTTATCGTACACATAGGTACCTGTTTTTTCGTCTTTCATACTTTTATTATAGCAGTTTGCCAATAGAAAAGAATAAGAAAATAACATCAAATTAGAGAGGGGCCTTAAAAATAAATTAAATTGAAATAGAAAGATAAAAATGTTAAAATAATATAAAGAATAGGAAGTATTGGAATCGTTACGATTTAATTTAAGCGCCCATAGCTCAATGGATAGAGTGTCAGCCTGCGGAGCTGAAGATACAAGTTCGATTCCTGTTGGGCGCACCATTTAAAACCACGCAAAAGCGTGGTTTTTTGTTGCCTAAGAAGTCCCTGCAAAAGATATTGACGCTTAAATAAGAGAATTCATGTCGGCTTGCTCGGTTTCCCTCTTTTTGATCTCTATTTACCATACTTCAACACAAAGTAAATTCTGTAATCATACCCCAAAAAAGAAAAGAGCTCTCAAGAACCAAAAAGTCTCTTACAGACAATGCAACTGCACAGTTTATGCGTATTTAAGTCTAATAAAAACAACCGCATTTTTCCGCCCTTCTTAACCGGGGAGAAAAGTCCTCCCGCACGCCCCATGATATCGGTTATACCCACACTAATCCGCGCGTAGTTAGGCGCAAAGAAGGAATAACCGGAAGCGAAATAAAACTCAGCGTCATAAACGGATCAATTCCTTCTTTGACACCCAATTTTTTGGCCTGCATTTTAGCATTTTCCAATTGTTCGTTCATTTTCCGCAAAGGAACATCACTCATAAGCCCAGCTATTTCTAATACCACATTGGCTATCACTTGTCCGTTATCTACCACGACAATTCCTCCCTGTTGGAGAATAATCTGATTGGCTGCGACCGCCATATCTGCCTCGTTCGTTCCAACAACGATTAAATTGTGGGAATCATGTGCCACGGAAGTAGCCACCGCACCGCTTTTAAGGCCGTAGCCTTGCAAATATCCCAACCCCATATGTTTGGTATTGTGATGCCTTTCTATAACGGCTATTTTTAAAATGTCTTTTTTTACATCTATATGTTTAGCCAATCCGTTATCGGTAGAGATAATTTCTCCCGGAATTAATCCGATAATCCCTAATTCTTTTTTACTCTCAAACCGTTTCTCCATCACGGGTTGGATGTGAAAGGTACGCCGGGCGGCTTGATCCAAGCGGGTAGATATGGAAGGAGTATTAAAGGAAAGGAGTTGTCCCCCCTCATAAAAACAAACACCTTTCTTCCACACTTGCTGTACTTGCAAATTCTGCAAATCATCAACTACTAGCAAATCAGCCAAATAGCCCGGAGCAATTGCGCCGCGGTTATCTAAATGAAAATACTGGGCGGCTTGCAACGAGGCCGCTTTTACCGCTAAGATAGGATCTATTCCATGCCGTTGTACAGCCTGTCTTACAATGTAATCAATATGCCCTTTATTGAGTAAATCATTGGGGTGCTTATCATCCGTACAGAAAAGGCAACGCTGGGCATACGGAGGCGTAAGCAACGGGGATAGAGCAGCCAGATTCTGAGCGGCAGTACCTTCTCGAATCATAATGTACTGCCCCCGGGATAATTTGGCCTTGGCTTCCGAAAGAGTAGAACACTCATGATCCGAGCCAATGCCGCAGGCAATATAGGCATTTAACTCTTTTCCCCCCAGTCCCGGGGCGTGCCCGTCTATACGTTTACCTTTTTTTTGGGCCGCAGCCAATTTTGACAGCACGGTTTTATCCCCATTTATTACACCGTAATAATTCATCATTTCCGCTAATCCCAATACGCGGGGATGTTGGTAAAACGGTTCTATATCGCGCCAAGTTAAATAGGCTCCGGATTCATCCATCGGGGTAGCCGGCACACAGGAGGGCAACATAAAAAAAACATCTACCGGCAGGTTTTCCGTTGCCTGCAACATATATCTTAGGCCGTTTGTTCCCATAACGTTGGTAATTTCGTGCGGGTCGATGATAACAGCAGTAGTTCCATGTACCAACACGGCTTTGACAAATTCCGTTGGAGAAATTAAGCAGGACTCCAAATGAATATGCCCGTCAATAAACCCCGGTAACAATACGCGCCCTTGCAGGTCTATCTCTTGGCGCCCCTGGTAATTGCCTATACCCGCTATGAATCCAGCGGCAATTGCCACATCCCCCGTTTCCACTTGATTGGTAAAAACATTCACATAAGCAGCATTTTTAAAAACCAAATCCGCTATTCGAGTCCCGCGGGCTACTTCCGCCAACTGTTTATTTTGAATCATAAAAGAACGAAATGTCTTATGGCCGGCCATACCTTGTTTTCCCATAGTATTCCCCTCCTAAAGATGTAGCCCAGCTTGGGTAAATCAACAGATAAAATAGTATATCAAAATAACAGTTTCTACATAGAATAAGCCGAGAGTGAAAATTTTAAGAATGAAGCATATCCCCAGACTGACGGGTTTGTCAACGGAAGAAACTGTTTTTTAAGATTTTTTCATTCAAACAATAAAGCCGCGCCTATTGTACGCGGCTTTGTGTTGAAAGCATGCATTGAAATTAGAATCTAAAATAAATAAATGGGTTGTAGGTCGAAGAAGCAATACTGGAAGCGGATAAAATAAATAAAATCATTAGCCAGATATTTATCAAACTTTTGGCAATTTTATGTTTATCATTCACTTCCAACATCTTGGTAAAAATCGGCATGGCACACAGCAAAGCGGCCACCAAGGAAATGATTTTGATATTATCCACATAATAGGCGGCGGTATAAGCGATATTATGGCTTGATATTAACCCAAACATATTTTTAAGGTAATCCACGGCATAAGTTAAATTATCTGCCCGAAAAAATACCCAGCCAATTACAAATGCCAATATGCAATACAAATGCTGGCATGCTCCCAACCACAGCCCGCCTTCTTTTTTGTGCCAGCCGGTGGCTTTTTCAAAAATAATAAAAGCCCCGTGGAACAAGCCCCACACAATAAAGGTCCAGCTGGCGCCGTGCCAAATACCCGTTGCGAAAAAGACGATAAATAAGTTGGCATACATCCGCCACGGCGCTACCCGGTTTCCGCCCAGCGGAATATACAAGTATTCCTTGAACCAGGTGGAAAGCGAAATATGCCACCGGCGCCAAAACTCGGTAATGGATTTGGAAATATAGGGATAATTAAAGTTTTCCAAAAATTTGAACCCAAACATAGAACCCAGCCCTATGGCCATATCCGAATATCCGCTGAAATCGTAAAACAACTGCAACGAATATGCCACCGCACCCAGCCAAGCCGTAGGCGTATCAAAGGCGGTTACCGGCTGACTAAAAATACTGTCCGCCACGGCACCCATGGTATTGGCTAACAGCATTTTTTTGGCAAGCCCGATGATAAACCGTTTTACCCCGTAAGAAACTTTATCAAAGGTAACCGTGCGGCTTTCAATCTGATCCGCCACCGTATAATACTTTACAATCGGGCCAGCAATTAACTGCGGAAATAAACAAATATATAACGCCAGCTTATACACATCTTTCTGGACGGGCACTTCCCGCCGGTACACATCTATCACATAACTAATGGCCTGAAAGGTATAGAAGGAAATACCGATTGGCATTACCACATTAATTACATCAAAATTGCTGGTAAACACGGCATTGAGGTTATCAACAAAGAAATTAAAATACTTAAAATAGAACAGAAGCCCCAAGTTTAAAACAATCACGCCGCCCAACAGCAGTTTGCGGTATTGCTGGGTATTTTCCGTATCCAGCCGGGCTACCCCCAGTGCGCCCAGATAGTTGATGAGAATCGTCAAAATCATAATCGCCAGGTAGCGCGGCTCGCCCCAGGCATAGAACAGAACACTGGCTAACAGCAAAACATAATTACGCAAATCCTTACGCACCAAAAAATAGACGGCGCAAACAATCGGCAAAAATAAAAAGACAAAAGTCATTGATGAAAATAGCATTTATAGATTCTCCTTTATTGTATTCATAAATCACGATTGGTGTGGCGTTGTACTATCCTTTTTATCTATCGACACATGGATATTTAAGCGTTAAGAAACGGTCTAAAAAACGCTCTGTCATACCAACTACCAAAAAATCAGGTTTAGCAGAGTTGATATAACCACATTGCAATGACGGTATTTCAAAAGCCCCCCCGTCTCCAAAAAAATTCATATCCATCTTTTTAAAAGTGGGCTGCAAATACGGGCGATGTCTTTCCATAAAAGAATCGTTAATCGTCATTAAATAATAATTGTTCCTGGATTTGGAATTCAAGGTCGTAATATGGATATAAGAGCCATCCCTGCGTTCCTGCACTTTAGCGCCTGACCCTACCTTAGGATACAAACGCTTATTTTGCAGATGTTTATTGTTATATGTTGCTTCCGACAAATTCAACCCGCGGTATAGATCTTTATCATCAAAAATTTCCGTTTTCATTGTAAAATCCTGCAAAGAAAGCGGATTTAACTCCGGAAAGTCTTTTTGAACTTCCTGCATCAAAAAATGATATTCATAAAAAGCACCCAAAGGATTCATATGCGTCCCTGCTTTAAAAAATAGGATCTCTCCCCCTCTTTTCACTTCCTTTAACTGATTAGCAAAGTTAAAAGCCTTAATTTCTGGATAATTCTCTTTTATAAATCCATATAATTGTTCCAAGCGCGAAGGCTGGGAAAGCTGTTTAATCCACGCAGGATAGTATTCCCCATATAAGCTTTCTTTATCATTGGACAGATAAAAATAGACTTCTTTAATCCCCCGTTTTTTGGCTTCTGCTACAAATTCCGTCAGATTCTTTCCGATAGTCTGCAATTCTTCTTCCGTAAATAAATTGGCATGACGATACATGTTTTCCGAATTCCAAAGCCGCGTAAACAGCCAGCCGTCTTTTCCCATTAATACCCGTTTATTGCCACGTCCCGGGTTCAGTTTCCGCTCCAATGAATCGTATATATTAATTAAAAAATCCCGTCCGAAAAACCGGTCATTGTACCACGATTCAAAATTCGTGCTGTATTTGAGATTTATCTGATTATTTTGAATAAACGGTACATATTTGGCCAGCATGCGGTTTTCTTTTTCCGATTTTGCCGCGTCCGATATCTTCATCATCGGAATAAACAAAAGTACAAAAAACACCGTCACAAACACGATATCAATCCGGCTGGTTTTTTCCTTAAATTTAAATTGCGCTAAATACTGAACGATTTTATGCGCCGCCAGCAAACCGATTACCAAAATGATAAAGAAGATATAATAATCTATCCTCCCCTGCCACTTCGCCTGTAAGTTGAGTGGAGATTTATAGATTATATACGGATCCGGCTGGTTTGAAGTAAGCCTAAAATATCTTCCGTCCTGCTTAGAAGAATCTATCTCATGAAGCGTAAAATCGGACAGATTTCCCATAGAAACCGTCTTATCTCCGCTTACCTTCAAATCCGACAAAGTGACCGCTTTCGGGAACTGCCCCAAATCCAGCCGAAAACGCAATATTTTTTCTACGGGCAGCAGGATCCTTACTTGTTGTTTTCCAGCTTCAACATCGTGTGTAACCTTTTCTTCGGAATTAAAAGATCTTTCTTGAGAAGTAGTATAAAACACCTGATAAGCCACCGGCCGCTGCGCCTGGCTGGTAAAAGAAACAGATATCCCTTTCTCGGCAAAAAACCAAAATCCTTTGGTGAAAAACAAAGCAGTCCCTGCTAGTAACAATAATAAAATAATATGTTTAATTTGACGAAGATTCATAAAGTGTTTAATTTGGTTGGATAAAAAGATTATTTTTTATTTTAGTTCTTTTATTTTAAAAGAACACAGTTTTTCGGATACTTTCTGCCGAATATTACCATGTAAGATGCCTCCTAATAAACATCTTTTTACATCCATCTCTCCCATTCGAAAAGCCAATTTCATATATTGCCAAAAATTCATTTTACTGTGCTCACATACACACCAAGCCCACCACGCCATTTTTAATCTATGAAAGGAATTGCAGATATGGGCTAATTGTATTCTCCTCCCTCCATGACCCATTATTTCCTTGTGGCACAGATCCAAAGAAATCCATTCTTCCGCCGTAGGTCCGGTAACGAAATTTTTACTGTCTTGGGCCTTATGCGAACGACATTTTACAAAAGGAAATTGTAACACCACGGCTTTTTGATCCCCACATACGCCTAACATAAACGGCACGTCATTTACTTTTCCAAAACGCGAGAAATCAGGACCGGGAGACTTTTTTAACGCTTCCGTTTTGTAACTGCTCGAACTAAATGCAAACGGTTCCCCAATAAAAATATATGCCGATAACTCTGCCCGGTTTAACAATACAAAATGGGAATGATATTCTCGTGAAAACGGTTCTTCGTCCCATTCCCCCATCGCAGACAATACCATATTTAAATTCGGTACCTGATTATAACACTTGAGTACCGTTTCCACATAAGCAGGATGTATCAAATCATCATCATGCGCCATAATGGTAATTGGACGAGAAGCCAATTCTCTGCACCGGCTCACGCATCCGTGGACATTGAGGACTTTCCGCTCGGTAATGGTATCCACCCCTTTCGCTGCATATTCCTTGGACACCGCGGCGACGTCCGGAGTGGGGCCATTTGCCAAAATAACCAAGCGAAATCCGGTCACGGTTTGCCCTAAATAGCATTCAAGCGTTTCCCGTAAGAAAGCCGCACGGTTATGTGCAAAAATAAAAACTTCGATGTCTCCGGCTTGATACATACTATAGCTCAACTGTTAGCTTCCTGTTTTTTAAATTGCATAGAATACAGTGTATAATAAGCGCCATGTAATTTCAATAATTCTTCGTGAGTTCCTTGTTCGGCCACTTTTCCGTCATTAATCACCACAATTTTATCCGCATTCTGAATGGTGCTTAACCGGTGGGCAATCACGATAACAGTACGGTTCTTCATCAAATTATCCAAAGCTTCCTGCACCACCCTCTCCGATTTATTGTCTAGGGCGCTGGTGGCTTCGTCCAAAATGACGATAGGCGCATTTTTTACAAACGCACGCGCAATAGCCAAACGTTGTTTTTGACCACCGGAAAGCAAAATACCGCGTTCTCCGATCTGCGTATCCAGTCCCTGTGGAAGCCCTTTTACAAATTCGTCTAAACAGGAATTTTTTAAGGCCTGCCAAATAGCCGGCTCATCCGCCTGTTCATTCCCCAATAACACGTTCTCGCGCACCGTACCTGAAAACAAAAAATTATCCTGGAATACCATGGCAATATGTTTACGCAAAGATTTTTGGGAAATATCTTTAATATCTGAACCATCAATTTTAATAGCACCTTTTTTTATATCATACAACCGCGGCAGCAAGGCCGAAATGGTAGTTTTTCCACCGCCGGAATTACCTACCAAGGCCAACGTGCTTCCAACCGGAATTTCCAGATTAATATCGTGCAATACTTCCCGTCCGGGCGTGTACTCAAAATAAACGTGTTCAAAGGTGATATTCTTAGCGATTTCTCCCAGCTCTTTGGGCTGAGCTAAATCTTTAATCGTTGGCTGTAAGTCCAATATGTTAAAGATACGGTCTATGGCGAGAAATGAATTTTGGATGGAAATATAGTTATTCCCCACCGATTTAAGCGGCGTATACAGCATCATAAGCGCCGCAATAAATGCCACAAAGTTACCGCTGGTAATCGTGCCGCTGACGATCAAATAGCTCCCGTATCCGATCACAAGCGCAATCCCGATAGACATAATGATATGCATCAGCGGCGAGAGCCAGTTTGTGCCTTTGACCAATTTCATCGCCAGCGAAAACGTCATATCCGTAACATTGTGAAAACGATTTTTGAATTCTTCTTCCAGCGTAAAAGAACGAATCGTTTTATTGCCGGAAAAAGTTTCATTGTAAATGGTCATCACATAGGACAAGTTTCCAACCGTTTTAGTCATAATTTCCTTCATCTTCTTGCGCACCACCGCCATCGGATAAATAAAAAACAGCAATACCGCAATGGCAATTAACGCCAGCTGCCAAGAGTTATATAACAATACAAACACCAAGGAGATGGAAGAAAATGTTTTGGACAAAAACTGTTTCAAGTTATCAATGAGTCCGGTGGAAGCAATTTCGGCATCGTGCGAATAGCGCATTAAAATCGTTCCGGAATTATTACGGTCAAAATAAGACGAATCCATAGAAAGGAGTTTTTCGTATAGTTTGCGCTTGACGCCAATCGTAATTTTATTAGCCACCCAAGTATTGAGGTAGTTAGACGTATAAATGAGAGTTCCTTGCACTACGGTAAATCCTACAATTAAAAACGGAATCATGGATGAAAAATGCGGCTGTTTGTCTACCATCACTTTATCCATAAACGGCTTTAAAAACATCGCCACCACCCCGTCCAACGCTCCTACCGGCACCGTTAATGCCACTCCTAAAGCGGCCCGGAACCAATACGGCTTAATATAAGGCCACATGCGGATAAAATTTTTAACCAGTGCATTCTGCTTAATCCATTTTTTATATTCTGTTTTCATAAACCCTAATCACATCTTTTAGTTCTAAATTGTTCTATTTTTTGGATGGCAGCCTCAATATCATCATAAGGAATCTGCTTAATTTTATCATTGGGCAAAGTCCACCATTTCAGTCTTAATAATTTTTTAATAATTTCCGCCGGAAAACGATAACGCAAAATCTGAGCCGGCACCCCCGCAACTACCGCATAAGGCGGCACGTCTTTGGTTATCAACGCCTTGGCGCCGACAATCGCCCCATGTCCAATCCGCACCCCATTCTTAATAATCACCTCATCCCCAATCCATACATCGCTTCCAATCCACACGGGCGCCAATTCCTCCCATTCATTGTGGGAAACCGTCTGCTCCGTCTTATATCCCAGCCGGTCCAGATACAGATAGGGAGAGGTGGAAAGATAGTCTTGTGGATGCGTTCCGTGCCCGATCCGCACCCGGCTTCCAATCGACGTAAAAGAACCGATTACCGTCTTCTTCGGATTGGCCACATATAAGTCCGGCGCCGAATAACTCTGCTTGCCGAGATGTTCTATTTTAGGCACAAATAAAGGCATTTTTACATCCACCCGCAAAATAGGTTGGCCGGAAACTTCCAGATAAAGAAATCCGCCAACATCTATTTATTTTTTAAATTCTAACACCAACTCCAAAAATTCGCTTTTGGACAATTTCGTCGGCTGATATAACTTATCCAACGTTTTTCGAAACGCTTTATTGTCATACTTATACAGTAGCCCCGTAGAAAAATGTTTTTTCTCCTGCCCCAGCACTTCTTTTAATTCTTCCAGACAGGTAAAAGATTGCGGATTTTTCAT
>CALUYP010000022.1 GCA_944325055.1 uncultured Elusimicrobiales bacterium | reverse complement strand
ATTTTACATATTGGTAAAAAATATCCCCGGTTATTACGCCGGGGATATTTTTGAAAAATTATTTATTTTCGTATTTATAAATAATTAGCCCGCTGCGTAGTTTTGGTTCAAACCAAGTGGATTTGGGCGGCATAATTTTATGTGCGTCCGCCACTTTCATCAATTCTTCCATAGAAGTAGGAAACATGGAAAAAGCCACTTTCCATCCTCCACCGTCCACCCGTTTTTTTAATTCTCCTATACCGCGTATACCGCCTACGAAATCAATGCGTTTATCCGTACGCGGATCCCCGATCCCCAAGATAGGGCTTAGAAGATTTTCCTGCAGAATACTTACATCCAACGCGGCAACCGGGTCGGCGGCGTCATAGTCCCCTTTTTTGGCTGTTAACGTATACCATTTTCCTTCCAGATACATTCCAAAGTCATGGCGCTTTTGGGGTTTTTCCCGACCTGTTTCAGTGATGTCGAACTTATCTGAAACTTTAGCCAAAAATGCTTCTTTGGACAGACCGTTTAAATCCTTTACCAGCCGGTTATAATCCATCACATACAGCTGTTTGGCGGGGAAAATAACGCTTAAGAAGAAGTTATAGTTTTCCGAACCGGTATGTTTGGGATTATGCGCTTTGCGTTCGCGCGCGACGTTCGCGGCGGCGGCGGAACGATGATGTCCGTCGGCAATGTAGAGAATAGGAATTTGGGTGAAAGCATCCATTAGAAATCGGATATCCAGCGGATTATCAATAACCCAAACAGTATGTTTAATTCCATCGTCAGAGGTAAAATCATAAACGGGGAATTCAGAGGTAATCTGCGCAATCTTACGGTCAATCTCCGGTTGATCCGGATAAGTTAGAAACACCGGTCCGGTCGTAGCGCTCAAAGCGGCTACATGACGGGTTCGGTCATCTTCTTTATCCTTGCGGGTAAGTTCGTGTTTGCGGATGATTCCTTTGTCGTATTCTTCGCATGAAGCGGCTGCCACTAAACCGTACTGGGTGCGTCCGTTCATGGTCTGTGCATATACGTAAAAACAAGGTTTTTCCTCTTGTTTTAAAACGCCGGTTTGGATAAAGCGTTCCAAATTTTCTTTGGCCTTTTGGTACACTTCCGGCGCGTACAAATCGATATTCTCGGGCAGATCGATTTCCGGTTTATCGATATGCAAAAACGAATACGGATTGCCTTGTGCCATCCGGCGCGCCTCGGCGGAGTTTAATACGTCATAAGGCGGACATGCAATTTTGTCGGCATTTCCGCTGGGACGAAAAGCCCGGAAAGGTTTAATCGTAGCCATTAGTTCACCCGAAATAAAAATTTGCCGCTGGCGGCGTATTCATTGATAATTTCCACTGCGCGTTGTGCTACGGCGTCCTGTGCTTGGTCGGTGCTGGCGCCGATATGGTGCGTGCCATAGAAATTGTCCGCGCCTTGAAAGGGGGAAAAATCAAATACTTTATCGTTTGCTTTGGGTTCTGTTTCGTATACATCGAGCGCCGCGCGGATATGCTTATTTTTGATTGCTTCCACCAGATCTTTGGTAACCACCAATCCGCCGCGTGCCGTATTGATGAAAGTGGCGCCGTCTTTCATGGCGTCAAAAAATTTTTTATTGAATATTCCGTGTGTTTGCGGGGTATCGGGCAAATGTACGGTAATGACGTCGCAAAGGCCGGCCAGCGTGTAAATGTCCGGTTCCGGGGTAATATGAAGCGAAGTAAACAATTCCGGTTTATCATACGGATCGTAAGCAACCACTTTCATCCCAAAAGCCTGGGCCCGTTTGGCCACTTCTTTGCCGATGTTGCCAAGACCGATAATGCCCAATGTCCGGCCGAAAATCCCTTTTGATTTGCTGTATTCGGATTTATTCCATATGCCTGCGTGCAGATCGCGCGTGTTGTGGTAGAGGCGTCTGTCCAGCGCGAGCATAAGTCCCATCGTTAGTTCGGCTACGGCAATGGAATTTGTGCCGGGACAGTTGCAAACCGCAATGCCTTTCTGAGCGGCAAAGGCGGTGTCAATGGTGTCGTATCCGGCGCCGGCGCGGATGATGAGTTTCAAATCTTTCCCGGCCTCTATTACCGGGGCAGGCACTTTGGTGCTGCGAACGATAAGAACCTCATTGTCCGCGATGGCAGCCGGCAAGGTGTTTTCGTCTAAAGCGGGATTATCCGTAATCTGGTGGCCTTGTTGGGCGAGTACTTCTTTCCAATGGGAAGGAAATTTGTCTGCAATTAGAATTTTCATTTGGCAGCCTCCTGGCGCAGCTGGCGTACAATTTCATCCACCGCCGCAGTAAGTTTTTGATATTCGCCCGTTCCTTGAATGTCCACAAACGGGAAGCACGCAATACGAAGCGAGTTCTGTTTAACGGAAGAATACTTTTTGATTCCGTCTGCCAAGTTGGCTAGTCCGGTGGCTTTTAAGGCGGCCGATATATCGGCGTCTTTGACGGCGGGATCGGTTACTTCCAGCGTTAAAGTAGTATAAGAACGGTATGCTTCATCTTTAATCAAAGGGGCCAGATAGTCCGTTTTAGCGGCCCAGTCCAACAGATATTGGGCGTGTTTGCGGCAAAGGGCGTCCATCGCTTGGATACCGCCGTTTTCATTCATCCATTTGCACGCTTCATTAAACATCCATATGTTGGTGGTGGACGGAGTATTGACGGTCTGACATTTTTCCTGGGCTTTGGCGACGGCTTCGGATAAATCCAATGCATAAGGAATGGTGCGGTATTTTTTTACCTCTTCTAAGCGTTTGACTGCAGCGGGACTCAGAATAATCACGCTGGAGCCGCCGCCTACGCCAAAACATTTTTGCATGGAGAAGAGCATGACGTCAAATTTATTTTTTGGCAAATTGCGTCCGCCGGCGCAAGAGGTGCAGTCCCAAGCGATTAGCGTGTCTTCCCCTTTGGATTTCCACGCTTCTTCTAGATAACTGTCCGGAATTTGGGTTCCGGTGGAAGTTTCATTCGGGGTTAGTATAACCAGACTGGCGTTGTAATCCGGTTTTTCTTTGGGAAAAAATTCATTTTCGCCCGCTTCCCGAATGGATCGTACCACATTTTCTTCCAGACGGGAAGTAATTTTTTTGGCCCAAAGCTTGGAAAACGCGCCAAAGGAAAGACCGGAAACGGAGTTCTTGGTCAAGTTCCAAATAACAGCGTCCATCGCCGGTGTGGCGCCGCCTAAAAAGAAAAGCACAGTATAATCTTGCGGCAACGATAATAGTTTTCGTAAATTTTCGACTGCTTCTTTGTATAGACCGTCCGTAGAGATGTCTTTAGCACGGTGACTGCGTTCAAATTCGGTCTTGCAGACGGGCGTTTGGCGGATGACGGGATGTCCCTGGCTGGGACCGCAGGTAAAAGTGGAAACAGGCATTTGGGAGACGTCTAATTTGATACTCATGGTGTTTTCTCCTTTTTGATTTATTCAATTTCAATTTTATTTTCTTCATTGTAGCAAAGTTTTAATCCTCAAGCGGAGCTATTTCCTTTTTTTTGCGATTTTATATTGCTTCTTGATATGTTAGGAACTGCTTTTTTCCATGGGAATACGGTAAGTAAAATTTTAAAGAAACGAGAATATTTTTAATTTCTAGCCGGGCAAGTGTTTTTTGAAAAGAGAGTGGCCTAGTAAAGCAGTGTGGCTTAAACCAATCGGATGAACGGGCATAGAGTCGGGGGGCCAGGCTCTGGCCCGTCGTTTCCGTAAGAGTGCAACAGCGCAAAAACAGTGTGGCTTAAACCAATCGGATGAACGGGTATTGAGTTCCACCCCCTGGAAGGGGTACTTTTTCTTACAAAAGAAAAAGTACGAAAAAGATTGCCGCCCCAGCGTCCTATAAAAATCACTTCCAAACGGGCCATTTTATAACTCGCTTTGCTCAAACAATAAAATGGCGAATCCGTTT